>JACJXK010000001.1:0-65000 GCA_020636675.1 Prevotellaceae bacterium
CCGGGTTGGAATCTTTCGTTATGCCGCCCCCCACATAGAGAATAGCCTCATCGCAGACAATCCGCATAGACCTAAGGTTCACAAAAAACTCGAAATCACCATCCCCCCAATAAGGACCAAGGAAGCCCGAATAGAAACTCCGTTCCGACAATTCCATCTGCCTGATGAGCCTTTGCGCGGCATCCTTTGGACAGCCACAAACGGCCGGAGTAGGATGTAGAGACTCCAATACAGAGGTCCACTCCACAGATTCCGGCATTTTTGCACGGAAGGCCGTTTTCAAATGGAAGACATGACCAGCTTTTGCCGATTGTGGGCCATCCAAATCCAAATCAGTCAACCCAACCCGTTCGAATGTCCGTTTCACATACTGCTCCACATACGCCTGTTCCTCCCTGTTTTTAGACGTCCATTCCTTGGGTGAGGTCTGCGTTCCTGCCAAGGCTACCGTCTCCACCGTACTATTCCTTTTCCTCAGAAAAAGTTCAGGAGACGCTCCCATCCACATGCCCACATCCGGGATACAGAACCAGAACACACAAGCTTCCGGATTGTCTTTCTGCAAATCGGAATATAAAAAAGGTAATCTGCCATCGGAAAAATCGCTTTTTTTTGAAACCGTCCTAGAATAGACCACTTTGCTTACAGACCCTTTCCTTATCTCCCGTATAAGTTGAGCCACCGCACTGAGATACGACTGCCGCTGCTGAATCTGTCCTGCATCCGACAGACCATAACTACACTCTCTCGTGGGAAGTGCAGCCACGGCATCAACCAACTGAGAAGGAAGAGCATCCTCTTCCGCAAAGAAATCAGACTGAATGAAATATATTCTATTTTCGGAAGAGACATCAAACGAAGAAACTAGGAAACCCGTTCTATTGCCCAGCAAGGACAAGGAATGAACAGATGGAAACGAAGAAATCTCGGAAGAGATTTGCACGCCCATCCTTCCCTTCTCCTCTCCTGGCAAACGGAAACAAAAAAATGGGACCCCTTTACTAAGACACAACGACTGAAATTCAGTTATCTGCATAATAGGATCAGACTGACAGAAAGCAAAACGGAAAACACCAACATATTGCGAGACGTCTCACCAATAAGGGAGTTGAGACGAACACCTTCCCTAATGACGCAGATACGACGCCACGTGAAATAATGGAACGCCACATAAATAACGGGGAACGCCAGAAGTAATGTAATGTCAAAAGTTCCGAAAGACGCATCTTCAGACATCTCGTCAAACACCAAAGAGAGATAGGCAGCCGTTGCGGCCAAAATACCTGACCAGAAATAGAAGAAACGGCCAAACTTCTCTCCCAACCGGACAATGATGGTCCGTTTTCCTGACTCCTTATCCGTATCCCGATCCCGATAATTATTCAAGACAAGGAGTGTATTGACCACAAGACCCGTCGTTATACCAACCGCCGTAACCAGCCATGGCCACTCCAATAACTGGACATAACAAGTAAAACCGACAGCCACCACACCAAAAAAAAGGACCACGGCCACATCTCCCAAACCATTATAAGCCAAAGGATACGGACCTGAAGTATAGAAATAGGCAAACACCACACAGAACGCCCCCACAAAAATCATCCGAAAGCCTCCATAAAAGAGCAATACAGAACCCACCAAAGAAGCGATGACCACCACCACAAGGATTCCAATCCTCATACACTCAGGTGTTATCCATCCTTGCGCAGTAGCTCGTAACGGGCCTAACCGGTTTTCACCATCGCTACCCTTCAAAAAATCATACAAATCGTTTATCAGATTGGCGGCAATCTGCATCATGACAGCAAAAAACAGACAGGCCAACGCAGGCACTACCTTAAACGAACCATAATAATAGGCCAATGCAGAACCTACCATCACAGGGACCACAGCCGCCGCCAACGTCTTCGGACGTGCTGCCAACAGCCATGCTTTGACTGAATTTTTCTCTACCTCCATAAAAAGTATCGTGTTATACTAAATTCAACACAAAGTTACCACATTAGCAATGATAAAAAAACAACTTGTTACAATTTAGTAACAGTAAAAAAACAACTTCCGCAGATTTCTGCTTACCAAAATTCAAATGTAAAGAGTTCTCCGTTAAAAAGTTGCGGAAGTTATTCTTTAACCATTACTAAGTAATCGGCAAAAAACAACTTATGACGATTTTGACAAAATGCCATAGGCATTATCTCTTTGTAGAGTGGGAAATAGGCATCGGCAACCGCATTCCGGAGGAATGCACCATACACGACAATCATTTCTGTCCTCCTGCCGGACGGGCACTTACTTTTCTCCGGCAAGAAAAGTAAGCAAAAGAGCCTACGCTATTGGCCTCTTTCCGAGAGGAGGTACGGCAATGTCTTCCATTGTCATTTGTTTCTAGCATCGTATATATCAGAAAAGGATTTGCATGAGAATAGGATGATTTCAAAACATCATATACGCTTCCGATCAAAATGCAATTGGTTTTCACATCCATACAATTGCCACACAAGATGGGGATTTCTTATTTTTTACGAGCTAACATCAAACCCAGGAACATCAGTCCTCCATTCGCTATCAACATCTCATATCCCAATGTATAACGACAATAACGAAACAGGCAACAGCTCAATCCGTAGGTCAGCAACGGAGACAGAACCGCAGATATGGGTATCCATACCGCACTGACCTTCCATTTCGTGAACAAACCGAAAGAGAACAACCCCAATAACGGTCCATACATATAGGAGACTATCGTATAAACCACATCTATCGCACTGCTACCCTCCAACATCCGGAAACCCAAAACCACAAGGACCATCAACAGAGAGAATGCAAGGTGTATCAACAATCTGAACCTCTTCACAAAGTGTTCGTCATCGTGTTCCAAGCGAAGGATATCTATGGCAAACGAGGTAGTCATGGATGTCAGTGCCGAGTCTGCGCTAGAAAAAGCAGACGCCACCATACCAATAACAAAGCACCCCATCACCCAGAAACCAGATCCGGAGGCAAACGTAGGAAGTAACTTATCTCCTGCCATGGGCAGAGAAATACCAGTACGTTGGAAATAAAGGACAATCAGGACACCCAACGCCAACAACAAAAGATTGACAGGTATGAACGTCAGTCCATACGTCAACATATTCTTACGCGAAGAAGAAAGGTCTCTGCACGACAGATTTTTCTGCATCAGATCCTGATCCAATCCGGTCATCACAATAACGACAAACACTCCGCTAAAAAACTGTTTGAAGAAATTCTGTTTACTTTTCCAATCATCAAAAACAAAAAGTCTGGAATAGTCACTATCGACAACCGCACATACGGCATCCTTCGCTCCCAATCCAAGAGTAGAGGTCACATCGTAAAGCAACAAGGACAATGCCAACAGCAAGAAAAACGTCTGCAAGAAGTCGGTCCAGACAATGGTACGGATACCACTACGGAACGTATAAAACCAGATTACAAAGACAACACCCACCGTAGTAACGAAGAAAGACACTCCGAGCTGTCCGAACACGAACTGCTGCAACACCAGCACCACCACATACAGCTTCGCCGCCGAGCTCACCAACTTAGACAAAAGGAAGAAGGTCGCACCCGTCTGCCTAGCCCTAATACCAAAACGCACCTCCAAATAACCATATATACTAGTTAGATTCAGCCGATAATAGAGCGGCAACAGAAGATAGGCCACCACCAGATAACCGAAGAAGAAACCCATACACATCTGTATATAGGTAAAGTTGGTGGAACGTACCCAACCAGGCACAGACACGAACGTCACACCAGAGATGGACGCTCCTATCATACCAAAAGCCACTACATACCACGGCGAATGTTTGGCTCCCGAAAAGAAGTCCGCATTTGTTCGTTTCCTGCCCGTCACCAAAGAGACCAACAGAAGCATCAATACATAGACTATAACCAATATCAACATCATCTCGCCTTTTTAATCCGCAAAAATACAAAAAGGTGCGGAAAATAAGCAGCTGCATTTCGGATTCAAGACTTCCTTTTTTCCCATACGGGCAAAAAAAAGGTCGGACACGTCCGACCCTTTTCCTATGATTATAATTTCCGTCAAGAAAAAACTTATCTGACGTTTCTTTCGTTCTGCTGCTTCTTCGCCTGGTCCTGCAAATCTTCCAGACGTTGCATCCATGCGCTCTTCTTCTGTGGCTTCTTCCTGTTCTCGTGAATCTGCTTCAGAAGTTTGTCCTCATCCACGAAACGACGGATAATGAACGTCTGAGCTATCGTAATCAGAAGAGATACGAAATAATAGTAGCTAAGACCTGAAGCATAATCGTTGAAGATGAACAAGAACATGAGCGGCATGAAATACATGATATACTTCATTCCCGGCATCTGCTGCGATCCGGTATCCGTCATACTCATGTTCACTTTCGTATAAATGACATTCGTAATGGTCATCAACAAGCAGAAAAGACTTATGTGATTACCAAACGTAGAGGAGATGATCGGAATATCGGCAGTCCAAGACACGATGGCATCGTAAGAAGAAAGATCAGAAGCCCACAAGAAGCTCTGCTGCCTCAACTCGATAGCCGTAGGGAAGAAATAGAAGAGAGCCACCAGAATAGGCATCTGCAAAAGCATAGGTAGACATCCGCCCATCGGGTTGACGCCCGCCTTCCTATACATATCCATCATCGCCTGCTGACGTTCCGTTGGTTTGTCATCCGAAATACTCTCATTGATTTTCTGAACTTCAGGCTTCAACACCCTCATTTTAGCGGAAGAAAGATACGACTTGTATGTCAACGGGAAGAGTATCATTTTCACCACAATGGTCAACAATAATATAATGATACCGAAGTTACAGATGAAAGAACCGAAGAAATTGAATAACGGAATGGTCAGTATCTGGTTCACCCAACGGAAAATACCCCAACCTAGCGGCACCAGACGCTTAAGCTCCAACTCATTATCGCCAGTAAGATTTTTGTCGTAAGACTTCAGCAGTTTGTACCAATTCGGGCCATAGAAATAACGGAAAGAAACCTCGTCATTACTCTGCGTATTAAACGGAATAACCATCTCCGCCGTATAATACTTCAGATACGAAGAGTTCTCCGGAGCCATTTCCGAAGTCAGATCTGCAGATTTTATGCTTTTATCCGCAATAAGCACACTTGAGAAGAACTGGTCTTTAAATGCGACCCACTTCATGTTCTGAGACACAGACTCAGATTCACTAGAAGATTCGCTCAACTCCTCCACACCGTCGCCCATCAGCTTATAATAGATGGCCGCATATCTGTTTTCGAATTTACGTCCTTTCTCCTGTTGCTTCAGTTTGGTCTTCCACAAGAGGTTCAAATCCTTAGCAGGCTTCAGCACACCACCAAGATTGATCGGTTTTATGTCAAAGTCAAGCATATAGCTCTCAGACGGCAGGGTATAAACGAAATTCAAGGACGAACCGTTACCAGCCGGCAAAGAAAGCACCACGGAACTGTCTGTCAATGAAGAGACTTTAAAATACAAATCGGCGGTATTCAATTCATTTCCTCCCATTACAGGAAGGGACAAGTCCAAAGAAGATTCGTCGCCGGAGAACAATACCAACGGATTTCCGTCATAAGTCTTGTACTGATTCAGAACCACACGCTTCACATATCCACCCTTTGTGGATATTTCTACATTCACGTTGCAATTTTTCAGGACAACCATCTCTTCCTTTCCGATGGCTGCGCCGGCAAAAACGCCATACGTACTGTTCAACTTGGCTGCCTTCAATGAATCAGAATCATTCTCGTCAAATAGCTGGGCAGCCTTCTTTGCTTCCAACTCCGCATCAGCCTGCGCCTTAGCCGTTTTCTCCATAACTGCCGACACCGAGTCCTGATATCGTTTTTGAGCCTTCTGTTGCTCCTCATTAGGCTGGTTCATCCAAAAGAATCCGAAAAAGATAACTCCTATCAGAGCCAGTCCTGTAATTGTATTTTTATCCATCTATATTTAAAATATTACTGTTTTCTATTTTTTCTCTTCCCCCATCTTGACCGCAGCCGCCACAAAGCCCATGAACAATGGATGCGGATTCAGAACCGCGCTATTGAATTCCGGATGGAACTGAGTACCGACAAACCACCTGAGCTTAGGCAGTTCCACTATCTCCACCAGTCCAGACTCCGGATTCACACCGGAGAAAACCATGCCAGCCTCCTCAAAATTAGCGCGATAAGCATTATTAAACTCAAAACGATGACGATGGCGCTCGTTCACCTTTTTCGTGCCATAAGCAGAGTATGCCACCGAACCTTCCTTCAACACACAGTCATACGCACCCAAGCGCATCGTTCCCTCCTTACGGACTTTCGCCTTCTGCTCTATCATCAGGTCAAAAATCTTATGTTCGGCATTGTCGTTCATCTCCGTAGAGTTGGCATCAAAGTATCCGACCACATCCTTGGCAAACTCGATGACCGCACACTGCATACCCAAACCTATCCCCAAAAACGGAATATTGTTCAGTCTCGCATATTTGACCGCTATCATTTTGCCTTCCACACCACGCTGTCCGAAACCGGGAGCCACAACGATACCGTCTAGGCCCTCCAACTTCTTCATCACGTTCGCCTCCGTAATCTGTTCCGACTGGAACAAAGAGAGTTCCAGCGATCTATCTTGATAGACGGAAGCATGGATCAACGCCTCATGGATGGATTTATAGGCATCCGGCAACTCCACGTATTTACCGACAAGGCCTATTCGGATAGGCTGCGTGGCATTTTTCTGTTTCTCCACAAACATCTTCCATCTGGACAAATCGGCTGCCGGCTCCAGCTGCATCCCGAATCTCTTCAGAACCTCACAGTCCAAGCCCTCCTCCTGCATCTTAATCGGCTCTTCATAGATGGATGGCACATCCAGCGCCTCTATCACCGAATCAACACTCACATTGCAGAACAAAGCCACCTTCCGTTTCAGATCCTTCGTCAACGGGTGTTCCGTTCGCAGGACCAAGATATTAGGCTGAACGCCCAACTCCAGAAGCTCCTTCACGGAATGCTGGGTAGGCTTCGTCTTCAGCTCCTTGGCAGAAGCCAAATAAGGGACATACGTCAGGTGGATGCAAAGACAATCGTCCGGTTTCTCCCATAACATTTGGCGCACACTCTCCACATAAGGGAGCGACTCTATATCACCGACTGTACCACCTATCTCGGTGATGATGAAATCATATTCAGACCCTGCACTCAGCTGCTGTATGCAACGTTTTATTTCATTTGTGATATGGGGCACCACCTGAACCGTCTTTCCCAGATAATCACCTCTACGCTCTTTGGCTATGACACTCTGATAGATACGGCCAGTGGTGACGTTACTGTTTTTAGAGGTCCTTATATTCAGAAATCTCTCATAATGTCCGAGGTCCAAATCGGCCTCATGCCCATCATCCGTCACGTAGCACTCTCCGTGCTCATAGGGATTCAGCATCCCTGAATTGATGTTTATATATGGGTCTAGCTTTTGGATAGTAACCCGGTAACCTCTTGCCTGCAACAGATTGCCAAGAGAAGAGGCTGTAATTCCCTTTCCTAAAGAGGAGGTAACACCTCCTGTAACAAAAATATATCTGGTTTTTCCCACTTTTGTTATCCTTTTGAGTAAATAAACACAAGTTGCAAATTTATAAAAAATACCGCACTTTACGCTCTCCATTCAAAAATGAACCTTAAAAAAGTGAGACAAGCTCAACCTTTCGCGTTAAAATCCTTTAATATGGCAAAATACAGTTTCACTACATTTCAGGGAAGAGGATGTTTTCTTTCTAAAAATAGAACCTTACAAAACTTAGAAAAAATACAAAATATTTCATCAACAATCAGATTCACAATAATTATAGTCTAGCATATTTACCAAACATTCACTAAAAAAAACAGAAAAGCCGCTTATCCTAAGACTCGCGACTTTTCCTTTCAAAATTAAAAAAGCGTAGTATCATTTCTTTTTTCAAGAAATTCAATTCGGGAATATGCAATTCAAATGTATTCTAGTATTCAAATCAAATCTTCAGTATTTCTCTCAAACCGTCAATTCCAAACCTATATCAAACTTAAAAACAAATAATTAAACTTCATTTCTACTTGGATAAATTTAGATGTTCAACATTCATGCCAAAACACAAAAAAAGGTAAAAAAAAAGACATCGTCCATAAAAACGATGCAAATATACGAACAAATTTCATTATTCAAAACAATTAATGTTTATGCAATATAAAAAATATTTCAAATTTAACACGGACAAAAGTTAACCACAACAATTAACTCGAAGCCCGGATGGATTGGATGAAAAAAATCAGACAGGATTGACAGGATTGACAGGATTGACAGGATATACAGGACGGGTTAATTGGATGGACGGATGAATTAGATTGTATTTTTCTGTTTTCCATATCTATATTTTACTAATTTTATGGTGCAAATAAAATTCATTTTTCACTCCGTTTTTATGAAGATAATACATACGAGCGACTGGCACATAGGACACCTGTTTTACCAATACAACAGGGAGGATGAACACGAGTTCTTTTTCGAACAGTTGATTCGGATCGTCCAAGAAGAGAAACCTGACGTACTGATTGTATCGGGCGACATTTTTCACACGGCAACGCCACCCATCGCCGCCCAAAAGATATATTATAGGAATCTTGTCAAACTGTCCAGATGCGATGAAGACCTGCAGATAATCATCACCGCCGGCAATCACGACTCGCCCTCCCGAATAGAAGCGCCAAAACTACTTTGGGACGCATTCAACGTGCAGGTGGTAGGCACCATGGAGCGGAGTTCCGATGGAAACGACCCCATTGTGCTATACGAAAAAATGCTGGTTCCCATCTCCCGCAACGGGACTAAAATAGGATGGGTAGTGGCAGCTCCCTACATATACCAGAACAACTATCCCTCAAAGAACGGAGAAGAAAGCATAGAACAACGAGTAACGGACTTTTACCGGAACATACTTAGCAGGAGAGACGGAAACACATTGCCAACCGTCGCCACCGGGCACTTCTACGTGCGGGGATGCGACACGAAAGGTCACGACACCAACATCATCGGCGGTTTGGACTGTATCTCGTCCGCCTGCCTAAAAGAGTGCCGAGACGTAGACTATTGGGCTTTGGGCCACATTCATCACCCTCAAGAAATCGGAAAGGAAGAATCCATCCGCTATTCAGGCTCACCGTTCGCCATCTCGTTCGACGAGAAATATCCACACTCCATCGTCATCGCCGACATAGAGAAAGAGGCTGTCAGCATCCGGCTGAAAGAGATAACTCCGCTAATTCCCATTGCCGACATTCCTGCCAAGCCTCTACCCTACGACGAGGTGATGGACGAGATTTGCCAGATTCCAGCCGACAAAAGATTATACGTCCGTGTGAAGGTGGAGACAGAGACACCGTTGACTCCCACACAGACGGCCAAAATACAGCAGGCATTTTCGGGAAAGGAGGCCCGTTTCTGCCTCATAGAGCCCCACTTCCCGGAACGGAAACGTACAACCGGAGAGATAGAGATAAAAAGCATCAACGAGATGAAACGGCTCTCGCCGATGGAACTGGCCAAACAATTCTACAAAGAAAGCACCAACTGCGAAATGACGGACGAGATGCAAAACTTCGTCAACGACATACTTCACTCGGAGGAAGAGCCAAACGACGAAGCATCATGAAGAGAAACACCTCAAACCATTGTTTAACGTGGGTGGCTACAACGAGCAGATCAACCGTTCCACTATCCATTCATTCATCCTACACAAATAATGAAGATAAATAAAATCAGCATAGAAAACCTTGCCTCCATAGAGAAGGCTGAAATCCATTTTGACGAAGGAATATTGGCAAAAGAGCCACTATTTCTGATATGCGGAGAGACCGGTGCCGGAAAATCGACAATTTTGGACGCCATCTGTTTGGCGTTGTACAACGACACACCCCGCTTCCATAACACGCCCAGTAGGGAAATGATAGACGGCGACCTGAATGTGAAGGATGGACGCAACATACTGCGCAGGGGCACAGGTGCCGGAATGGCTGCCATCGAGTTCGAAATGGACGACAGCCACAGATACAAGGCCGTATGGCAGGTTCGCCGTTCTCGCAACCAACCCGATGGAAAGATGCAGAACATCTCCAGAGAACTCATCGACCTCAACTCCGGACTGACGGACAACAAGAACGTACAGAAACGGATAGACGCCCTCATTGGCCTCAACTTCGAACAGTTTACCCGTTCCGTTCTGTTAGCACAAAACCAGTTTGCCAAGTTCGTCAACTCCGAGGTCAACGAGCGTGCCGAGATTCTGGAGATGCTGACAGGGACAGACATCTACTCCAAAATTTCAAGAACCATCTACGAAAAAAACAAAAAAGCGGAGGAGGATTTCAAAACCGCCAAAGATAAAATCAGCGGCATACAACTACTGGACGAAGCCTCAAAAAAAAGCATCACCGACGAGTGCGACAAACTAAACGTAAAGATACAGTCGGCCGAGAAAGAGGAGAAGCTGTTGGAGTCGAAGATACAATGGATGAAAGATTTCGGGAAGAAGAAATCAGAGCTCCTATCTGCCCAGACAAGGCAAAAAGAAGCGGAGACGGTCAAAGAATCCGACGAAACACGAAACACGAACTCGCTCATAACCATGTTTGACGAGACATCCGAGATAAGGCAACATATCTCACAATTGGAAAACACAAGAGCAAAAAGAGAGGATATAGAAAATAACCTGAAAATGATTCCGCTCCAAATTGCCATAATAGAAGGCTCATTTAAAAATCTGCAGTCGCAGAACGAGAAGACAAAAACGGAGCTCCGTAAAGTGGAAGAGTGGATGGAATGTGAAGGAAAAAACGAAAGGACCTTTGTACAGCACAAGCTGATCATCCATCAGCTGGAGACGGCAGAAAAAGCGAAACGGGACATCCTATTCCAACGGGAGAAAATCAAGGAGGCGGAGAAAGCGGAGCTGGAAATCACCACCCTTCTCGAAAATCTAAAGCAGCAACTGGAAAAGGAAAAGGAAAGACGGGAGACGATGACCAACGAGGCAGAGAATCTGCACATGCTCATCGTGGAAGCCAACTACCCCTTACTGACGCAGCAGAAAGACCGGCTGAACGCTGAACTGAACCAAGCAACGCGCAGCACCGGCGAACTGAACAGGGTAAAGGACAAACTGCAACAACTCCTGTTATTAAAAACAGAGACGGAACAGCTGGACATCGACATACGCAAGCTCGAAGAGGAGGAAATTCGTACAAAAGAGAGTTTGTCGGAATGCCAGAAACAATTTGAAACGAAACAAAAAGAGTACGAGATTCGCGCGCTGACCGTCAACGACGTGGTCAAAAACCTACGGGCAACACTTCACGAGGGCGACGCCTGCCCCATATGCGGGAACGTTTACCACCCGCTAGACGACAACCATCTGTCTGCCATACTCCAACAATACCAGAAGGAGAAGTGCGAGGCGGAGAAGAGCCTGATAGAAGTTAAAAGCAAACTAGACAACATCCGGACGCAACAAAAAGAGAAAAAAGGGCAGAAGGAGAACAAAAACAGCCTCATCCAAAGGGGAATAAAAGAAAACACCGCCCTCTATCCCGAAAAACAGATAACTACGCTGCAAGATGCCGAAGAAGAAAACAAGACCCTCCTGCTGAAACTGGAGAAAACAAGAAAGGAGCTGGCCGCATTGTCTCCAAAAATCTCAGAGGCCGAAAATCTCAGAGAAAAGGAGTCTGCATTCCAAAAAGAGATGACGGCATTCGAGAAACAGCTGCGTACCACCGAGAACTCCGTCCATGCGCAGATGCAGAGAAGGGAGGCCGTGGAGGCCGAAAAAAAGACGGGCGAAGCCATCATCAAACAGCAGAAAAGGATTTACGACGACTGTATAAATACCGTCAACACAACCATCACGATAGACCAATGGCAACAGAAATGGGAAGCAAAGCCACAGCCGTTCAGAAACGGACTGGCCGAGGCCGCCAAGACGTGGGAAGAGAAGACGTCAAAGCGGGAGCTACTGCTGCATGAGACAGAGAAGCTGACAGAGATAGAGAAAAGCTGCACACCCTCCCTGCGGAGTCTGAAAAAACAGTTCGGGCAAGAGTGTACGAAGATGGAGACAGAGCTGCCATCCACTCCGTTAGACAAGTTGACGGAGAGGACCGCCGCCCTACTCTCTTCTGCCAACGGACTACAGAAGCAGAAGGAGTCTGCAGAAAAAGAAATGGACATTCTGCAAAGCCTGGAAACCGAATTCCTACACAAATACAACCAGACACATGAACAGGCCATCTCTGCCGAGAGACTGAGACAGATGAACCGACTCTCACCGCAACAGATAAGCGAATATAGAAACAGGATAGATGCAATAAACAACCGTTGGCTGACAAGCTGCAACAATGTCAAGTTCTGCCAAGAGGAACTGACCAAACACGAGGCAACGACACCTCGTCCGCACGACGGAGAGACGGAAGAGACGATGAACAACTTGCTTATAGAATGCAGGCAAACAAAGGAAGAGACCAACAAACAAAAGTTGGAGTACACCATCGCACTACGCAACGACGAGGAGAACCGGCAGAAGATGCGAACTCTACAGGACGACTATCAGGCAAAGCTGCACTACTACGAAAACGTAACCAACCCCGTCTGTACACTACTGGGCTCTGCCGACGGAAAAAAATTCCGCAACATAGCCCAATCCTATACGCTCCGACTACTTATGGAGCAGGCCAACCACCACCTACGTTCGCTCAACCGGCGCTACGAACTGACCTGCCGCAGCGGGTCGCTCGCCATCCTGGTCAGAGACCTTGAGATGGGCGGCGAAGAACGGGCAGCCAGCACGCTATCAGGCGGCGAGACATTTCTCGTCTCCCTCTCCCTTGCCCTCGGTCTGGCCTCTCTCAACAACGAGAAGTTCAACATGGAGACGCTCTTTATCGACGAAGGTTTCGGCTCCCTATCCGAAGAGTGCCTCTCCTCCGTGATGAATGCCCTTGAAAACCTGCACGCCACAGGCCGCCGCGTAGGCATCATCAGCCACGTAGCCTCTTTGAGAGAACGCATTCCGGCCCAGATACAGGTTTTACGCACCGGATCATCGGCCAGTTTGGTGAAAACGACAAATTCCAATAGTTTTTTTTGAATTCGGCAACCGTCATGCAACGTTCTAGCAGAAGAGTATTACTAAGTAATTACAAGAAAATAACTCACGCCGATTTTGACAAGATGCCGTAGACATTTTCCTTATCTGTCCATATCCATAGCATCGTAGTTATGTTTGGCCAACATCTGTACAAGAACAAAAACGGAGGGAAATACATCACAGAGACGCGGCAATTCGAGTCTCCACATCAAAAATCTATTTGTGGATTTTTTTTGTGGAATGCCGCAATACGAGCTTTTGTCTGGATTTCAAACTTCTCAAACGACTCGCTCTGCGGATTGAAGGGTCTATGCCGCAAAGCAGACATCAGTTTGGCAACCTCGGCCGCAGTCTGTCTTGTCTCTTCCGAGAAGTAAGTTTCCGAGAAACGTTCCCATATATATTGGATGGCCATATCGCTAGGATGCAACATATCTTCGGCATAGAAACGATAGTCACGCAGTTCGTCCATTACCATCTCATAAGCAGGAAAATAAAAGACGTTTTCAGGGAAAAGAGCCTGCAACCGCTCCATGGCAAGCATCAGCGTAGCCTTACTTATCTGGTTCTCGTGGGCACCATCCTTCCAATGGCGGATGGGACTGACGGTAAAGACAATGAGCAACTTCGTCCGCCGTTCCAGCAGAGCAGAAATCAACTCGCGATAAGAACTGACAATATACTCGATTTCCAAACGCTCGCGAACAAACAGAGAAGCGGGTAACTTATGACAGTTGGAGACCACCTCTCCGGTCGATTTCAGCCGATATACCCACGCCGTGCCAAACGTCAAGAAGAGGACGGTCGAATCCTCCAGTCGGTCGGCACTCTCCAGCAATGTCCGGTTGGCCTGTTCCAAAAATCCGGAAGCCGACAATGCGGCAAACCGACTATGATGACAGAAGCTATTCCAAACACCATCCCGCTCGAAGACATCCGTCTCGACAAAGATGCGCCGATCCAGCAACCTCACTATCGATTTGCGAATAGACTCCGGATTATATAAGACACCAAAGGGATTGACATCTATCCGGAACTTGAGTTCCCTTAATTTTTCTCCTATATTCTCAACAAAACAAGAGCCGAACATCATCATATTGTCACGATATGAGATGTCGGCCTTCGATTTTTTTATTTCAACAATAGTGCGAAATTTCATCTTTTTTTCTAAAAAGCATCTGCAAATATCAATTACCGCTGCCGATGGCTTTCATCAATTCGTCCATATTAGGGCTGAGGATTATCTCCGTCCTTCGGTTCTTCTGACGGGCCTCTTTCGTCTTAGCCTCATCAACGGGCACAAACTCGGCACGGCCGGAAGCTGTAACTCTAGCGGGAGCAATCTCTTTATTGTTCAGAAGGATACGGACAATAGAAGTAGACCTCTTCGTGCTCAAATCCCAATTGTCCTGAACATTTCCCTTGCCATTGAATGGCACATCATCCGTATGACCCTCTATCACGACATGAATATCTTTGTTTTCGGCCAAGAGCTTAGAAATTTTATCCAAGGCAGCAGCTCCCTTTTCGTCCACATCCCAACTTCCTGATTTGAAGAGCAACTTCTCATCCATAGAGACATAGACCTTTCCGTTCTTATTGACCACCTCCAATCCGTTGCCCACATATCCCTTCAGAGCATTGGCCACTTTCCATCGCAAAGCTTTCATAAGGCTATCCTGATCACTGATTTTTTTGGAAAGAGACTGCACCTTCTTCTCCTTCTCCGACAAGGCTAAGGTAGAAGTCTGCAAATCCTTCTCCGCCTTCACTAGCGCGTCTTCACGCACCTGCAGCTTCTCCTGCGACCGCTGAAGGTCTGCCAACAATGCCTTTATCTCGCTTTCGCTCTGCGACTTTCCTATCTGGTCGTTCAATTGTTTATACTGGTTCTGCAACGCCTCCAACGCCAAACGGTTCTGATGAAACTCTTTCGACTGTTTTACCGTATCGGCAATGACGGAAGCCATTTTTTTCTGCATGGCTGTAGAGTCGTTCTGTAGATTGGAAATGCGCACCTGTGCATCAGACAGAGCCTGCGCCTGTTCGGCAGTCACCTTATTACAGTCACTTAGTTTTTCCTGTACCGCATCCAACTTCTTGCTACTGACACAAGAATAGGAGATAAAACCTATCACAAATAAATAAAATACCTTCTTCATGAACATTTTTTCTTTGTTACGGCCACAAATATACTCAATTTCTGCGCTCAACACTTTCTTGACTTCAAAATATATTCCATCCACGCCGACAATCTTCCAATGGAACCGACAACGGAGAACCCGCTTCCGCCAAGGGCAGGTCAAACCTCCATCTGTGGCATCACCTCCACCTTTGCCATCGGAAAATATCTCCCGCAATAGTCCCGGATGAACGACAGAGAATCCCGCTCTATCAGAGCATCGGAAGAGGGGTATTGATTATAAATGACGGAATGCAGGCTCATATTCCTATGACGAATGGCTTCCAAACTCAACAACGTATGGTTGAGACTGCCCAACCTACCAGAGGTGACCAAGACAACCGGATAGCCGCACACCTTCACATAATCGATGGTCAGCAGGTCACGGGTCAACGGCACCATCAGTCCACCAGCGCCCTCCAACAAGACCATCCCGTACTTTACCGACAAGGCTTCAGTAGCCGCTTGGATACGATTCACATCCAACAGTCGGTTGTCAAGTTCGGCCGCCAGATGCGGAGAACAAGGATGCGTGAAGATATACGGGCAGGTCAAGCCTTCCCTGTCATCCTCCAACACCCCCACCTGTGCCAGTCTGCGATGTGTCTCTATATCCTCGGATGTATCGACACATCCCGTCTGTACCAATTTCTGGGTAATCACACTCACCCCTTCCGAAAGCATCTTCTTATACAGATAGGCCGTGGCGATGCTTTTGCCAACATTGGTATCTATCCCTGAAACAAAAAGAACCATATATTCGTTTTTTAAATTTATTTCAATCATCAACCTACTTATCCGGAACTAACAACATATCTACAAGTACGTAACAGTAAAAAAAATAACTTCCGCAGATTTCTGCTTGCCAAGATTTAAATGCAAAGCGTTTTCTGTTAAAGAGTTGCGGAAGTTATTCTTTAACCATTACTAAGTAATCGGCAAAAAACAACTTATGACTATTTTTGACAAAATACCATAGGCATTATCTCTTTGTAGAGGGGGAAATAGGCATCGGCAACCGCATTCCGGAGGAATGCACCATACACGACAATCATTTCCGTCCTCCTGCCGGACGGGCACTTACTTTTCTCCGGCAAGAAAAGTAAGCAAAAGTGCCTGCGCTGTTGCCCGCTTTCCGGGAGGTACGGCACGTCCCTCCGCTAAAACCTTTTTTATTCCTTCGTACCTCGGGCAAAAAGGTTTTTTCACGCTGCGGCACGCACCTCCCCTCCTCCGCGGCCAAAGGCGAGTGTACGCCTGTTGAAAAAGAGACGTTTTAGAAATCATGTTCGAAAATCTACGAAATGTTTGCTGTCAATGCAATGTCTAAAAAGCATACTTTCAAGATATTTCGAACTTTAGTAAGTTATTTCTTCATGATCACTAATCGTCAAAAATCATCTTTTTTTCTACCCACATAGAAAATAGGATGATAGGTCAACGTCACCTTATCACCCTTCGAGAATAGGCGGACATACGACTCCTCAAAACGGCGAAGCCGGGATGGTGTCCACACCTGACGGGACAAAGCATTCACACCCGTCTGCCGAAGATGGTTCAAGACCTGATAAGGAGAAGCAAATTCCAACTGCAAAACCTCCTCCCTACACTCCAGCGTATGGTAACACCTCTCCAGAGAAGATTGCAATTCATCTTTCGAGAGATAATCCAAGCCAACGCCCTCCACCGCACGGATTTCCCTCATATTCTCAGGGCCAAAGGTACCGAAGGCCAAAACTCCATCCCTATTCTGATAGCGGACGATGCGGTCCACGAATGCGGAGAAATCGGCGAACCACTGAAAAACAGACGAAGAGACCACCCAATCATACCGACACGGCCACGGGTAATGTTCGGCGTCGCCACAAAGACAACGCAAACCAGGAATATGGTCCAAAGAGCGAAAGCCAGACTCAAAGCCCGAAGAGATGTCGTTCAGATGCAAGACCGAAGGCGAGCAGACACGTAGCAAAGCCCTCGTCAGCAGCCCCGTACCGCAGCCTATCTCCAAAACAGAACCGGGAGCCTGCGCAGGCAACATTTTCACAAGAGCCTCCGCCATATACCGTTGCGTCGAAGCAGCCTGCTCATAGCTGCCTCGCGATTTCGCAAAACGATAACCCACCAACTCTTCCGCGCTACTCTCCATACATCAAATTTTCCATTAGATTAGAATCAAAATGAGGCACATCAATCAGCAGCAATTCCGAAAAGCCCTGCCAAGCCCGTATCATATTGGAAGGAGGAAATATGCGGTCTTTCGTACCAACAACCACTTTTTTGAAAACAGACCCGGAAGAGAGGAACGGAGACTCCGCCGCCAATTTCTCCACAAAATCAAGAGCCAAGCGAAGCCTCGCCACCGAGAGGTCAGGACGGGAAGAGAGCAATAGATCCAGAGAATCAGCATCGCCACACATCCTCCTATAAAACTTAGAAAGCGAAGCCTCGCTCAAATTACCGGAAGTGCCTTCATATATATCTTTGGGTATTCCCATCTCATCATGGACAGGAGAGATTGTGCCATTCAACGCCACCGCCGACACCAACGGCAACCGTTCGTCACGCAACACGGCATCGGCCATAAAGACGCCCAACGACCAAGCAAGGAGCCGGATGCTCCGATAACTTCGAAACCCATCCAAATCAAGATAACTATCCACATAATCGGACACCACACATATATCACAATCATCAGGAAGATGAAAGTTGGCATACAAACGCTCGTCAGTAGCCCAACCAGAGAAGAGAAGAAGCAAACAAGGCGAGTTCTTCTTCCTTAAAAAATAATGTCTCATATTTTGTTCTCCTTTACAAATTCAGACGAAATATCCTTTATCACATCTATCATCCGGGCAATCTCCACCTCCGTCATCTGAGCCGTCAGAGAGAAGCGGATACGCGACGTTCCCTCCGGCACCGTTGGCGGACGAACAGGCAAGGCATAAAAGCCCTTACGTTTGAGACATTCCGAAAAACGAACCGATTCGTGGCTGTCGCCCACAAGGAACGGGAAGATATGCGAGGAGACCGTACGGTCCGGGAAGGCAACCTGCAACATACGTTCCAAAGAGCGGAGACGATTCCTTTCTTCCGTAAAGGAGGCTAGTTTCCCGAAAACGAACTTACTCCACATCACATTGACAGGAGGCAAAGCCGTAGTGAAGATAAACGAACGCATTCTATTAATCAACAACTGTTTCATATCTTCATTAGTCACGACAAAAGCTCCGACAGAGGCCAACGCCTTACCAAAGGTTTCCACCAGAAGATCCACATCCGGCAAGACACCCTGCGCCTCGGCCTGCCCCAAACCCGTAGGGCCACACACACCCACCGCATGAGCCTCATCCACATACAGCATCACATTCGGATATCGCCGTTTCAGCTCAACCATCTTACGTAAATCGCAGATATCGCCATCCATACTAAAAACACTTTCCGTAACCAGCACCACCGAGTCATACCTACCTTGGTTATCATCCAACAGACGCTCCAACTGCGCATAGTCGTTGTGCCTATAGCGAATAGCTTTTGCCCTACTGAGATGTATGCCATCAATCATACTGGCATGGACCAACTTATCTGCCAAGATAAGAGACGACGGAGAGGTGATAGCCGGCAAGATACCGACATTGGCATGATAGCCACTATTGAGTAGCAATGCCGCCTCCCGTCCATAACGTAAGGCAATCAATGACTCCAACTCTCCATAAACGGGGAAATTTCCGGTAAGCAACCTCGCCGACGAAGCGGAATACAACGCTTGAGTCGGGTCACAGACGGAGGCGAACTCCTGCCTTAACGACTCCAAACCGGACAATCCGAGGTAATCATTGGAAGAGACATTCAACATCGTCCGTCCGTCTGCCTCAATAAACTTTCCCTGATGGGAGATGGAAGAGAGACTCCGGTAAGCCCCCGCATCCCTTATCATTTGCAATTTTTCCTTCATCTGCATAATAAGACCTACAATAAAGTGAAACCATTCAGGAGACCAAGGAAAGAACATCGACCAAAGCCGAAGTCAATCTACTCAACTCCTCTTGTGAGATAATATAGGGAGGCATCACATATACCAAACGGGCGAACGGGCGAATCCATACACCACGTTCCACAAAGGCCTTTTGTAAAAAAGCCATATCTACAGGAGACTTGGTCTCTACCACACCAATGGCACCCAGCACCCTGACATCGGCCACACAAGCAAGCGAACGGGCAGGCTCCAGCTCCCGTTTCAACTGCATCTCGATGGCAGACACGCGAGACTTCCAGCCTCCACTCTCCAGGAGATCAAGAGAAGCCAACGCCACCGAGCAAGCCAAAGGATTGCCCATGAACGTAGGACCATGCATAAACGCCCGCGGATCTTTGGAAGAGATGGAGAGAGCCACCTCATCCGTCGTCAAAGTAGCCGAAAAGGTCATACAACCGCCCGTCAAAGCCTTTCCTATGCACATAATATCCGGAGAGACGTCCGCATATTCGCAGGCAAACAGACGGCCCGTTCTGCCGAAGCCGGTGGCAATTTCATCTGCGACGAGCAACACTCCATACCGGTCACAATAACGACGAAGCTCCGCCAAATAGCGGGGATGGTAAAAACGCATACCTCCCGCACCCTGTACGATAGGTTCCAGAATCACGGCAGCCAAATCGGCACCATGTTCGGCCAAAGCCTTCCGCATCGGTTCAAACGACTCATCCTTCCATTCATCATAAAAGCCGATGGAAGGAGATTCCACAAAAAAACGTTTCGGCAAAGCCGGACCAAAAAGGCTGTGCATTCCCGTATCCGGATCACTGACAGACATGGCATCCCAAGTGTCGCCATGATAACCCTTCCGAATCGTCAGAAAATTAGACTTCTGTGGTTTACCCTTCGAATACCAATACTGAACAGCCATCTTCATGGCCACCTCGACCGACACCGATCCGCTATCCGCATAAAAGATCTTCGTCAGCCCCTGCGGCACCATCAGCAGCAACCGTTTGCCCAGTTCAATGGCGGGTTCATGGGTGATTCCGCCAAACATGACATGGCTCACCTTCTTCAACTGGCGTTCAATCGCCACATTCAGATAAGGATGGTTATATCCATGCACCGCCGCCCACCATGACGACATGCCGTCTACCAATTTCCGTCCATCCTCCAGCTCCAGATAGACACCAGACGCGCCCACTACCGGATAGACCGGCAACGGATCTACCATCGAGGTGTAAGGGTGCCAGAGATGCTCCCTATCAAAATTCAAATCCATATATTTTCTGTTTTTCGATTATTCCAATACATCAAGCAATCACCTATTTTGACGAACAAAACGGCTACGGTCGGCCTCCACCTGAGTGCCGGAGGTTGTCAGCAAATCGCCCACAATGGCGGCATTCACGCCAATACGAACAGCCTCAACCAATGTCCTTTCGGGCAAGCGGGCCTTTCCTCCCGCAAAACGCAGATAAGCCGTAGGATTGACAAAGCGGAACAAGGCGACCGTCAATAAAATCTCCTCATCCGAAATCAAAGGCACATGTTCCAACTCCGTCCCTTTTATCGGGTCCAGAATATTTATTGGAATGGAAGGTACCTCCAATGCTCTCAAAGCAAAGGCCAGCTCGATGCGCTGCCGACGGCTCTCACCCATGCCAATGATGCCACCCGAACAGATTTCAAGCCCCACCTCACGAGCCCAAAGCAGGGAACGCATTTTATCTTCCGTCGTATGAGTAGTGCATAGATTGCAGAAAAAGGTAGGCGACGCCTCCAAATTGCAATGGAACCTCTTCATGCCTGCCTGCTTAAGAGCCAGCAACTGCTCTTTGGAGAGCAGGCCCAACGAGCCACAAAGCGAACATTTATTCTCTTCCGACAAGCGGGCATAGAGTCTGCATACCTTCTCCAAGTCAGCATCAGACAAGCGTTTGCCACTCGTCACCAACGAATATTTTGCAACCCCACGTTTATAAGAGAGGTTCAGCCCCTCCAACGCAGACTCCTCATCAACCAGCGGATAGACCGCAATATCGCAATGATGGCGCACAGACTGCGCACACCATTTGCAATCTTCCGAACATCGTCCAGAACGGGCGTTGATAATGCTGCACAAGTCATATCCGCGAGGAGCCATACGTTCGGTGATCTCAGCCGCAGCATCACACACCGACCGGAAATCCGCAGTCTCGCCCAATTCGAAGGCCTCCTCCATCTCCAGAGAGACACCAGAAAGCACCTTCTTCTTCAAAGAATCTACCATATCTCAAAAATTAAACAAAAACGGGAAACGGATGCCATACCGACATCCGTTTCCCGAAAAAAAAAGCCATGGAGAAAACATCTCCACAGCCACACTATTTAACAAACATTTAAAAGCCACACAAGAATCAGAAGAAGGCACAACAATGGCCGGCAAAACAAGGAACAGAGCATCAGCCAACGCCTCCCCATCCGGACTACCGTCCGGCACGTCTACGGCAAAGCCAAACTTCTGCGCCAAATAACGCAACTCCAGAACCAAATTGGCACGGGACTTACATAGACTGCCTGCAGCCACACAACTCTTCAACTGACCTATGACGACCTCTTTACCGACACAAACAAAAAGAGCATACACCTTCCTCGACCAGCGATGAAAGTGCAACACTTCCCGATTGTAATATTTGCGACTACTCTTCAACATCGATAAAAATCCGTCGTTTCCGTTCGACTACAAAGATAACACTTATGTAGGCTATTCCAAAATTATGTGCCGATCTTCTACCGCAAAGCGACAGATAATCTATCCATCGCCTCAACCACATAGCAGGAAGGCGACGCCACATTCATCCGCATGAAACCCTCCCCTCCAGATCCGAATGTAGACCCATCATTCAAAGCGAGATGAGCCTTCTCCACAAACAGCTTCACCAACTGTTCCTGAGAGAGATGCAATCCTCGACAATCCAAAAAGACAAGGAACGACGACTGCGGCCTCATCACCTCTATTTCCGGAAAAGAAGCACGGACGCGGCTCTCCAAATAATCGACATTGCGCTGCACATAAGCCAGCATCTGGTTCAACCAATCTTCCCCATCATCGGTATAAGCCGCCATATTGGCCAAGAAAGCGAAGATGTTGCCATAATCCAAATGCAAAGACTCCACAAAATCAGAGAAACGTGTCCGCAACGACTCGTTCGAAGAGACGAAATAGGCAGAGCTCAACCCCGGCATATTAAACGCCTTGCTAGCCGACATGAACGTGACGGTATGGGCGGCAGCATAATCGGAGACCGAAGCGAATACCTGATGACGGAAGCCCGGCAGATACATATCAGCATGAATCTCGTCCGAGAGAATCAGCACACCATTCTCCTCACAAATATCAGACACCATACGCAATTCCCCTTCGGTCCATACACGTCCGCCCGGATTCTGCGGATTACACAACAGCAACAACCGGCACCCCTTCATGTCGCGCCTCATGGCCTCGAAATCCATTCTAAAAACGCCACCATCCCGCACAAGAGGACTGACCACCAACTGTCTGTCGTTCCGCCGCACCACATCAAAGAACGGAGGATAGACGGGAGACTGCACCATAACCTTATCGCCCGGAGATGTAAGACATCGCACCCCCATCGCCATCCCGGGAATGACGCCAGGGACGAAACCTATCCACGAAGCATCCGCCTTCCATCCATGGCGACGGTTCAACCAAGCCGAGACACTGCCGGCCCATCCTTCCGGATGGAAGGAATAACCCAACACCTCATGCCGGCAACGGGAACGGATGGCATCCATCACAAACGGCGGCGTGCGGAAATCCATATCCGCCACCCATAGGGGCATCAGATCGTCACGATTCCACATTCTAGCGGCGCCATCCACCTTCACCGAGTCGGTTCCCCTTCTGTCTATTATCTCATCAAAATCATACACCATAAAATCACCCTTTCTTCTTTAAAAACCATAAATTTCTCCTAAAAATAAGACATACACAAAAGTAGCGGAAGCATCCATTACTTGGCATCAATCAAAGACAAAATTTTGGAAAACACTCAAAATGTTGAAATAATGTTTATAATAAAACAAGAATCAGGCTACAGAATAGAGGTGAAAAGCCTATCTTTGCATCCGTAAAAAAGCAGACATGGAGAACTTTATTGTTTCGGCAAGGAAATATCGTCCGTCCACCTTCCTTTCGGTGGTGGGCCAAGGTCCTCTCACCAGTACGCTGAAGAATGCCATCGTGAGCAACCATCTCGCACACGCGTATCTCTTCTGTGGGCCAAGAGGTGTGGGAAAGACCACTTGTGCGCGTATCTTTGCCAAGACAATCAACTGCATGAACCCCACCGCAGAACACGAAGCCTGCAACGAGTGCGAATCATGCAAGGCGTTCAACGAACAACGCTCCTACAACATCCATGAGCTGGATGCAGCCTCCAACAATTCAGTGGACGACATACGCTCGCTCATCGAGCAAGTGCGGATACCGCCACAAATAGGAAAATATAGCGTCTACATCATCGACGAGGTGCACATGCTTTCGGCTGCAGCCTTCAACGCCTTCCTAAAAACACTGGAGGAGCCACCCGCACATGCCATCTTCATCTTGGCCACGACAGAGAAACACAAGGTGCTGCCCACCATACTCTCCCGCTGCCAAATCTACGACTTCAACCGCATCAGCGTAAACGACACCATCTCTCATCTGCAAACCGTAGCCCAAAAAGAGGGCATACAGGCAGAACCTGAAGCCTTGAGCATCATAGCCCAAAAGGCGGACGGAGGTATGCGCGACGCCTTGTCCATCTTCGACCAGGTAGTCTCGTTTTGCGGAAACGAAATAACTTACAAGAAAGTAATCCAAAACTTGAACGTTCTGGACTACGACTATTATTTCAAGCTGGTAGAAAACTTTCTGAGCGGAAACGTCACGGAATGCCTCCTCCTATTCAACGAAATATTAAGCAAAGGCTTCGAAGCCCAAAGTTTCATAAACGGACTGAGCGGACACTTCCGCGACCTGCTGGTCTGCAAAGATCCCCAGACTATTCCTTTATTGGAAGTTGGCGCCAACATTCAGGAGAACTACCGGAAGCAAGCCCAAAACTGCAACGACCAATTCTTATTTAAAGCCCTACGGCTGACCAACGAATGCGACCTCAACTACAGAATCAGCAAAAACAAACGGCTGCTAGTAGAATTGACGCTTATCCGATTGTGCCAACTCTCGGACGAAAAAAAAAAATAACATAGACGATTGGGACGAGGAGAACCTCTTCCAACTGGACAACTTCTTCACTGTCGAACCACCTGCCGCCAGCATCACATCCAACAATACGAACGGCCAAGCCGCCAACGTCCACGGAAACCAGGCCACACAACCAACTACCATACGGATAAAATCGTCTCAGATGCCGGGAGTCTCCATCAAAAAGATAATCCACGGAGACAATCTACCAAAGGAGGAATCCCATGGTGCTCAAATACAAGTAAAAGGCGAAAATCCATTTACGCAGAACGACCTCCTACGCTGCTGGAACGAATTCATCAACACCATTCCAGACAAGAAGATACTTGTCACCACCATGCAAAGCTACAAGCCTACGCTCAAAGAAAACTTCTTCATCGAGGTATCGGTAGACAATCCGATGCAGGAAAAAGACCTGCTCAACGAACGGCCAACCATCCTTGCCTTTCTTTCCCAAAAGTTACAAAACGGAAAGATACAGATGTATACGCGCATCATGGAAGAGACGGAAAACAAGAAGATGCTTTCTCCTAAGGACAGACTAAAGAGCATGATGGAACAAAACCAAAATCTTGCCGACCTATACAACCAACTGGAGTTGGAGATAGACTAGGAAAAGGCCGATCAAACCACCCGTTTCCACAAACGGGAAGGGTTTACTAATCTGCACTTTTCCACAAAGAGACAATGCCTACGGCATTCTATCAAAATCGGCACAATTTATTTTCTGACGATCGCTTAATTTTCATACATTCGTAGACGTTTAAGGGAAAGCCTGATTTTAAGCCACTCCTCCGCCTTACGTTTTTCCTCCGCCGTCACCGGCTTGTTCCACGAAAGGAAAGCCGTCGGTATCGTATCTAATTTCGATGTGGCAGGATTTCCATAAACGACATTCGCCACAGCAAGCGTATCCACCTCCGGAAAGTGCATTTTACACTCCATCACCAACTGACCGATAGGATAGATCTGACTACGATAACGCTCCACCTCACCCTCATAAACCCGCATCTTCTCCTCCGCCTGCAAGAGCCTACTCTCATTGCCGGCAATCACCTTCTGATAGACGGATATGTCGCCATTCTCGTTAGAGATTTGCTTTACCTGTAGGCGGGCATTCTTCAAACCAAACTTATCCATCCTCTCTTCCAACTCTTTTTTCTGAGCAGGCATCAGAGTATCGCCCATAATCGTCAAGGTAATGACAGACTGTTTTCTGGAATATGATTTGTCCGTATTCACTATATAAGAGTTGTGCAGGATGACAGACTCCTGAAGATAGCGCAGATAACGGGAAGCATTGGTATTGAAGGCACTCTCCTTCACCATTCCGAACGCCATGAAGACACTTGGAACTATCACAACAAACGAGAAAACGGAGATATACATACGGACCCGTTTTTCCTTTCTATAATCCATATAGGCCTTCTTCGGAAATTTCAACAAACGAACGATCAGGAAGGTAGCCAATGCTATAAAAAATGTGTTGATGAAGAACAGATACAACGCACCCCAAAAGAAACGGAGCTGCCCCGTACCCAATCCATAACCCGCAGTACACAAAGGAGGCATCAACGCCGTGGCGATGGCCACTCCGGAGATGACCGTGACCTTTTCCTCCTTTCGAGATAGAGCCGTTATTCCTGCCAACCCGCCAAAAAAGGCGATGAAGACATCATATATGGTGGGATTGGTGCGCGCCAGCAGTTCCGATTGAGCCTCACTCAGCGGAGAAATCAAGAAATAGAGGGAAGAAGCCAGCAGACTGATAACCATCATAACAAAAAGATTCATCAACGAACGTTTCAACATCAGGTTATCATTTATGCCGACAGCCAACCCCATACCGATAATAGGTCCCATTAATGGGGAAATCAACATGGCACCGATGATGACCGCCGGAGAGTTGACATTCAGTCCGACGGAGGCCACGACAAAGGCAAAGATGAGAATCCATACATTTGTGCCACGAAACTCGATGCCACCCGTAACCCGCTCTTCCGTTCCTGCATAATCCGTATCGCCAAAGATATTCGCCAGCTTTTTGAAACGAGAGTATCCCTCCTTCATATAGTGAGAGATACCCAAACCCATATTGTCATCTTTCATATTATCAATCAATTGAAAAAAGTTTTTTCATCAGAAATAAAACAGCACCAAATCATTTTCAGATTGCAACAATAGCCATTGCTTCCTCGCAAAGATAAATATAATATCCATCCCAAATCCAAGTTTACGCACAAAAAAAAGACGCATTCCCGTTCAGAAATGCGTCTTTTTCCATAACATACAGAAAGGAGAATCAATACTTCACTATGCCATACTTGCCGTCGCTATCAACAACAGCCGTATTGGCCGTTGCACCGACCACCTTATTGTAGGAAGGATACAGCTTGATGCTTCCGGACTCGTCCATCACACCAAATTTGCCGTTCTTCTTATTCTTCAATATCTTCCCATCCACATCATAACCGACAGGAAGCAAAGAATTGCCTTTCTCATCAAAGCAAGTCTTATCTCCATTATTCTCCACATAGACTACCGTTCCATCAAAAGACAGAATTTTATCCGCAATAGCCGGAGTCATCTCCTCCCCTTTCGAGTTAAGGATGCCTTGCTTCTTGGTTGTTCTGGACGTATAAACGAAATACTTATCGTTGCCCGGCATCTGCTCAACATTCAGATACATCGGTTTCACAAGGATTTTTCCCTGCGGATCTATCAGACCCACCGTTGCGTTGGAGAAGATGCCCATATCGGCAAACTTCACAATCGTATATCTGTTGGCAGGCTTGTCCAGACGGACCTCATCTTTTGTAGTCAACAGCACCTTGCCGTCCAAAAAGACAAACTTCTCATTCTCAGCGCCAAAGAATCCCTGAATATAGAACACATTAGATATTTTCCCATCCTTATAGGTATTGCAGTTGGTGTCAAAGAAATGGCCGCCATCCACCAGCCGGTCATACTCCGTCTTCAAGACAACAGAACCATTATAAAGCAATCCATACTTGCCGTTCTTCTTAACGACAGAGTACCCGTTGCAGAACTTCGTCATTTCATCATAAGATACAGGAACCACCTCCCGTCCGGTATAATCAACTGCGCCCCACTTGCCCGACTTACGGACACGAAGCAGGCCACAAGAGGCCTCGTCGTCCACATCGTCATAACCAAACAGCTGGGCATTCTGTCCTTGAGGAGAGACAAGACTGATTTGAGAACCGTTCTTTATCACAATGATATTGCCAGAATATGTCATTCTAGCCCCCGTATTGGCAGGAATGCTGGCAATCTCTTCTCCTCTCGTGTTGATATAGCACCATTTGCTTCCTTTTCTGACCTTCGCCAATTTGTTCAGAAAGCAATCACCCAACTCATCGTACTCCAAAGGTATGTTCTGCTTTCCTGTCTTGTCTATGAAGCCAACCTTTCCGCCAACCACATAAGCCATCATCTTATCCGTTCCGCCACAATCCTTGAAGTAAGAAAGAGGACCGAAATAGAGATAATTGCCAGTAGTGTCAATCCAACCCTCCTTCGTGAAATTCTTGACACTAGCCACACCATCCGAATCAAAATAAGGGAGCATGTCCAACTCATTATCCATCATAACCGCACCTTGGTCATTGATGATTCCGTATTTCTTTCCCTTACGAGTTTTGATGAAACGGCTATCTATATCAGCGGAAGCCCGCCAAGAGACCTCGTCATATTGTTGGTTCACCAGCTGCTTTCCTTCTGCATCTATAATAATCAGACTACCATTGCTGTTCATTGCCACACCTCCGTTTGCCATCATCTTCAGATTGAACTGAGATAGATTTCCGGCGAGGAAAGGCGCAATCACCACCTCCGCACTATGGTCCATCACGCCCCAACTGCCCGCCAGCTTATAGGCGATGAATTTTCTTGACAACGGACGGATATCATTAGGCGACGACATTTCGAAAGCTCCTATGGACCTACCCGTCTCCACCTCTACAACACCCCATCTGCCATTCTTCTTGGCTGCGATATAGCCCTCGGACATCTCTTTTCCAAACGCCTCATATTCCGGCATGATAATCTGTACTCCCGTTTCGCCGAGTATACCCCATACACCGAAATCATTAACCAGATAATAATTCTTTTTCAGAGACGAGTCGGAAACCAAAATAATGTTCTGGTACCGGGGAGCAACCATCCACGAACTGCTTTTCTGCAGTTTAGCTATCTTCTCCTCAAAATCACGGACATTGGAAGTCTTTTCCGGATAATTGGCGATATATTTAGCATACGCATTAATCGTATTCATCCGTTCAGCCTCCTCAAATGCCATCTTTTCCAACTTAGACTTCAGCACAGGCACCCATTTGGAATCCGGATAGGTGAAAACATAGCTAGTATAAGCGTCGGACGTTGCAGGAAGAGCCACGTAAGCCAACGAATCACGGAGAGCCACCGCCTGCGCCTTCTTTGGCGAATTAGGATAATCTGCGATGAACTTCTCCACATCACGAACGGTGGCATTTTTCAATGTCTGCTGAAACAAGAGGTCTTCTCTCACCGCCTTGGCGTCAGACAGATAAGAGCAACCCTGACAAGCTCCGATAATCTCGTCATAGGCCTCTAACGTACCCTTAGTCTTGGCATAAGACATGAGATTCTTCTCAATCTCCTCTCTCATCATCTCTATCGTAATCTCATTTTCGCGCAAGACGTCCATCACCAACTTATCATACAGATAGTCGCTATATGAAATGTTTTTATAAAGGGAATATGCTTTCAATGGATTATATCCGGCATATTTCGGACTATTATAAAGCAGACATTCTGAGATGTCAAACAAAAGTTTCTCACGCGAACTGGAAATTTTGTTTTCTATCTTCGCACGCGACTTAACCGCATTCTCATATTTGCCTTTTCTGACCTGCTTAATAATATCTCCACTATCCAAAGCAAATGAAGAAAAGGTGACCATGCCCACCAATGCAAGCGTAATGATTCTACGTTTCATTTCGATACTCCTTTTTAATTTATTCAACATTATTAACAGAACATTCTACGTTCCATTCCCGTTGTCTTCCAGCAAAAGAATAGGAAGAAAACAAGAAATCAAATATATGGAAAAAAGTCACAAACAAGAAAATTTAACGCATTAAAAAGAAACCGCATCCTCATACTTTTCAACAGAAGTAGCCTTTTTTATCGCCTTTCTTCTCTTCCTGTCCATTTCAGGATAGAAATACTCCCAGAAATCCTTCATCTTCGAGACAACCTGCACATCACCACCCTTCAGTCGTTCACGGTAAGCACCGTAGACCAAGTCGTGGAGCTGGCGATAGCGGTCAAGACGTTCCGTCTCCGAGAGACAGACATCTTTAGCATACTCCATGGCCAGTTCAGGATGAGCCAACAAGCCACGTCCTACCATCACACCCGCCAATTTAGGGAAACGGGAAGTTATGCGCTCTATATCTTCCACACTCCGCACATCGCCATTATAGACCAAAGGCAAGCTGCACGCATCATAGAAACGGGCAAACGCATCCATATCCACATCGCCCTTATACTGCTGCGTCCCCAAACGGGCATGCATCGCAATCTGGGAGACGCCCAACTTCTCGAATATAGGCAATAGGGCCAGGCACTCCTCCTGCGAATCCATACCCAAACGCATCTTCACAGAAAAAGAGACGTCGGGATAATCGGCAACAGAAGAGAGCATCTCCTCCACCTTATCCGGGCAAGGCAACATACCGGCACCTTTCTGCTTGTGGGCTATCAGAGGGAAGGGACAACCAAGATTGACATCCACCTTCTTGTATCCATTTTCAGAGACGACAGACATCAACTGATGGAAGTCAGCCTTCGTATCGGCCAAAATCTGAGGCACGAGATTCGGGACGTGATTATTTTCCGGTTTTATGCCTACAATGTCACGAGTCCTTATTTCCTTTCTTTCAATACGTATGAATGGAGTATAATAAGAATCAACAGATCCGAACACCTGTTCAAACGCATTTCTATAACAATAGTCCGTACAACCCTGCAATGGGGCAAAGAGAATTTTATATTTCATGAAATGATAATTATAATATAATTCAAAAACGAGAAAGACTTCCACGGCAAGAACCATGGAAGTCTTTCTCCTTATCTCATTTTATCAAGAGCCATTAATTCTCTAAAGCCTTGATTTCCGAGTCAATATTTTCATATTCCGCACCTTTGTCTGTACGAAGGTAAGCAGCACGCAACACACGCAAATTATCTATATCCTTAGGATTCATAGATCTTGCGTTCTCCAAATAAGGGATAGCCTTCTGGAACTCTGCATTAGCACGTTTACGCTCCGCCTGATATTTTTTGTTATCTCTGATAGAGCTAGCATTATCATTGATTTCCTCTGCCTTGGTAACATAAACAAGACCCAAACCTGTCTGAGCAAGATAGTTGCTATTGTCCATCTGCAAAGCCTGGTTATAAGAAGAGACAGCACCCGCATAATCCTTCTTAGCCTGCAACAACAAGTTACCTTTTACAGCATAGTATTGTGCGTTCTTAGGTTCATTTTTGATGGCATTGTCCAAATATGCGATAGCCTCATCCACCTTTTTTGAAGAGATGTAGTAATTAATCAAACTACCCATTAAGAACGAGCTCTTTGGATATTTCTTCAAACCATTCTGTAGCGTAGCCACATATTTAGCCTCATCCTTATCCTTATACTCACCTGCCAGCCACTCATACATCTCCTCTGCCTTATAGCCTGCATCCTTCAACTCTTCCATATATTTGATAGTCAAAGACTTCATCTCAGGGACACGACTGGCAGCGTTTATTGTATAATACTTAATCTCATTATAAAGAGTATCCTTCTCCAGTCCGGCATCCTTCATAATAGGATAAGAAGGAAGCTCCAGATATTTTCCCCACAAAAGAGCAGCCGTCTTATAATCATTCATGTTATAATTATTAAGGCCTTCATTAATGAGATATTTGCCATAAGTTTCCAAATTCTTCTTTATCTCCTTCTGGTACTTAGGTTTAACCTTTCCTTTTTCGTCGGGAAGAAGTCCATATTCAGCAGCCTTAGCATAAGCGTCAATGGCATTCACCAAGTATTCATTCTTGACAGCCTGGTTGGATGATTGATTCATCAGCCTCTTCTTTTCCTCTTCTTCGTAATATTTGTAATAAACATTACCTGCCACGAAATAGGTTTTTTCCCACTTTTCGGTAGAAGGATCCTTCATGGCAGCTTCAATGCTAGCCTTTGCGCCTACCAAGTCCACTGGATCATACAATGCATTTTCGGCTTTGCTGACGTTTCTCTTTTGGGCAAATCCGGATGCTGCCATAGCTAACAACACCAAAGAAATCGCAATTTTTTTCATTTTTCTACTGTTATTATTTTTGAATTCATTTTATTCCTGACTTTCATCTTTTTGAGCCTCTTCCGATGTTTCTTCATTCTGAACATCCGTCACGACATCCGCATCCATAATAGCGTTTTCGGCCTCCAGAGCTTCGGCAAGGAGTTCTTCCTCTTCCTCCGAGTCTACAATACATACAGAAGCTATCCTATCGTTTCTCTTTCCGAGGTTGATCAAACGCACACCTTGCGTAGCGCGTCCCATCACACGAATAGACTCTACCTTCAAGCGAATCGTGATACCCGATTTATTGATGATCATCAGATCCTTGTCGTCGGTAACACTCTTGATGGTGACCAGCTTACCTGTTTTATCCGTTATGCTGATTGTCTTCACGCCCTTACCGCCTCGGTTAGTGACACGATAGTCTTCAATGTCCGAACGTTTTCCATATCCCTGTTCAGAAACCACCATGATTGTCTCCGCCTTAGAATCGGCGATAGCTATCATACCTACCACTTCGTCTTCGCCGTCCTCATCGAGAACCATACCTTTGACACCTGTGGCAGTACGGCCCATCTCCCTCACCTTCGTTTCGTTAAAGCGGATAGCCCTACCATTTCTGTTGGCCAAAATCACCTCACTGTTACCATCTGTCAGGCGGACTTGGATAACCTGATCATTCTCCCGGATAGTGATTGCGTTCACTCCGTTGGCACGAGGACGCGCGTAAGCCTCCAAAGAGGTTTTCTTCACCACACCCTGCTTCGTGCAGAACATCAAGAAATGGTTTTTGTTGAATTCTGCATCATCCAACGTCTTCACCTTAATGAAGGCTGTGATGGAATCGTCAGACTCAATATTCAGCATATTCTGGATAGCGCGACCCTTCGTGTTCTTCGAACCTTCCGGAATATCGTACACCTTCATCCAATAACAACGGCCCTTCTGCGTGAAGAACATCATCGTGTTGTGCATAGAGGCAGGATAGATATACTCAATAAAGTCCTCATCCCTAGCACCGCTACCCTTAGAACCCACGCCACCACGGCTCTGCAATTTAAACTCAGAGAGAGGAGTCCGCTTAATGTACCCCAAATGGGAAAGGGTGATGATCATCTCATCATCCGCATAGAAATCTTCAGGATTAAACTCATCCGAGGCATATACGATTTCGGAGCGACGAGAATCGCCATACTTGGCCTTCACCTCCAAAAGCTCCTCCTTTATGATTTTCATACGCAGTTCGAAGCTGGCAAGCACCTCCTTGTAATATTCAATCTTCTTCATCAACTCGGCATATTCGGCACGAAGATCGTCAACAGCCAAACCCGTCAGCTGCCTCAAACGCATCTCCACGATGGCGCGAGCCTGAATGTCAGACAAGTTGAAACGCTCCATCAATCCGTTACGGGCCTCATCTACCGTTTTGGAAGTCTTTATGATGCGGACAACCTCGTCTATGTTATCACAAGCTATGATCAAGCCCTCCAATATATGGGCTCTTTTCTCAGCCTCACGAAGTTCGAACTTCGTACGACGGGTCACCACATCATGCCTATGTTCGACAAACAAGGAGATCAGATCCTTCAAGTTGAGCATTTGCGGCCTACCCTTCACCAAAGCGATGCTATTTACACCGAACGACGACTGTAACGCCGTATATTTAAAAAGTTTGTTCAATACGACATTGGCGTTGGCCTCTTTCTTCACATCCACCACGATACGCATACCCTCACGGTCTGACTCATCATTGATGTTAGAGATGCCTTCCACCTTCTTCTCCTCTACCAAGGCAACGACAGACTTGATCAACTCCGACTTATTGACCTGATAAGGAATTTCACGGACAATGATCTTCTCCCTGCCGTTATTCTCCGTCTCAATCTCCACTTTAGAGCGGATAACCACACGACCGCGGCCTGTCTCATAAGCCGCCTTCACTCCCGCATAGCCATAGATATAACCACCCGTAGGAAAATCAGGAGCCTTTATATACTTAATCAGTTCGTCTATTGAGATGTCATTATTATCAATATAAGCCACAATGGCATCAACCGTATCTGAAAGGTTATGAGGTGGCATGTTAGTTGCCATACCCACAGCGATACCAGAAGCTCCGTTCACCAAAAGGTTCGGGATACGAGTCGGCATCACCGTTGGTTCCTGCAATGTATCATCGAAGTTATTCTGAAAATCTACAGTATCTTTGTCTAGGTCAATCAAAATATCCTCCGCTATCTTACGGAGTCTGGCCTCCGTATAACGCATAGCGGCAGGTCCGTCACCATCGACAGAACCAAAGTTTCCCTGTCCGTCGACCAACGGATAACGCAATGTCCATGGCTGAGCCAGACGCACCATTGTAAAATAAACGGAAGAATCGCCATGTGGATGGTACTTTCCCAAAACCTCTCCAACTATTCTCGCAGACTTCTTAGTCGGCTTGTTCGAAAACAATCCCAATTCATTCATTCCAAACAGCACACGACGATGAACGGGTTTAAATCCGTCTCTGACATCCGGTAGTGCACGAGATACGATTACAGACATTGAATAATCAATGTATGATGACCTCATCTCCTCGTTAATATCAATTTTGATAATTCTGTCTTGATCAACCATTTATATCAATTGTTAAATATTCCTCCAAAAAACGCACTAAAATACGATTTTTTGTTGAATCAAGCAAAAGGTTTTCCGAAAGATATGTTTTTTTATTCCGTTTCAGGCTCTTCTCTTCATCTCTCCCATAAGAGTCACATCTTTTTTTCATGACAAAATGTCATTATACAAAAACAAGGCACACATACAAGATAAAAAGATAAGAATCAACGCATTAAAGCAGAGGTGCCTTAATATAACAAAACATTGGTATAATTATTGATAGGTTAGAAAGTTACAAATGCGGATTCTTTTAATATTGAATAACTCATTTTAAATAGCAAGACCTCGAATTTGTGCTATATTTGCATAGTGGGATTAGTAATTTATTTGAAAGCGGAAACGCAACACCAACAAAGGGGAACAAATCGGTACGCACCATATGCGTTCTAAGGGAAACAAGGAAACGGGCCATACTTACCCATTAGGAAGGTTCCCCAAAGGCCATACTAATTACAAAAACAGAAAGATACATTTATGAATACAGATTTTTCGCAAAGAGTTAAGGATGTATTGGCTTACAGCAAGGAGGAGGCGGAAAGATTAGGCAACAATTACATAGGTCCTGAACATCTTCTACTGGGAATCATCAGAGACGGAGAAGGGCCGGCCATCGACGCGCTTCTTTCCATGAAAGTGGACATCGCCAACATCAAAAACATGATTGAATCGCAGATTCGCACCAACAACGAGACAGCCATGGGCATGGACATCCCATTGACGGGAGCCACCGAAAAGATACTCAAAGTAGTATGTCTGGAGGCCAGAGCCCTACATAGCGAAGTCATCGACACGGATCACCTTCTGCTCGCCATCATGAAAAACAACGTGAACATAGCGACAGAGGCCCTGCAATCTGAAAACGTCAACTACTCCAGCTTTCTTTCTATCATAAAGAAGGACATCAGGATGGGAACAGGCATTCAGGACGATGAAGAATACGACGAACCTCAATTCTCCAACAACGGCAACAAGGAGAAAAGCCAAACGTTCGGAGCTACCACAACGCAGAAAAGCGACAACCAGACGCCAGTGCTCGACAACTTCGGGTCTGACATGACAAAAGCCGCAGAGGAGGGGAAGCTGGACGCCATCATAGGCAGAGACAAGGAGATAGAGCGTCTCGCCCAGATATTGAGCCGAAGGAAAAAGAACAACCCCGTACTCATCGGAGAACCCGGCGTCGGAAAATCGGCCATCGTCGAAGGTTTGGCCCTCCGAATCATGCAAAAGAAGGTTTCCAGAATACTCTTCGACAAAAGGGTCATCTCTTTGGACATGGCAGCCATCGTGGCCGGAACAAAATACAGAGGTCAGTTTGAGGAAAGGATAAAGGCCATACTCAACGAGCTGTCGAAAAACCCGAACATCATACTCTTCATCGACGAGATACACACCATCATCGGGGCTGGAGGCGCCGCAGGATCTCTAGACGCAGCCAACATGCTGAAACCTGCACTTGCCAGAGGCGAAATACAATGCGTAGGAGCCACTACGCTGGACGAATACAGACAGAGCATCGAAAAAGACGGGGCGTTGGAACGTCGCTTCCAAAAAATAATCGTAGAACCGACAACACCCGACGAGACGCTTCAGATACTCAAAAACATAAAGGACAGATATGAAGACCACCATAGCGTGACCTATACGGACGATGCGCTTCTGGCCTGCGTCAAATATACGGACAGGTACATTAGCGACCGCCATTTTCCGGACAAGGCCATCGACGCGCTAGACGAAGCCGGTTCGAGAACCCATATCTCCAACATTGTTGTTCCCGAGGCCATCGTAAGGATGGAAAAGGAACTGGAGGAGACCAACACGGAGAAAAACAATGCGATAAAGGCGCAGAAATTCGAACTTGCCGCCAGTTTCAGAGACAAGGAGAAGGAACTGAAGGACAGTCTGGAAATAGAGAAGATGAGATGGGAAGATGAGCTGAAGAACGACAGACAGGTGGTGGACGAGGAGAAGGTGATGGAGGTCATCTCCATGATGTCCGGCGTCCCTATCCAGAAGATAGCCCAAGCCGAAGGTCTGAGACTAGCCCAGATGAAAAACGTGTTGAAGGAGAAAATCATCGGACAGGAGGAAGCCGTAGACAAAATAGTAAAAGCCATACAACGCAACAGAATAGGGCTAAAAGATCCGAACAGACCTATCGGTTCATTCATATTCTTAGGTCCGACCGGCGTAGGAAAGACGCACCTCGCCAAGATGTTGGCGAAAGAGATGTTCGACTCCACTGATGCGCTAATCCGTGTGGACATGAGCGAATATATGGAGAAATTCTCCGTTTCCAGACTGATCGGGGCACCTCCTGGATATGTAGGCTACGAAGAGGGTGGCCAACTCACGGAGAAGGTTCGAAGGAACCCATACTCCATCATTCTTCTGGATGAAATCGAAAAAGCCCATCCAGACGTGTTCAACTTGTTGCTGCAGGTATTGGACGAAGGTAGGCTGACGGATAGTCTAGGAAGAAAAATAAACTTCAAAAACACGATTATCATCATGACCTCCAACGTAGGAACCCGCCAGCTGAAGGAGTTCGGAAGCGGCATCGGATTCGCACCAACAGCAAAGACTAACGACCAGACATTTGCGCACAATATCATACAGAAAGCTCTGAACAAAACATTCTCTCCTGAGTTTCTAAATCGTATTGACGACGTCATCATGTTTGGGCAGCTGACGAAAGAATCCATTCATAAGATCATAGATTTAGAGCTGAAGGATGTCTATTCCAGAATAGAAGGTCTAGGATACAAACTGATTTTGTCTGACGAAGCGAAGAACTACATCGCAGAAAAGGGCTACGACATCCAATACGGTGCAAGGCCACTGAAACGCGCCATACAGAAATATGTAGAGGACGAGGTTGCCGAAATATTATTGGCCGGAGAGATAAAGGAAGGGCAAGAGATTGCCATCTCTTACGACAAAGAGAGCGACAAAATACGATGCGCATTTCAATAGCCTGTCCGAAACCGGCAAGCTATGGGCTAGAAAACATATTTTCAAAACGTACCAATAAAAAAGGCTTCGAATTTTCATTCGAAGCCTTTTTTTGTTTCATCCAAACCAATTACTTAATTGGCACGATTCTGAGATTATCCAGGCACATGAACACCTCGGTAGAGTCTGCAGGACCAAACTGAACAAAGCTCAAGTTGGTTGCCTTCTTCAGATCCAAAGAATATTTGGACTTGGTAGTATCGTTATCAATGCCATGATAGAACTCTGACAACGGAATCGTAATGGTAACCCATGAATCCGTATAATAAGAACCAGACTCGTTCATATATGGTTTCCAAAAGCAGATAGGTGACAATTCACGTCCGTGCTTGTTTGGAGCATTGAATGGGCCAAAGAAAATCTCTGTTCTTGGACCTTTGTAAGCAGCCTCTTTCGGAACATAAACCTCAAATTTGAAAGCCAAATCATTGATATTGTAGTCTTGGAAATTGCTGGCAACAGAACTTTCACCACGTCCGCCCTCTTCCGGATTAGCGACATATTGGAGATACATGGTATGAGTCATCACCCAGTCGTTCACATATTTTCCGTAAAGGAAACCATAATTTCCAGAACATCCGTCAGGAAGAGCAGCAGGCAAGGCAGACACGCTATCTTGGAACTCTACAATTCCTTTGATTTTGTCTCCGTTCTCATCAAACGGTTCGTAGCCACCCCACGTAGCTATACGCTTGTCAAAATCAATGATTGTATTTCTATTGTCACGGAAGAAGAAGTTAGACTCAACCTCTCCACCTTTTGTCTTCACCTTCAACTTTCCGGATGAAGAACCTTCCGGCACTGTCACAATCAAAACAGAATCATTAGATCCGTTGTTTGCCTTAACTGCGAAATCGCCGGGGAAGATGACCTCCGCATTTGCCAAATTGGAACCATACAGGACAGCCTCGCCCCCATCCGGAACAAACTCGCACTTCATCTTTGTCAATTCAGGAGCTTTTGCCGCTTCACATGCCGACAGCAACATTCCTGCGGCTAGAATTGATGCATAAGTAAAATTTCTCTTTCTCATTTGTTTATTTATTTATTTAGTTCGTAACACTTTCATTAGTAATAAGAACAACATGGTAAAGTTCATAACATCTTATTAATCAAGCAACCTCATCAAGGAAGAGACCCCAAGAGAAAAAAAATGTCACTTCAAACCTCCTCTAGTTATTTTTCAACGTCCACTTTATTAGATTATAACAAAAATAGATGATTATATGAATAAAACAAAAAATGCACCTTTTTATTTTTTCATTTCATCGCAAATCAAAAATAGAGGAAGCTTACTATTTGTCACAATCGCCGACAGCATCCCAAAACGCCTGTTGGAACTCCTCGTTCAACAGATCCTCCCGATTGGCGCTCAAGACATCCTTTTTACATTTTCCTATGCTCAAGATACCATCTTCCTGATTACAATCACAATACTCATTTCCCGCAGAACCACCTCTAGAGGATGGGCCACAAGATAAAAATGTCAAAGCGGCAAAAGCGGCAAAAGCGGCAAAAGATAAATACACCTTTTTCATCTCTATTTATACGTTTTATAGTTAAACTTAATTTTCGAAAACAGACAGGCGAAGCTCTGAACCGTCAAAACTCGCATACGAGAAATTGGTTATCCAGTCGCCCAAAATGACAACCCGCTTACGATTCTTGATTTCCAAATCAAGCATGATATGCCGATGTCCAAACACATAATAATCGATATCGCTAGTGCGTCCGTGCATTTCTGCAAATTGCACCAGATATTCGCGGCCTTCACCCAGATAAGACTCCTCTTCACTTCCCACTTTTGACTTCCGGCTATGCCTTGACCACACATAACCCAAAGGAACAGTAAACCAAGGGTGTATGCCTTTATACAAACGCTGACAAAACTTATTTCTGAAAAACTGCCGTAGGAATCGGAACATCAGATTCGGATCGCCAAGTCCATCGCCATGGGCAAGATAAAACTTTTTGCCAAGCAACTCTATCTCCATTGGCTCCCGCACCACCACGGCGCCCACCTCTTTCGGCAAATAATCGAACATCCAAATGTCATGATTGCCGATAAATATATATATTTTTATTCCCAAGTCCGAAAGTTCTCCCAATTTACCCAAGAAACGGGTGAAACCCTTCGGCACCACATATCTATACTCAAACCAATAGTCGAACATATCTCCTAAAAGGAAGAGCATGTCCGCATCACTTTTTATGGAATCCAACCAACGCACCAACCTACGCTCCGAATCAAGCGGATTTTCGAAGACATCGAGCCCAAGGTGGGCGTCTGACGCAAAATAAACCTTTTTCCTTTTTCCCGTTTCCATCTTTCTTCACAGCAAGCCCAATTCCAGCATAGCCTCTTCGCTCATCATCTCCTTCGTCCATTCGGGTTCAAAAACGATGTTCACACGAGACTCCTTCACTCCCTCTATGCCATCCAATTTCATGCGGACATCCTCGACTATAAAATCGGCTGCCGGACAGTTAGGAGCCGTAAGCGTCATGTCGACAGTGACAATGCCACCCTCGGCGACATCTATCTTATATACAAGTCCAAGATCATAAATGTTTACCGGTATCTCCGGGTCGAAAACTGTCTTGAGGACGGACACTATACGTTCTTCCATCTCCAAGAATTCGTTTCCACCTTCCGTCGCAGACTGCTGACTCTCCTTATTTATTTGCTCCTCCATAAATCAATATAAGCTACACGTAATCTTCGCCCATCTGGACCTTCGTATCATTCACAAACTGACGGATTCTAGGCTCCTCCTCCCTTTGACAGATCAGGAGCACATTATCGTCCTCGGCAATCACAAGATTGTTCACGCCCTGAATAACGGCCAATTTGCCTTCCGGCAAGGCAATAACATTATTCTTGCTCTCATAGATGAGAGATTTGCACTTCAAAGTAAGATTGTTGCTTCTGTCTTTCGGCGAAAGCTCGTAGACAGACCTCCATGTACCCAAGTCGGACCAACCGAGGTCGGCCACCTGCACATAGACATTCTGCGCCTTCTCCAATATTCCGTAGTCGATGGACAGATTGGTACACGACTGGTAGATGCGGTCTATGAACGACTGCTCTTCAGGCGTATTGTAGACATCCTTTCCCTCTTCAAACTTGGAGGCCAGTTCCGGCATATGCTTCTCGAAAGCGTCTGATATGGCACGGACATTCCAGATGAAAAGTCCCGAATTCCAATAAAACTCACCACTCTCCAAAAAGATTTTAGCCAATTCGATGTTGGGTTTTTCGGTAAAGGTCTTCACCTTGTAGAAATTCTGCTCCTCCGCCTTCTCGCTCACCTGAATATAGCCGTAAGCCGTCTCCGGCCTATTAGGTTTGATACCCAAAGTAAGGAGATGGTCATTCTTTGCGACGAATTCCAGCCCACGATTGATGGCATCGATAAATTCCGTCTCCTTTAATATGATATGGTCAGACGGCGTGACTACGATATTGGCATTCTCATTGATGGCCTTTATCTTATTCACCGCATAAGCCACGCAAGGAGCAGTATTTCTCATGGCGGGCTCCGAAAGTATCCTTGATTCGGAAACGTTAGGAAGCTGCTCCATAACCATGTCCTTATACAACTCGTTCGAAGCTATATATATGTTTTCAACGGGAATCACCTTGCAGAAACGGTCGAACGTCATCTGCAACAAAGACCTACCTGTACCAAAGAAGTCGAGAAACTGCTTAGGCCTCCGTTTAGTACTGAACGGCCAAAAACGGCTACCTATGCCGCCAGCCAGTATCACACAAAAATTATCTTTCATAAATTATTATCCGATTACACATTTTCCGTCACACAAAGGCAGGAAGCATCAACACCCACGATTATAGAAACAACGACATGACCGCAACTGTTGGCCGACCTATCCACGACACACAATCTCCCTAAAAGATTACGATTACGAAGATAGTTTTTTTTAATTGTATAGACAAAACAAAAAGAGATATTTACTTTTTTTGAAAAAAATGTCCGAAAGTATTGCAGGTTCAAAAAAAAGCCCTACCTTTGCATCGCAATTGAGAAACAAACCAATTGAATTTCAAAAACGCCCAGATGGCGGAATCGGTAGACGCGCTGGTCTCAAACACCAGTGGATTCACTTCCATCCCGGTTCGACCCCGGGTCTGGGTACTTAAAAGCTCTGCAAATAAATAATTTGCAGAGCTTTTTTATTTTTAGCCGATTGGATTTGTTCCCAAATCGTTTCCACTCATCCCGAGTTTACAATTGTTCGGATGCTATATTCTCAACTAGTTTAAATAGGTTTCGTGGAAATTCAATGATTTAGTTTTGTTAACACTCCGACTTTGCCAAATCTACAAACTTGTCGGTATCTGTTTATATCAAAAACCTCAAACACCGTATATGCCTGAGATATGATTGCATTTTCTTCTTCTAATAACCTTATGATGTAACAGTACCATATGCAAACTGCATAGGTTTTACAATCTTGTATGTTGACATATCTGTTCCTATAGTATTAGCGATTGATGAAATAAATGTTTTAGATATGCTAACTCCAAGAAGCTTCGTCACCTTCAAACCCTTATTCCTCACATCCACCAAACGGATATAATCGCCAAGTCTTTTATAATTGCTTTTACTCATGGTTGTTCTTGTTTATGAGGTTAACAATGACCTTTACCATAGTATCTTTTTCTTCAGTACGGCTTTCGGCAATCATCAAAGTTAAAGCCACCAGAGTGCCATCGCTAATGCGTTTCTTGTGATTGTCGTCATAAAGAATACCGTTATTTTGCATAAACCATAGGAACAATGTGGCTGCAATTCGCTTATTCCCATCGCTGAATGAATGGTTCTTGGTTACAAGATAGAGCAAGATAGCGGCCTTTTCTTCTACTGATGGATATAGGTCTACACCACCGAATGTTTGATATATCTGTCCGATAGAACTTTTAAACGAATCATCCTTCTCATTACCAAACAACTGACTGCCACCAAACTTATCTTTGAGCTGTTGAATAACCTCCATTGCACTTTCGTATGTAGCATGAAACGATTCTTTCTGAGTGGTTTTCTCAATAGTAAGCTGTTGGTAGTCGTAGCGGTCAAGAGTGTCGAGGGCATAGGTGTAATCAGAAACCACTTTAATTAGTTCGTGACTTTCATCCGAAGTAAGTTCCGGTTGAGTACTTGCTGTACGACCCAATATCTGCACCAACTGGCATAGCTCTTCATATTTCTTTGATGCTATGTTATTGTTGATGGCATAACCTTTAACAAGATAATCCTTCAATATACGATTTGCCCAAATGCGAAATTGAGTACCTCGTTGACTCTTCACTCTATAGCCTACAGAGATAATTACATCAAGTGAATAGAAAGGAACAGGCTTATCAGAAAAAGGAACACGCAAAAAATGCACGTTGCTTTCTCTCTCCAGTTCTCCCTCCTTAAAGACATTTAAGATGTGGCGTCTAATGTTAGATGTTTCCTTACTGAAAAGTTCTGCCATCTGGTTAACATTCAACCATACCGTTTCATTCTCTAGTTTCACATCAATAGACGTTTGTCCATCGCTTGCAGTATATATTATTATTTTGTCATTCAATTCCATAGCCTAAATCTTTGAATAGCTTCAACAACTCCTTCTTGCTTTCCTCCTCTTGCTTCAACAAATCAGACAGTTCGCCTTGAAGCGTTTTCATCTTAGTGTCGAAATCTATTTGTTCATCACGATTCTTAAACTCAATGTTATAACACTATCGCTAATCAGACCAGATGCCGATGATTTATAGTTATAAACGTCGACCCTAAAATCCTCCGCTCAAGGAACGTCCCGCGGCAAGAAGCCGGAGCCCCGGTCCAGACGAACGGAACATCAGACGACGGATTTCAATACATCCAACATGGTGTCTGAGGTTCTATGCCTTGGTGGATGCACTTCCCATTGTATCTCATCCCTTTCATTTCCCTTCTAATTCATCCTTTTTTTCTCTTAACTCAGCAGCCGGTCCGAATTTTTGGCAGTATTATAGAGGAAAATCAGATATGTTTTTATCGAAAGTTATTATCTTTGTTTATCAAATCGATTCTTAATTACAAAACAGAATGAGAGGTAGATATGTATAATGGGAAAATAGTTGTTTATACATCAGGAACTTTTGACATGTTTCATTCCAATCACCTGAAAATGATTAAATATGCAAGAGGCCTAGGCGACACTTTAATTGTAGGTGTAAGCACAGACGAATTAGTATGTTCATACAAACGACCGCCTATCATTCCTTTCGAAGAAAGACTAGCTATTGTAGAGTCTCTCAAATATCCTGACATTGTCATTCCCCAACGCTCCTTAGACCATACCGAAGTGGTTAAGAAATTGAACATTGATGCATTTGTTGTAGGAGACGATTGGGTAGGAAAATACGATTACCTCAAAGATTTAGGTGTGAGCGTATTCTATTTTCCTTATGGAGACGGAGTCAGTTCATCCTCCATAAAAAAAGACATTGTACAAAAATATGAGAGTCTAAAAGGAAAGATTGACCACCAACCTAATCCATCTATAAAATGAAAGTTGCAGTCATCACCGGCGGAACCAAAGGAATAGGCAAACAAATAGCCATTGATTTGTTGAACAGAAACTTTTTTGTTTACACAAATTACGCAAATGATGATTTGTCTGCGAAAGAAGCAGAGAAAAACTTCAAATGCATCAGCAACAATTTTAGGATTATAAAGGCCGATCAAACAAGCAAAACGTCCTTTCAATCTTTTATCCAGCAAATAAAAGACAATGAGACGGAAATCAATTGCATTGTAGCAAATTCTGGCGCAACGATTAGGAAACCATCCATGCAAATCACAGATGAAGAGTGGGAAAACGTCATGCAAATCACGGTAAATACCCATTTCTATCTAATCAGAGACCTACATTCACTCATTGCCAATGACTCTCGGATTATTTTCATCGGATCCATGATGGGAATCCTACCTCATAGTACATCATTAGCTTATGGAGTCAGCAAAGCTGCGCTACATGCGTTGGCAAAAAACCTGGTGAAAGAGTTCGAAAACACAGGAACAACCGTAAATGCCATTGCACCAGGATTTGTGGAAACAGAATGGCAAAAAAGCAAGCCAAAAGAAATTAGGCAAAACATATACAAGAAAACCGCACTAGGAAGATTTGCTGACGTAAAAGAGGTATCTTCCGCAGTCATGTTCTGCATTGACAATTCCTTTGTAAACGGGAGTATCATCGAAACCAGTGGAGGTTACTGCTATAAATAGAAAAAACTTCATAAAAATGAGATCAATACTACGGATTTTAATATATTATATATCCAGATTTACACAGCCAAACAACTCACTACTGTTTCAGTCTTATCCGGATTATTCCGACAATCCATATGCGTTATACCTCTATTTACTAAAACGGAAAGAATTCAAGACATATAAGATGGTATGGATTGTCAAAGACAACGAAGAGAGAATCATCAAAGAAATGAAAAAAGACAATCCGAATGTAATCATATCTCATTCATCCTTGAAAAACTGGTATTATGTTCTTCATTCTCGTTTCATATTTTCATCTCACGCATCCTATCAATATCTGAAATTTCATCAGAAGACAAAGATGATCAATTTATGGCACGGCATGCCTTTAAAAAAAATCGGGTTCGACAGTACACACAACGGAAAAGAGGAAGAAGGGCCTGACACAACAACAATAGCATCTAATGAATTCTTTCAAAGATGCTTGTCTAGTGCATTCAGGATTTCTCCAGACAAGATAAAGATAGTAGGATTGCCTCGCAACGATATGCTTTTCGAAAAATCAAACATATTAGATTCTATTGTGGGCAAGCATTCTTATAACAGTATAGGAATATGGATGCCTACATTCAGGCAAACGCAATATGGGGATGCATTCGACACTCAACTCAAAGATGGAGACCTCGACTATTGGGACGAAGAAATTCTAACCAAATTAAACGAACATCTGTCTTGCACAAACAGTTTCCTCATTCTAAAATTACATCCTGCAGACATATTTCAAAAAAAGACATTTCTATCATATTCAAACATAGCCATATTAAAGAATAAAGACACTTCTCACCGTGACCTATATCCACTGCTGGGTACTATGGACTATCTCATCAGTGATTATTCTTCTGTCTTAATTGATTTTGACATATTAGGAAAACCCATGGCATTCATAATAAACGACATTGAAGAATACACAAACAATAGAGGATTCTACTTTGATAATATAAAAGAAATACTTCCTGGAAAAATAATAACGCAGGAGAATGAATTAGAAGAATTCATTGATCATCACGATGATTTTATAATAAAAACAGATGATAGATTCAACAAATATAAAGATTGTAAAAACAGAGAAAGGCTGACAGAAATTCTATTGCAGGAAACAAACAATTGATAATCATGAACAACAAGTTATCTTTTTATACAATTATACAAGGCAACGAACCTATTATTTTATTAAAAGATCCAGGTATGATTCCTCAGATGATGAGTCACCTTGGATACAAATGTTTCTTTGTCTCCTATATAAAAGAAGAAAAAATAGAAAAAAAAATATCAAATCAAATTCATGGAATGGAGTTGATTCATTTAAACGACGATAGAAAAGGACGAGAATTATCACTAACAAGTTTAAACATATTACGCTTCATTTGGAAAAACGCAAAAAAAATAGATGTATTAAACTTATATTTTCTCAAACACTCCATTTTATATGCTTGTCTATTCAAAATATTGAATCCGAAAGGCATTCTCTATCTAAAGTTAGATTTGAATGCGTATATAATGGAAAGTATGGAGTCACAGAAGATAGAACACATACGAAGATTTGCTTTTAAATCCTATTTAAAAAACATACCAGACATTGTCTCCATAGAATCACAAACAGGATTCGACTATGTCAAAAACAGATATGGAATAAACACGCCAAAACTCATTAAAATACCAAATGGAATAGACGATTTACTAATAAAAAACTCAGGACTTTCGATTAACAAATTCCAAGAACGGGACAACGTCATCCTGACAGTAGGAAGAATAGGATCAAAAGAAAAAAACAACGAAATGCTTTTAGACGCCATCATAAAGATAAAAGAGCTAAAAGATTGGACTGTAATGTTTGTAGGGCCAGTGACCCCCTCTTTTTCGGAAAAAGTAAAAGAGGTAAAAAAGCAACATCCTGAACTATCCGATAAAATAATATTAAAAGGTGCTATTTATGACAGAATCGAACTTTTTAGGATTTATAACAAATCTAAGGTATTTTGTATGACATCTGATTATGAATCTTTTGGTCTCGTCTATGTAGAAGCCCTATATTTCGGGAATTACATATTATCCACGAAAGTCCCTGCTCTAATCGATTTCACAAGAAAAGATGAAGAAATTGGGAAATGCATAACAGACTCGACTTGTCTATCAAAAGAACTATCATCCATCATTAACGAAGAGAATAAAATAGACAATTCTTTCAACAAGCGAGTAAATCATGCACTAGACTTCTCCTGGTCTAATCTATGTAAACAACTAGATATAGCAATTCAATCAAGATTAAATAAAAAATAGAAATGTCAAAAGTTCTGGTTATCGGTCCTAAATTCTACAACTTCAATGCCGCAGTAGAATCTGCATTTTTAAAATGCGGATGCCAGGTAGATTTGGAGCAATACGACAATCCCATCCACCCCTACAACATATGGATGAAATGCAAATACAAACTCAGCAGTGGCAAGGAAAAAATGAAGTCCGAATCTCGAGCCAAATATCGCATTTATATTGAACGACGTTTTGATGAGATAAAACCAGATTTAGTGTTCTTACTCAACGGAGATATACTACTATCAGAAACTCTAGATTTCTTTCGAAAATCAGCAAAAGTTGCTCTTTGGCTTTTCGACAGCATTTCTAGATATCCTATTGTCACAAACCATATAGACCACGTAGATTATTTGTTTTGCTACGAGCAGAAGGATATAGAATGGTATAAAAGAAATGGGAAAAAAGCTTATTTTTTAGCTCAAGGATGTGATTCTTCAATCTATAAACCTTTGCGAAACATAAGAAAAGACATTGATATTCTTTTTGTAGGTGAATTATATTCATCAAAAAAAAGGCAGAAATACATAAGCAAGGTAATAGAATCCTTTCCAAACAAGAAGATAAAAATATTCGGAATATATAAACCATGGTACAAAAATCCAATTAAATGGATTTTCAGAGAACATCGAAAGATATACATTAACCATAACATAGATAGCCAATCGGTCAACAATTACTACAACAGAGCAACTGTTGTAATAAACATACACCATGAGCAACAGGAAAACGGAGCGAATCCAAAAGTTTTTGAAATTTGTGGATCTGGAGCCTATCAGGTCTGCGATACCAATCCATATATCGAATCATTATTCAGAAACAACGAAATAGGTCTTTACCATAACGAAACAGAAATGATTAAGAAGATAGAGGATGCCCTTCTTTCTGAAAAAAAAGAAGAAGCAGAAAAAGCTTACAATATTGTCATTAAAGACCATACATTTAACAAACGCATAGAATCAGTTTTAAGAACTATTCAGTTATAGATTCTAATAGAAACAATATAAAATGAAGACAAAATGAAATTACTATTTATCCGATACAAAAAGTCAAAAAACATTTTAGAAGGAGGGGAACAAGGTAGTCAAAAAAACTACAATGTTTTATCCAAAATAATAGGAGAAGACAACATAGACACCTATTACATTCACGACGAAAACAAAAAGAAGACAGTCAATGATTATCTTCACGGATTCTTTTATTTCTTCAAAAGTTATTATTTCGGGCTAACTCCCAATAGAGTCAAAGATATTATAGACTCCGCTTCTATCTATGATTATGTATTTATAGACAGAAGCGTGTTTGGTATCATTGCCAAAGAACTGAAAAAAGCGAAATACCAAGGACAGGTCATCTGCTTCTTTCATAATGTAGAAAAACTTTATTTTGCAGCAAAGATTCCTTGGTATATGCCATGGAGACAACTCATACTGAACTGTGTAGACAAAAACGACAAACTTTGCTGTCAATATGGAGACAAAATCATCGCATTAAATGCGAGAGACAATGAAGAACTGAAAAGCAGATATCACAGAGGTGCAGACGTTTTAATTCCTGTAGCTTTTAATGACAAATACAAAGCGGGGCAACACAACGAGATTCTCAACACAAGCAAAAAACCAAAATGTCTATTTTTGGGGGCTTTTTTCCGTCCTAACAACGAAGGAATAGAATGGTTCATTAAGAACGTTTACCCATATGTAGACATTCAACTGCAGATAGTAGGGAAAGGCATGGCAAAACTAAAAGAAAAGGACTTCATACTTCCAGAAATAGAAGTCATTGAAAATGTTCCAGACCTAACGCCTTACTTTGAAAACGCAGACGTCATGATATTACCTATATTCAAAGGGAGCGGAATGAAGGTAAAAACATGTGAATCATTAATGTACGGAAAAAACATACTTGCAACAGACGAGGCATTGGTTGGATACGAAGTAGATGACGACAAAATAGGAGGAAGATGCAACAATGACATCGAATTCATTGACAAAATCAACGACTTCATTAAGAATCCAAGGCCTAAATTTAATATGTATTCAAGAAATCTTTATTTAGAGAAATATTCCGAACAAGCCGTAGAAAAACTATTCCGTTCCGTTCTATAACACAAAAAAGGGATGGAATTTTCAATAATTCCATCCCTCAAAAATGCTATCTATATTTTATTATATTTCGTTTTCCTTACTTTCATATATAACCAAATAGCAAGGAATGAGATAAAGAATAAAAAAGAAAGCACATTACTTAATGTCAATAGTTTCCAATAGGTATCTGGTTCAAACCTAAATTCTATATCATGCTGTCCTGCTGGAATTTTCAATCCTCTCAAAATCCAATTTGTACGAAAATGATCGACTTGTTTTCCATCTATAAATGATTTCCAACCTGGCTGGTAATAAATCTCAGAGAAAACCGCAACCGCATCAGTTTTCGATTTTGATTTATAGGATACCCTATCAGGCTTATATTCCTCCATCACAATAGCAGATGTAGAATCAACATGGACATCTCCTTCTTTGACAAGAGAAGAGAAACGGACATCAACAACCGCAGATTCCTTCGGGTTTATAGAACTCAAAGCCAACATCTCAGCATCCGGAGATTCTACATATTTTACATTTTTCACAAACCACGCATTTCCATTCGCATTTCTATTTAAAATAGGAGGGATATCATTGCTTATGATAAAATAACGCATGTTTAACATATCAAGTACGGGGGTCGGCACACCATTGAATAACTCTGTTGCTTCTTCCATCGTTCTAGCAGACCCTACCTTTGCCATTACAGATTTAAGTTCAGGATCAATATGCAAATCTATCAAATCTTGATATCTTCTTAACTTAGCTGCATTATATCCTCCTATTGACTTATGAAAATAAGGGATATTGGTATCATTAAACGGATTATTTATTGACAAGACACGATAAGAAGGATCCTTATCTTCTAAAATAAATTTATCAGCCACAGTAGCAACATACTCTTGTTTTTTATGATTGACCCTCACAAAATCAGAATCATTTAAGTAACGTTTGTCTACACTCCATAAATCACATAAAGACAAAATGGAAATAATAACCATTGCATATTTCACATACTTTTCCTGCTTAGACATTGTACTGAACAACAAAAGAAGGAACGTTACTAATATAAAAAAGAACGACCGCCAAGCATCTGCGGATAGCAAATCTTCTCTATCTTGAATCAGCGCAGACATATACCAATCTGGCAACTGATAAGTCGCATCAGAAGGGCTCGAAAAAGAAAGACACAGAGAAGGAAATAACGCAAAGAGCAAACAGAGTCCACCAGTAATTCCACCGGATATAAATAATGATCTTTTTATCTTTGCCAAATCCAATTCCTTTTTATATAAAGCAGACAATCCCATACAAGCCAACAATACGAATGTCAACTGAGGAATAACCAAAGCCATCGAAGGTGTTCTGAATTTGTTATAAAATGGTAAATTATGGAATAAGAAATCATTGAAAGCTGCAAAATTCCTACCCCAGCTCATCATCAGCAGTACAACAGAAACCCCAACTATCCACCATTTATATTTATTATCTACAACAAGCAACGAAAACACGAACAAGAAACATATTATTGCGCCAAAATAAACAGGACCGGACGTGAACGGTTGATCCCCCCAATAGGTATATGTCTGCAATTTCTCGGGAACTTGATAACCATTATCTTTAAACGCTTGCGCCAAATGGGAATCTTTAGACAAAACGCCACCAGATGCACCACCGTAAAAATTAGGAATCAAAAGAGTTAGAGTCTCTGACTTGCCATAACTCCAAGTAAAAGCATAGTCTCGATCTAAGCCTGATGATTTGTCCGATTTTCCATCCACTGCCACTGTCAATTCAGACTTTCCACGAACACTCGACTTACCCATCTCATAATTAGTGTACAATGATGATAAATTAGACAGAACCGCGAAAACAACTCCAAAAACAAAAACTCCAGACACTTTCAACAAATCTGAATATTTTTTCTCCTTTAATGAATAGAATAGATATGCCAAATATAGAAAGAAACACAAAATACCCAGATAATAACTAATTTGTATATGATTATGTCTGATATTATATACCAATGCTCCCGTAAAGACAACAGTTCCTAACAACCATTTCTTTTTCATTGTCAATATCATACCAGCCAAGACCAAAGGCATATAAGCCATCACCCAAGCCTTTGTTGCATGACCTGCTTCTATAATAATTAAAGAATAGGAGGAAAAAGAAAAGGCAACTGCACCTAAAATAGACACAAAAACAGGACATCCTATCGATACTAAAAAAATATACATACAAAGCATCGATAGTAGAACAATACCTGCATCATCAGCACCCAACACCTTTATCGGCTTTTCCAACCAAAACATGGCATTTACATTATTATTAGGAATACCTATGGTATAACCAGGCATTCCTGAAAACATAGAACCGTTCCAAGCAGACACCTCACCTGTTTTGTCCTTATATTCTATCGTTTCATGCACCATTCCTCTCCACTTCTCCAAATCTCCTTGTTGCAACTCCTTACCTTCTAATTTGGGCAAGAAATAAACTATTGTCAACAAAAGGAACAACAAAATACTACCTGCATGTACTAACCATTTTTTCTTATTCATAATTTCAGATATTTATTACATCAAAAAAACGCATTTTTTCTTTGAAATTCGGATGCCATCTTAATCCTCTTTTTTAGGAAAGAAATGCATCTTCAAAAATCGCACAAAAATAAAGAATTTATTTCAATCAATTCAGATAATAGACAAACATTTGACGGATTGTACGATATTGCCGTTTCCGCTCCTAATCTGTTGCTGCTTTCCGTATCTATTCCGACAAAAAAGGGAGAACGAATATTTTCGTCCTCCCTAAATATCCAAGTATATGAAATCTTTATTTCTTCAGATACAGATCCATAGCTGCCGCCGCAGAACGTCCATCGCCCATGGCTAGGATTACAGTGGCACCTCCTCTTACGATGTCACCTCCGGCAAAAAGCATCGGGATAGAAGACTGCATACCTTCATTAACCACGATGGTTCCCTTTGGAGTCACTTCCAATCCCTCTACCGAATTAGGTATCAACGGATTAGGAGAAACGCCTACGCTCACGATAACCTCATCCACATCTATCTCTTCTATTGCACCCGGTATCTCTATCGGCGAACGACGTCCGGACGCATCAGGTTCTCCCAATTCCATCTTCTGAAGGCGCATCTTCGTGACACGGCCTTTCTCATCTCCAATGTATTCGATAGGATTATGCAATGTCAAGAACTCGACACCCTCCTCCTTCGCATGCTTCACCTCTTCCAGACGGGCAGGCATCTCCTCTTCCGAACGACGGTACACAATCATGGCACGATCAGCACCAAGACGCAATGCCGTACGGACAGAGTCCATCGCCGTATTTCCGCCTCCGATGACAGCCACATTATGCCCCTTATATATAGGTGTGTCGCTCTCAGGATTGGACGCATCCATCAGATTAACACGAGTCAGATACTCATTGGAAGACATGATTCCGATCAAGTTCTCTCCAGAAATATTCATGAAACGAGGAAGTCCGGCCCCACTAGCCACAAAGACACCCTTGAATCCCTCGTTTTCAAGATCCTTCACGGAGATGGTCTTTCCCACGATACAATCCTTCATGAAAAGAACACCCATCTTGCTCAAATTGTCGATTTCCACATCCACCACCCGATTAGGCAGACGGAATTCGGGAATACCGTATTTCAGCACACCGCCAATCTCATGCAACGCCTCGAAGACAGTCACCGAATATCCTTTTTTAGCCATATCTCCAGCAAAAGACAATCCGGCAGGACCTGATCCTACGACAGCTATCTTCATGCCATTCTTCTCCTTTATCTCAGGCACGGAAACATGTCCGCTATCACGCTCATAATCGGCTGCGAAACGCTCCAGATAACCTATTGCGACAGCCTCCTTCTTCAATTTCTGTTTATAAAAACACTGGGACTCGCACTGCTTCTCCTGTGGACAAACTCGACCACAAACAGCAGGCAGCGCACTCGTCTCTTTCAAGACCTTTGCCGCCTCCAAAATTTCACCTCTCTCTATGTTCTTGATGAATCCGGGAATATTGATACTTACCGGACAGCCCTGCATACAAGTCGGATTAGGGCAATCCAAACAACGTTTGGCCTCAACCAAAGCTTGCTCTTTTGTCAAACCCTGATTCACTTCCTCCCTGACACGGGCACGATAACCCGCATTCAGCTCATTCATCTGAACTCTAGGAATCGAGGTTCTTTCCTTATTTGACATTGTCTTGCGCAAATCTTCGCGCCAAGCTACGTTTCTATCTGCTGCCATAATCTTAATTTTATCTAACCTTGTACATATCAGCCTGTTCTTCTTCCTTATAGGCACCAAGACGCATCAACATCTCGTCAAAATCAACTTGGTGGGCATCAAATTCAGGACCATCCACACAAACGAACTTCGTCTTGCCTCCCACCGTGATACGACATGCGCCGCACATTCCGGTACCGTCTACCATAATGGTGTTCAGGGATGCGACTGTCGGAATTTCATATTTCTTAGTCAGTAAAGAGACAAACTTCATCATGATGGCAGGGCCTATCGTAACGCAAAGATCCACCTTCTCCCTATTGATGACCTCCTCTATACCGTTTGTCACCAGGCCCTTCTTCCCTGAAGAGCCGTCGTCTGTCATAACAATCACCTCATCAGAGAATTTGCGCATCTGATCTTCCAGAATAACCAGATCCTTATTTCTGGCAGCAAGAACAGTTATGACCCTATTGCCAGCCTTTTTGAGAGCCTCAACTATCGGCAACAAAGGAGCTACGCCCACACCACCACCGGCACAAACCACAGTGCCGAAGTTTTCAATATGGGTTGCCTTCCCTAATGGACCAACCAAATCGGTAATCTCGTCCCCGACATTCAAGCTACATAACTTGGTGGAAGACACGCCTATTTTCTGAATCACAAGCGTAATGGTTCCCTTCTCGGCATCAGCAGCTGCTATGGTCAACGGGATTCGCTCCCCTTTCTCTCCTACCCTCACTATGACGAAATGTCCAGCCTTGCGGGACTTCGCTATCAAAGGAGCCTCCACTTCCAGCTTAACTACATTCTCCGAGAATTTTTCCTTACTGACAATTTTGTTCATTCGAATATGTTTTATCTGTTTTTTCCAAAAAAGACAAAAAAACTCCATTTCCTCATCAAATGGATTTTTTAATTTTACAAAATTAGAAAAATAACTTCAGATACAAAAGATTCTAATAATTCTTAACCTCAAAGGTTAATCTATCGGTCTTATATTTTCTATTGCCAATAGCAATTTCAAAAGGAAGGATTTCATGTTCCTGCACTTTATCCGTCTCCAGATAATAGACATAAAAATACGAAGTAACGCCATCAACAGTTTCTGTTCCTGATGTTTGCTTAACAATAGAAAGATTCCAAAGATCAGGATATGGTGTCTGACTTGGCTTCGCATTCATCTTCAGAACAAGGCGGAAGGTCATGCCCGTGGTTGGGATCCGAGGTTCTAGCTCCATTGTATATTTAAAATGGAAAGCACTATCCAATCCCACTGATACTATTTTCTTCGAAGAACAGGTTATCTCTTTTCCGTCAACGAATATAGATGTTGGAGGCAAAACGAAAGTTCCTGCCGAATCCAATTTGAGATCGTAGCACAAGGCATAAACCGTACCATTGTAGTCGCCTTCCATCTTGAGCTCCCTGACACGGCCCTCCCTCACCATTTCAAAAAGAGAGAGGTCTGGCGATTGAAACCGATCAGGCTTCACTTCCGAACAGTATCGCACACGAAACGTCTCACCCACACGCACCGTATCGACATCCGTCAAAATATAAAAATCAGATTCAAACTCTTGACCAAGACAGACCATTCCCATTAGGAAAAAATAAAATTCCAAAAAACATTTCACATACCGCATATTCAACAATAATTAGGTTTTTATAGTTTGCAAATGTAATTATTTTCTTATGTCTTAACAAAACCACAAACAAATATATATCTATCAATTGTACCTAAATTCTACAAAAACTTATAAATTTGTCCCCACATAACTAACGACAAAATTATTTAATCATGACAAACAGATTCTTATTCTCAGTATGGATGGCCATTATCGCTTTGTGTGCCGTCTCTTTTTCTGCATGTAGCAGCGACGACGACAATGACGAGAAAGAGCCGGAAACCATAGCTCCCACAATCTCTTTTTCGGTAAACAATAACAAGTACAACAATAACGACACCGTTTTTGCGCTTGACAAGGCTTCCGTATCGGCAACTAACACAGGGAAAGAAGAGGTAGCACTATACTTCTCCGTCACAAAAGGAACCAATGACATTAAAAGTGTAAGCATAAAATACAGCAACAACTTCGTCAACGGACTATATGTGACAGACACTTGCGGACAATCTTGGAACGGCATAGAGAAAGGTGCGAAATCAACGAACGGTTCTTTTGTCTTCAAAGGCGTATATGCAAAATACACAATATGCGTCGTCGATTCGAAAGATTCAACAACAAACGCTTCCTTTATCTTGTCAGGCACAGACTATAAGTATTCTTCCACTGCAAGAGGATTGTCCAACAAACAGACCATTAAAATAGACTCAAAAGGCACAACTTGCGCAAAGACACAATTAGGATTGAGCTATACTGCGGAGACGGAGACGGCAAAAGGCAAATTCTCCACAACGGGAAAAATGCTGAAAATAACCGAATCTCAATATAATGAATACCAAGGCACTACAGCCCAGGCATTCATGGGAGATGCCGAAAGTGAAACATACAAAGAGGAAAACAAAACCATCAACGGGACAGCTCCTTTCTACTATTTGTACGAATACAAAGTAGGAAATTACATCCAGCATTACCTACTAAAGGTTGTCTCTTTGGAAGGAGACATCGCAACAATAGAAGTGCAATATTAAGACGAGACTCCATATCGGACAAAGGGGAAGGTTCATAGCCTTCCCTTTCTTTTCCTTATCCGAGAAATGGAAGAATTGCAACAATTAACCTTCTATCATAAAAAACGTTTGCCTATTTAAGAAAAAAAGTCGACTTTTGCATGATTTTTCTGTATTAAAAAAACTCACTCAATTCTATATGAAATTCGAGCTTCAGTACACAGATGCCAAAAGCAATGCCAGAGCCGGCAAAATAACGACTGACCACGGAGAAATTCTCACTCCGATATTCATGCCAGTAGGAACCCTCGGATCCGTAAAAGGAGTACACATACACGAATTGGATGACGACATCAAGGCTCAAATAATATTAGGAAACACATACCACCTCTACCTCCGTCCGGGACTCGACATCTTGGAAAAGGCAGGAGGCCTCCATAAATTCAACGGATGGAACAAACCGATACTCACAGATAGCGGAGGCTTTCAGGTATTTTCCCTCTCCGACAACCGGAAACTGACGGAGGAAGGCGCCATCTTCCGCTCTCACATCGACGGATCCAAGCACATCTTCACCCCTGAAAATGTAGTTGACACGCAACGTATCATCGGAGCAGACATCATCATGGCTCTCGACGAATGCACACCGGGGACCGCAGAATACCAATATGCGAAGAAATCATTGGCATTAACGCACAGATGGTTAGATAGAGGTTTGAAACACTTTGACGAGACAGAACCAAAATATGGCTACAGCCAGACATTCTTCCCTATCGTACAAGGCTGCACATTCAAGGATTTAAGACAACAATCAGCCGAATTTGTGGCATCCAAAGGAAGAGACGGCAACGCCATCGGCGGACTGGCAGTAGGCGAGCCGGCAGAGGTCATGTACGAGATGATAGAGGTGGTCAACGAGATTCTGCCCAAAGACAAGCCCCGCTACCTCATGGGTGTAGGAACTCCCATCAACCTATTGGAAGGCATAGAAAGAGGTGTCGACATGTTTGACTGCGTAATGCCTACCCGAAACGGGAGAAACGGGATGCTCTTCACGCGTAACGGCATCATGAACATGAGAAATAAGAAATGGGCCGACGACTTTTCGCCCATCGACCCCGACGGCACATCTTATGTTGACCATTTTTACAGTAGGGCATATCTGAGACATCTTTTCATCTCACAAGAGCTTTTGGCTCTACAAATAGCATCCATCCACAATCTTGCGTTTTATCTTTGGCTGGTTGGAGAGGCAAGGAATCACATCATTGCGGGCGACTTCGCCTCCTGGAAATTGTCCATGGTAAAGGTTTTGGGCAACCGTCTCTGATTGTTCTACACAGAAAAAAAACATAATTGATAATCAAATAGTGACATGTTAAAAAAGATAGACATTTACATCATAAGGAAGTTTCTGGGAACATTTTTCCTAGCCATCGGCCTGATCATCATCATCGCCGTGGTATTTGACGTTTCCGAAAAGTTGGACGATTTCATCAACGAACCGGTCACGCTGAAAGAGATCATCTTCGATTATTACCTGAACTTCATCCCCTACTTCGTCAATCTATTCAGTCCGCTGTTCACCTTTATCGCCGTCATCCTGTTCACCTCCAAGATGGCCGAGCAATCCGAGATTATCGCCATTCTCTCTACCGGCACCAGCTTCAACAGACTAGTAAGGCCCTACATGATTTCGGCCGGCATCATCGCACTGCTTACATTCGCACTAAGCAGCTACGTCATTCCTCCCGCCAATGCGGAGAGGCTCGAATTTCAGGACAAATACATCAAGAAAAGGAAGACGGACAATGCCTCAAAAATTCAGATGAGAGTAAGCAATGACGAAATTCTTTACATCGACTACTATGAGAAAAATAAAAAATGCGGATATAGATGTACGCTTGAGAAATTCAACGGAAAATCTCTAATATCCAAACTTACGGCAGACTCCCTTGTCTGGGATACCGCATACAACTGGAGCGCAAGGAAATATATGTTGAGAGAGTTTGACGGCATGTACGAAAAACTCACCACCGGAGACAAATTAGACAAAACCATACAGGTAGAACCGGAAGACTTCTTCGTATATAAAGGGATGCAGGAAGAGATGAGCAACCACCAGCTACGACACTACATCACAAAACAGAAAGACCGTGGAGTAGGAAACATCAAAGAGTTTGAGATAGAATACGAAAAGAGATTCTCGTTTCCTTTTGCTGCCTTCATCCTGACTCTCATCGGAGTATCCCTTTCTTCAAAAAAGATACGAGGAGGCATGGGACTCAACATGGCGTTCGGTCTATTGCTTAGTTTCTCCTATATTCTATTTTTTACGGTATCGTCCACTTTCGCCATAAACGGAACACTATCTCCATTTTGGGCAGTTTGGTCACCCAACATCGTATTCGCAGTCATCGCCTTCTTTCTATATAGGAAGGCTCCGAAATAAAAGGAAGAGACATTTTCTTCTTAAAGAAAGCGTTGGCATTGAATCTCTGACAACTCAATGCTAACGTTTTTTTCATTGGAGAACATCAAACCTAAAGAAAATAGATTTCATACACAGCTGCCGCCTACACCGTTCATACAGAATGTTTATGTTTCATCCGTACACATCTCCACTGTCTTTTCAACGAATAATTTCGCATAAACAAGAAAAGAAGAGACATAATCCACAATATTTATTAAATTTGTAACAACTAACTCAAAGCATTGACCTATTTATACGCTTTGAAATTCATAACCACAAATATATTGTATGGCATTAGAAAAAGAAATTTCATCCCTAAGAGAAAAGAAGGCAATACTTCAAAAAGGAGGCGGAGAAGCAGCCATCGAGAAACAGATTGCCATGGGGAAGCAGCCTGCCCGCGAACGTATCGCTGCCCTATTAGATAAAGATTCGTTTTGTGAATACGATCTATTCGTCAAACATGAAGTACATGATTTCGGCATGGCATCCAAGGAGCTTCCGGGCGACGGCGTCGTCACCGGAACAGGGACAATCAACGGCAAACCCGTCTGCATCTATGCGCAAGATTTCACCGTAATGGGTGGGTCTCTCGGACTGATGCATGCACGCAAGATTACCAAGATAATGGACCATGCGTTGAAGATGCAAATGCCGTGCATCGGCATCAACGATTCCGGAGGTGCCCGCATACAGGAAGGTGTCGGTGCGCTTGCCGGTTACGGTGAGATTTTTTACCGTAACACGATGGCATCCGGCGTCATTCCTCAGATTTCCGTCATTCTAGGTCCCTGCGCAGGAGGTGCGGTCTACTCCCCTGCCTTAACAGACTTCGTCTTCGTAGTAGAAAATATATCGAAGATGTTCATCACCGGTCCTGCCGTGATCGAGACTGTTCTCGGAGAAAAAATCTCGCAAGAAGACTTGGGCGGAGCCCGTGTGCATGCGGAGATAACCGGCAATGCGCACATCTACTCGATGAGCGAAAAAGAGTGTTTCGAACAGATACGCGCCTTACTCTCTTACCTTCCGAGCAACAACACACAAAAGGCGGATGTATCAACAGCAACAGAGCCGGTATACAAAGGAAATATGGAGGATTTCATCCCTGAAAATCCGAAACAACCTTACGATGTACGCGAAATTATAAAAGCCATCACGGACGGCTCCGAATTTTTCGAGATTCAGGAACTTTTCGCTCGCAACATCGTGATCGGCTTCGGCCGCATCAACGGAGAGTCTGTAGGATTCGTAGCCAACCAACCTCTGTATCTGGCCGGTGTGCTTGACTGCGACAGTGCCGACAAGGCAGCCCGTTTCATCCGCTTCTGCGACGCGTTCAACATACCGATCGTGACACTGGAGGATATGCCCGGCTATCTGCCCGGCGTAGACCAAGAACATGCAGGTGTAATACGCCATGGGGCAAAGGTGCTTTACGCCTACTCCGAGGCTACCGTCCCTAAAATCACCATAATACTCAGAAAAGCCTACGGAGGTGGCTATATAGCCATGAACTCGCGGCACTTGGGTGCCGACTTCGTCTTTGCTTGGCCGTGTGCCGAGATAGCCGTAATGGGTCCGGACGGAGCTGCCAACGTCATCTTCAGCAAAGAGATAAAGGCAGCCGAAGATCAAAACGCCATGAGGAAAGAAAAGATACAGGAGTACAAAGACAAGTTTGCGAACCCATACGTAGCAGCTGCCCGCGGCTTCATCGACGCGGTAATAGAGCCTTCGCAAACCCGTGCCTTACTAATCCACACGTTGGGAATTTCCAAAGACAAAACAGAATTTAGGCCAGCCAAGAAGCACGGGCTTCCTCCATTCTGATTTTTCAAACATCAAACACAGAGAAATTATGTCTGAAGAAAAACAAGAATTTGTAGATTTGACAATCGAAGAAGGGGAAACATACGAAACCCTATTGACCGAAAAATATAAGAACAGGAAAAAATATGAGCAGACAGATGCGGACCATATCTATTCCATCATTCCGGGTACGGTCACAAAATTCTTCGTCAAAGAGGGTGAGATGGTAAAAGCGGGTTCTCCTATACTCATATTGGAGGCCATGAAGATGGAAAACATCATTAAGATGCCTTTCGACGGTAAGATAAAGAAAATTCTAGTATCAGACGGAGTCCGCATACACAAGGGCTCGCTGATGGTAGAATTGGAGAAGTGAAAACAAAGGGAGAAGGATGGGCAGACAACTCATCCTTCTCTTTTAAGCAACGTTTCATGAACAAAACGATATTGAAGTTGGCCATTCCGGCCATTGCCACCAACATTACCGTACCACTTCTGAGCCTGGTGGATATGATGATAGTGGGACATCTTGACAACATTGCCTACATCGGAGCCATCGCCGTGGGAGGCACCCTATTCAATCTGATATATTGGAACTTCGGATTCCTCAGAATGGGAACCAGCGGACTCACCGCACAAGCCTACGGAGCCAGAGATCTATCAGAAGCAACAAACCTATTAATGCGGTCATTACTTGTCGCTTTAACCGCCGGTCTGCTTATATGGAGCATAAAAGGGGCCTTGACCGAAATAGCATTCTCCATAATGGACACTAGTTACGAAATCAAAGAACATGCACTAACCTACTTCAACATCTGTATACTTGGGGCACCCGCCGTCTTGGGACTATATAGCATCAAAGGGTGGTTTATAGGCATGCAGAACTCCCTTTTTCCTATGATTACAGCTATATCCATCAACGTCATCAATATCGTATGCAGTCTGGTTTTGGTCTTTGTCTTCAACATGGAGATTATCGGCGTGGCACTAGGAACCGTTTTGTCTCAATATTTCGGATTGCTTATCGCAGCAGCTCTTTGGCTCTTCCGATACAAAAAATTGAAGAGATACATCGAAATACAGAGATGTTTGGATTTAAACAAACTGAAACGTTTCTTTTCCATCAACGGAGGTATATTTATCCGTACCCTATGCTTGGTGGCTGTCACCTCCTTTTTTACCTTTGCAGGAGCCGAACAAGGAGACATGCTACTGGCCGTCAATACGCTATTAATGCAACTATTCACTCTTTTCTCCTATTTTATGGACGGATTTGCTTATGCAGGCGAGGCTCTTACCGGCAGATATGTCGGTGCAAAAAACAACCAGATGATAGGAAGAACTGTCAAATATATTTTTTATTGGGGCATCTCATTGTCTGTTACTTTCACCATACTATATGCGTTCTTTGCCGAACAGTTTTTGGGGCTACTAACAAACAAGGAGACAATCATCATCACCGCACAAAATTATTCCTGTTGGATTCTTGCCGTCCCGTTAGCCGGATTCTCAGCCTTTTTGTGGGATGGCATCATGGTCGGAGCCACCATGATAAAAGGGATGGTATGTGCGATGCTTGCCGCAACATCCCTCTTTTTCATTTTCTATTTCTCCCTGCATAGTACTATCGGCAACAATGCCTTATGGCTTGCATTCATTGTTTACCTATCGGCAAGGGGACTGGTTCAAACCATCTATTTCAAAAAGAGAATCCACAAAGCCATGAAGTAAGGATTTTCGGCACAAGAAAAAAAGATTAGTCCTGTTTTTCAAGGTCTCAATATAATTTCATAACCATAATGGCATACATCATATCGACAATCTTTCAAAAATAAGATTTTGGAGAAACTTTCAGACACATACTTCAAACGTTGCCTATCCTTCGGGCGTAGCATCGGGTATGCGTCAGGGCGTGCATTTGCCTCCAAAACAGGGAGCACACCTATATAATCAGGTTGCCAATAGGTATAGGAGGGAACAGCTGCGACGGACGAGATACGGGTTCTTCCATTCCATTTTGTAAATCGGACAGAGGCAAAAAGTCCGACGTCTTTCGAAATTCGACCGTTCCAAACCTGGCTAGACAGAAAATTGCCCAAAGAATAAAACACCACACAATGACGGGGTTCACCATTTCTCTCCACACATCTGACCTCCATCGGCTGAACAATATGCGGATGACTACCGAACAAAACATCGACACCATAAGCAATCAGAGAATCGGCCACCCTACGTTGATAACGATTGGGCAACGTCTGATATTCCGTTCCGAAATGAACCAACGCAATGACCGCGTCTGCGCCTGCTGCCTTCAGAGCCTCCACTTCCCGTCTCATCATAGACATCTTCGTACTATCATAGCCTTCAATGGAAGAAATGGAAAATTTCAAACTGTCTGGCAGATAAATGCCATTCGTAGAGGATGTATAGGCACAGAAACCCAGCTTCATTCCTTTCACCTCCACTATAAAAGGGCGCTCAACATCTTCTCTCGAACGAGCAGCACCAACATGGGCAATTCCAACAGAATCCAACAGACTTAACGTAGAACAAAGCCCTTCATATCCGGAATCAAAGATATGATTGTTGGCTACCGACAACAGATCAAAACCGGCGGTTTTGAGTGCATAAGCGAAAGTATCCGGCGCATTAAAATAGGGGAAGCAGGAATATCCACGAACAGAAGAGTCCCTTCCTCTTCCCTTGCCTGCAAAGGTAGTTTCCAAATTACCCACCATGAAGTCAGATTTTTCAAAATAACGTTCCATAGAAGAGAAGACCTTCGAGTAATCGAAAGTCTGGTCTATTGCACGGAAAGCCTTCTCCATCTGCCAACGATGCATCATCACATCACCGACAGAAGAAACCGTCACCGACACGGGAGGTGGGGGAACCGTCAGGAAAGAAGAGTCGCATCGCTGCCACGAATCGTCAACTTGTACGCATTCTGTAGCCGGACGACCGCAAGAAACAGCCATCCATAAAAAGAAAAGATGAACAACAATACTTAGCTTTCCCATTTACACACAAAAAACCGTGACATATGCCCCTTTATAGACAAACGTCACGGTTTTAAATATATTTTACAACAATTACAACAAATTACTTGCCAATTCCGAAAGCGAACTACGCTCACCTTTCACCAAATTGACATGGGCAAAGATGTCCTGACCCTTCATCTTGTCAATCATATAGACAAGTCCGTTGGACTGCATATCCAGATATGGAGTATCAATCTGCTGAATATCTCCGGTGAAAATCATCTTCGTACCCTCGCCAGCACGCGTGATGATAGTCTTTATCTCATGAGGAGTGAGGTTCTGCGCCTCATCTGCGATAAAGTACGTATCGCTCAAACTACGACCACGGATAAAGGCTAAAGCCTCAATCACCAATTTATTGTTCTTCTGCATATCCTCTATTATACGCAACTCTTTCGAAGTAGGACCGAACTGATTTTTGATGACATTCAGATTATCAAACAAAGGCTGCATATATGGAGCCACCTTCTGCTTTTCATCTCCAGGCAAAAATCCCAAATCCTTATTGGCCAAAGCCACGATAGGACGAGCTAACAGAATCTGTTTGTATCGTTCGTTCTGCTGCAAAGCGGCAGCCAAAGCGAGTAACGTCTTTCCCGTTCCTGCCTTGCCTGTTATGGCAACCAGCTTGATATCGTCATTCAGTAAGGCATCCAAAGCAAAAGCCTGCTCCGCGTTTCTTCCCTCTATACCAAAGGCCTTGTTCTTCGTCACCTTCACCACCATCTTCGTCATTGCATCATAGCGGGCCATCACCGTAGATCGGGAACTTTTCAGAATGAAACAATCATTTGAATCAATATGACTCGGCAGTTTCAAATCGTCCAACGAAATGCCCGTCGGAGTACTATAGAGTTTATCTATCAAGTCAGCATCCACATCTTCGAAAACCTCCTGCGATTTTTCAAAGATGTCAATATTCGTCACTTTATCGGTAATATAATCCTCGGCCAATAAGCCCAATGATTTTGCCTTCATACGGAGGTTGATGTCTTTCGTTACCAAGATGTTTTTCACATTCTTGAATTTTTTATTGAGCACCTCCACCGCAGCAAGAATCTTATGGTCTGGAATCTTTTCAGAGAAAGCCTTCGCTATACGCTCCGGATATTCAGGATCCGTAATTATATATAAGCGGCCAAGACCGATGCCAAGTTCCACCCCTTTCTCAAACATATCGTCGGTGGCAATTTCATCCAACTCCCTTGCAAATTCTCTGGCATTGAAATTTATCTGGTCATTTCCCTTCTTGAACTTATCTAACTCTTCGAGAACGACAATAGGCAAATAAATATCATTATCCTGAAAATTGTAGATACACTTGTAATCGTGAAGTATAATATTGGTATCCAACACGAAATTTTTCTTTGCTCCCATGATATTCAATATTAAGTTTTTTATTTATTCATT
>JACJXK010000001.1:70000-185071 GCA_020636675.1 Prevotellaceae bacterium
TTTCAGTTCCCCACGTTCGCCCCCGCACTAGGTGCGGGTGGCGGGCCTTCAGCCCGCCGGGTTGCCCCATTCGGAAATCCGCGGATAGATGGCCATTTGCGCCTCCCCGCGGCTTATCGCAGCTTATCACGTCCTTCTTCGCCTCCTCGAGCCTAGGTATCCACCGTCCGCCCTTATCTACTTTTTCCTTACTCCGCGCTGGCCGTATGGCCGGCGCGGCGCTCGTGTTATTCTCGTCTTCCTTCCATCATGTCAAAGATCTTGTCCGTCCGTCTCCGGACGTCTCGTGGAGAATAAGGGGCTCGAACCCTTGACCCCCTGCGTGCAAGGCAGGTGCTCTAAGCCAACTGAGCTAATCCCCCGGCTCGGGCGGTCAGCCCTCTCCTTCCGAAGTAGTCCCAGGCGGAGTTGAACCGCCGACCTCCACATTATCAGTGTGGCGCTCTAACCAACTGAGCTATGGGACTCTCTCGCCCCACGCCCCTACGGCCGGGCCTTTTCTTCTTCCTCTTCTTTAAATTGTACGACAGCGAAAAGGGAAGCGGTGGGCAACCTGCCTGCTTCCGTCTCGGAGACAGCTCCGTCCTCCAGAAAGGAGGTGTTCCAGCCGCACCTTCCGGTACGGCTACCTTGTTACGACTTAGCCCCAGTCACCTGTTTTACCCTAGGCCGCTCCTCTCGGTCACGGACTTCAGGTACCCCAGGCTCCCATGGCTTGACGGGCGGTGTGTACAAGGCCCGGGAACGTATTCACCGCGCCATGGCTGATGCGCGATTACTAGCGAATCCAGCTTCACGGAGTCGAGTTGCAGACTCCGATCCGAACTGAGAGCGGCTTTTGGGGGATCGGCTCGGCGTCGCCGCCTCGCTTCCCTCTGTACCGCCCATTGTAACACGTGTGTCGCCCCGGACGTAAGGGCCGTGCTGATTTGACGTCATCCCCGCCTTCCTCGCACCTTGCGGTGGCAGTCCCCGCAGAGTCCCCAACTGAATGCTGGCAACTGCGGGCAGGGGTTGCGCTCGTTATGGCACTTAAGCCGACACCTCACGGCACGAGCTGACGACAACCATGCAGCACCTACATGGAGGCCATTGCTGGCCGGCGGGTTTCCCCGCCGTTCCTCCACATTTCAAGCCCGGGTAAGGTTCCTCGCGTATCATCGAATTAAACCACATGTTCCTCCGCTTGTGCGGGCCCCCGTCAATTCCTTTGAGTTTCACCGTTGCCGGCGTACTCCCCAGGTGGGATGCTTATCGCTTTCGCTTGGCCACCCGCTGTGTATCGCGGACGGCGAGCATCCATCGTTTACTGCGCGGACTACCAGGGTATCTAATCCTGTTCGATCCCCGCGCCTTCGTGCCTCAGCGTCAGTTGCGGCGTAGTGCGCTGCCTACGCGATCGGTGTTCTGTGTGATATCTATGCATTTCACCGCTACACCACACATTCCGCGCACTCCCAACGTACTCTAGCCCGCCAGTTTCGACGGCAGTCCCCGGGTTGAGCCCGGGGGTTTCACCGCCGACTTGACAGGCCGCCTACGCACCCTTTAAACCCAATAAATCCGGATAACGCTCGGATCCTCCGTATTACCGCGGCTGCTGGCACGGAGTTAGCCGATCCTTATTCATGCGGTACCTGCAATCGGCCACTCGTGGCCGACTTTATCCCCGCATAAAAGCAGTTTAAGACCCGTAGGGCCGTAGTCCTGCACGCGACATGGCTGGTTCAGGCTTCCGCCCATTGACCAATATTCCTCACTGCTGCCTCCCGTAGGAGTCTGGTCCGTGTCTCAGTACCAGTGTGGGGGACCTCCCTCTCAGGACCCCTATCCATCGCAGGCTAGGTGGGCCGTTGCCCCGCCTACTACCTAATGGAACGCATGCCCATCCGCCGTCCCCTCGTTTGGCCGGCCCGCCATGCGGCGGGCCGGCTCCATCCGGTCTTAATCTCCCTTTCGGGAGGCTATCCCGGGACTGCGGGCAGGTTGCATACGCGTTACTCACCCGTGCGCCGGTCGTCAGCGGAGCAAGCTCCCTGCTACCCCTCGACTTGCATGTGTTAGGCCTGTCGCTAGCGTTCATCCTGAGCCAGGATCAAACTCTCCGTTGTATGAATTGTTCTTTTCTTGTTCTCATGGACTTCCGTTGTCTCTTCTTCTTGACGGTCGCCTTGCTTGTTGCTTTCCTGTCTTTCCTTTTCGTCTATCGCCAATACCTCAAAGATCTCTCCTTCTGCGTCCTCGGAGCCCTCCGGCACCCTCGGCTTAACCCCTCTCGTTTGCGGTTGCAAAGGTAGAACCTTTTTTTTAACCGCCAAACTTTTTCCGAAGTTTTTTTAAGTCTCCCGAAGCCTTCCGGCCGCGGCGCTTACCTCTCGAAAGCGGGTGCAAAAGTAGCCCTTTCCTTCTCCCCCTCCAAACTTTCCGGCATGTTTTTTTCGGTTATTTTCGACGTTTTTTGGTTGCGGCTGGTTATGAGGCGGTTGCGGATGCGGAGGCATAGCGCACCGGACTCATCCCCACTTATAGGGCGTCCGGCCGCGTGGCACGCCTAAATGGATGTCCTTCGTCCTTAGGGGAAGGAGCACGGAAAGAACATTCCACAAAAAAACCTCTCCATCGAATTGCCGACGAAAAAAACTGCAAATGATGTGGATATTCTCATATGGAGCCTTAATGCCAAACCTGTACCCCCAAGCAAGCTGACATCCATCCTCATCATTCCATTAATAATCCGTTTCCGCTGTCGCAGATTCCGGGAACGATGCCTCTAGGGTATCGCGCACCCAGTCGCAACAGCCCATCACCTCTTCCTTGTATGCTCTTGGTCCCATATCTGCCTCCATCCCATTCCGGTTTCTTTTTATTTTTACAATTTCTACCCATAGTATTTTCTTTCACGCTGCCACGCGATGCAATCGCGCGGCGGCGGGGGGCGGCAGCGGGGCATCATATCCCTACTCCAGCATCTCGTCCTGCCACCGCCCGTATATCCTATAGTAGGACACCGGTGCTGTGCTGAACGGGAAACCCTTTATGGGCCTGCGCTCCTCCCTTGTCGAATCTATCCGATCGTCAGGCACATAAACAACTCCACAATTATTATATCGATCATATCGCACTGGGAATGCTTTACCTCCTCTTCATTAACGGAGAGCACTGACAGGTCGTTCTCTTTGTTATATCCCCAATTATACAGTTTGTAGCCATCCGCTTCCATATAAACGTCCATTTCATACGCTGAGGTCAACTCGGTGGGGGAAGAAAGGAAAATAATCGGTTCGTTTCCCCATAATCTTATATTCGATATTTCGCTACTCCTATCAAGTCGACATGACTGACCTTTATATATGGAATAAAAGCCTGATTGCCTTAACTTTCCTAGTCTGCTCATTCTATTTCCTTTAGTTTCACGAATTTACGTTCATCACCTTTTCCTGCCTCTACTATCGCAGTGTTGATGGTACATAAAGCAATGTCTTTTTACGCAAAAAACCAAAGACTATCGTGTCTTCCTTACGCAAATATTCAAAAAAATTTTTTCTCCTTCCTATGCACCCCACCGCAAACAAAGGCAGATGTCTGCCTGTCGGCAGTAAGGTGTTTTTTGAAAAAAAAATCCTGTTCGTCCAGCAAATCCAGACCAAGAACCAGCGACGACGGATGGACTCGGCGTTTTCGATGGAATGCCGTCCCGCCTTTTCTTTCTAACGATAGAATGAGAACACTCCTACGGGATGGACGGAGAATCACCCACGCAAGATGTCTTGAAACTTCAAAAAAATTATTTTTTTTGCAATTGCCATGCAACTATTTTCGACTGAAACCTAAAGACAGCTTCTTAATTCATGGTCAACGCATTTAAATTTCCAGCAAATCGAATAGAAACTTGTTGTCCCAATATTCGTACGGCATCTTCATCAATTTCTCTATTAACATATCTATGTCTATTCGTATGGTATAGGAGTACTCGGCAAACTGAAGAATTCTTAATTGCTCCTCTATATACATAAGAACCAGCCACGCATTCTCCTTAACGGACACATCAATCTTAAGAGTTCTCTGTTTATCTGCTCGTTCGTTATAATTCCTTCTTCAAGAAACATTTGTAGATATTCGACCACCAAATTAGGGATTGTTTTCATCCATCCGTCGGCACTCAATCCTCAAACATCGCCAACCATAAAAGAATACAATTCTGTTTTTGCTGCTTCCCTAATTTTTGGAAAGCTGTCTCCATTCTTCATTTCATTACGAAGTTCCGCTCTGCTTATTTTTTTCCATTCTATAATAGTTTTAATATTGTCATTACTTATTTTACTCCATTCAACAGGCTCAACCACAGCTTCCGACCAACCTTCAGGGGTCTTTCCGCATGGAATCCACAAGTTTGAACAACAGATAGGCAATTGACGTCACTGCAAGTATAGTTTTGCAATATTTGCGAAAAACTCATTTGTTTTGTAGCGCCAACTTGACCGCAAAGGCTGCGAAGACACCGGCAAATCCACGTTCGAGCCATCTCATGGAAGATTTGTTTTTTTGAACAAACGAGCTCACAGCACCAGCGGCAACTGCATATCCGACAAAAACGACAAACGTAGCAAGCATAAACACAAGACTTAAAGCAACCATATTCATAGAGGCGTTTGTTACGTCTGACGGCAGATATTGCGGTAGGAATGACAAGAAAAAGATAGTAAGCTTCGGATTTAGCAGATTAATGAGAATACCTTTTCTTACGATAGAAATGTATCCACCATAAGTATCTGGTTCTTTCATGTTTGAACCTGCATTTTTCCATGTCATTACGGCAAGATAGCAAAGGTACGCAACTCCGGCATATTTGATGGTCGCAAACAGTTCGGCACTAAACTGCATAATTGCAGAAAGGCCCAATATGCAAGCTATCATATGCGGTATAATTCCAAACGTGCAACCGATGGCGGCTACAATGCCATATTTTGTTTTGCGGATTAATCCTGTACCAATCGTGAAAACGACGCCCGTTCCTGGTAACAATGCCATGATCAAGGCGGTGATGACGTATTCTGTTGTAATCATATATTTGAAAAATTGTAATGCATGACATTGATTTTTATAACGAATCGCATGAACATAAATTTCATGACAGAGGCGTTGATTTCGAGAATTTGCGAAATTTAGGTTCACAACCTACCTTTCGTCTTTTCCCGTCAATGCAAGACGAGTTGTTCCCAACATTTCCACATCCAGTACGGCACACCATCAACGCACACAAGGTAATGTTATAGGATTTTTCTTTCCTGTAAGTCCGAATTTATCCACATTATCGCCATTGACACTATAACGGCAGATGGTCAGGCGATCGATAGATCCGTCATTATCCACATCAGAGAAAGTCACAAGAGACGAAAATCCCAATTTCACATAACCGGCGTTGCCATACGTAAAGTTAAGTACCTTATCACAAACAGAATCAGCACTTTGTATCTGAATGCGTTCTCCCGGAGTCAACATATAGTTATATGCATCCGTGACATTCCCTTTTTCCTCAAGTGTATGGTTATGGCCAAAGAACACAATGACACTGTGCGATTTGGCAGCCTCGCTAATGACATCGAACCAAATGAGAGCGCCCGCATTGTCTTTACGATTGGCATGCAAAGGCAAGTGTGACATGATGACAATAGGAGCATGGTCTGACAAGGTATTGACCCAAGCCCGGAACCGATGCGCACCACTCTCGGCAGAGATGCCAAACGGATCTGACAAATCCAGTCCATCATAAACGCCGACTTCCATTCTATTGATGGTATCGACCGAAATGGTGTCATGAGTGATTGTATCGATTGTAGCATACACCTCACGGACATAAGTGGTATCATTAGCTCTGGTGACCGAATCGGTGGCATAGCGCATTTGCGCATAACTGATGCCATACGTATAATAGCCATCACAGGCACGGGGTCCGCTATAGAATTCGGAATAACCCTCCGATGCACCTTTGTCATGGGAGCCATACGTGAGCAGCACATCATATTTGGCATCACAACCAAGCGCCTTGATTATATCTGCCTTCACATCCGTCACATTAAACACGGGCTGGCCCGTATCTCCCTTATCCGGACCAGAGCCCACATAATCGCCACCCAACAATATGGTGGTAGGTACCGTAGTGTTAAAATTTTGGGCAATAGTCTGCAACATGGCAGTCAGATTATTTCCAGACCCAGTCTCGTGACGGTCTGTAGCAACAAAGAGAGAGGTCGACTTTGATGTCGGACTGGTTACCCTATGCGTATTACCTCGAGAATAAAACTCATCGTCAGAACAAGCTATACAGCAAATGACAAACGACAAGAACAACGCAACATTAATAAGAAAAAACTTTTTCACAAACAAACCCTCCATAAAAGACACACATTATAAAATAAGCATTTCAGTTCATAAGCATCCATATTCTGCAATTACGCATAAATATAGGCCAGTAAGACCATGTCCTCAAAAAAAATGAAACAGATTCGATTGTCATGTGACAATCTTCAGTTTTACACCTTAATCAACAAGAATGCGGTAAGCGCAGACACAAATACTATCTATACAAATCTACAAAAACAATTCAAAGAATGCGGTTCCGACCTGTTTTCTTTTTTACAAAAGATGACAAAATTTACATTATCATCACAACATTCAACACACAACCGCATCCTTATACTAACAGACGATAGTCTGCAGACAAGAATGCGGTTAAAAATGCCGCCCTACCTGAAACGACAAAAAAGGCTTCGGGATTTACCCCGAAGCCTTCTCTTATCTATATCGAAAAAGAATCATTTATTCTTTCCACATATCTGAGCGTCAATTACAGCAATAGCCGTCATGTTAACAATATCTCGAACAGAGCTCTCCACATCCAACACATGAACAGGCTTCTTCAAACCCATCTGAACAGGACCAACATTCTCAGCAAGACCGATTTCAAGCATCATCTTGTAAGCAATATTTCCAGAATTCAGATTAGGGAAAATCAACGTATTGACATCCATTCCGTCGATTTTACTGAACGGGAATTTTTCATGGCGGAGTTTTTTATCCAATGCAAAGTTAACCTGCATTTCACCATCAACGAGCATATCCGGATAATCCCTATGAAGAGTCTCCACAGCCTCATGAACAGTACAAGGGCTACCGGTCACATCTGCGCCAAAGTTAGAGTATGACAACATTGCCATAACCGGAGTCTCGGTAAACAGCTTCACTGACTGGTTTGTCAACTTAGCAATCTCCACCAAAGCCTCTGAGGAAGGACGGTTGTTCACCAACGTATCAGCAAAGAAGTAAGTTCCCTTTCTCGTATTCACGATGTTCATCGCTGCGATACGGTTAATTCCATCGCGGGTGCCGATGATATCCAAAGCCGGCTTGATAGCATCCGTATATTTCGTGTAAACGCCAGTAATCATTGCGTCAGCATCACCTGCCTCTACCATCATGGTACCGAAGTAGTTGCGGTCATACATCTTCTCGTTAGACTCGGAATAAGAGTATCCCTTACGGGCCAACTTTTCAGCCATATACTTAGCGTAACGGCAACGGCGAGCCTCCTCTCTATCATGACGAAGATTCACAATTTCGATGCCATTGATGTCTATATTATTCTCGGCAGCGATTTTAGAGATACGTTCCTCATTACCCAACAAGATAGGAATACAGATTCCCTCTCTCTTCGTGATAGAAGCGGCGGCAAGCATATTGACATTGTTAGCCTCCGTAAACACGACACGCTTAGGATTAGACTTAGCCTTCTCCGTCAAACTATTGATGAGTTTGTTGTCCAAGCCCATTCTCTTACGTAGCTGTTCACGATACTCGTCCCAGTCTTGGATAGGACGACGAGCTACGCCAGACTCCATGGCTGCCTTAGCAACAGCAGGAGCAACCGTCTCCAACAAACGAGGATCAAATGCGGTAGGGATGATATATTCACGTCCGAAAGACATCCTCTTTCCGTTGTAGGCCAAACTTACCACCTCAGGAACCGGTTTCTTAGCCAAATCTGCCAATGCAAGCACAGCAGCCAGCTTCATCTCCTCATTGATGGCAGAAGATCTTGTATCCAAAGCACCACGGAAGATGTAAGGGAATCCCAATACGTTATTTATCTGGTTAGGATAATCGGAACGTCCTGTTGCAAAAATCAAGTCAGGACGAGAAGCCTTGGCATCCTCATAAGTGATTTCAGGATTTGGATTGGCCAAAGCGAAAACGATAGGATCTTTCGCCATAGAACGGACCATCTCCTTAGAAAGGACGCCACCAACAGAAAGGCCTAAGAATGCATCTGCATCCTTAACAGCTTCCGCCAAAGTAGTGATATCTCTTGAAGTAGCGAAAGGTTTCTTTCTGTCGTTCAAGTCTGTACGTTTAGTATTGATGACACCCTTAGAATCGCACATCACGATGTTCTCCAATTTTGCACCCAAAGCCATGTAAAGGCGAGTACAAGAATTGGCAGCAGCACCGGCTCCGTTAACAACGATTCTGGCGTTTTCAATCTTCTTACCAACGACCTCCAACGCGTTCTTCAATCCTGCGGCAGAGATGATGGCAGTACCATGCTGGTCATCGTGCATCAAAGGAATATCCAACTCCTTTTTCAAACGGTCCTCAATCTCAAAACATTGAGGAGCCTTTATATCTTCCAAATTGATACCACCAAAAGTTGGGGCGATAGCCTTCACCGTTTGGCAGAATTTGTCAATATCCTTTTCGTCCACTTCAATATCAAAAACATCAATGTCAGCGAAGATTTTGAAAAGCAAACCCTTACCTTCCATCACCGGTTTTCCTGACAACGCACCGATATCACCCAAACCAAGAACCGCCGTTCCGTTGGAGATTACAGCCACCAAGTTGCCTTTTGCCGTATAGTCATAAGCCAATTGTTGGTCTTTCTGGATAGCAAGACATGGCTCTGCCACACCTGGAGAGTAAGCCAATGCCAAGTCCATCTGGGTTGCCGTTGGTTTAGTTGGTACTACCTGAATTTTTCCAGGTCTACCTTCTGCGTGATACCTCAACGCTTCGGATTTCTTTTCTTCGCTCATTGCTTTGTTTTCTTAAAATAATATCTATAAAATTTCTAATTCGTCATTCTTTTTCAAAATCCAGAACAGAATCTTACAAACGACAAAGAAGTCCAAAAACCTCCCGTTTTTTCGAACCATTCTTGTAGCACGACGCATTTCTTGTCTTTTTTAACAAACAATCGTGAGATTTTGAATTGCAAAACTAATACTTTTTTGTCTAATTTTATTTCATATCGTAATGTTTTTTATCAAAACAGAGAAGATAGGTTTCTATTTCCTCTTCATTTCTCTTCATTTCTCTTCATTTGTTTCTTTTTATCACGAACATTCTATTTTTGAATTTTAAAATTGCCTCATATCTTCTATCTTTGCAGAAGATGTTCCATCTTCATTTCTAGGAACGAAATATCATTCCATGATGAAAAAAGAGACATGAATTCTAACGAAAAAAAGAAATGCAACCCTTAGCAGAAAGAATGCGTCCACAGACGCTCAATGATTACATAGGCCAGAAGCATCTGGTCGGCGAGCACTCCATACTCCGCCGGATGCTCGACTCAGGCCACGTCTCCTCCTTCATCCTATGGGGACCTCCGGGAGTAGGGAAGACAACACTTGCCAACATCATCGCAAAAAGGCTGGAACGTCCGTTCTTCACGCTCAGCGCCATCAGTGCGGGGGTAAAGGAGGTACGGGAGGTGATAGACAAGGCCAAAGGCACCCGTTTTTTCAACACACCTCCTCCCATCCTTTTCATCGACGAGATACATCGATTCACGAAGGCCCAGCAGGACTCCCTACTTGGGGCAGTGGAACAGGGCATCGTCACTCTCATCGGCGCCACGACAGAGAATCCATCTTTCGAGGTCATCACGCCTTTGCTTTCCAGATGCCAAGTCTATGTGCTCAAGTCGCTGGACAAGGACGACTTGCTCGAACTGGCAAATCATGTCATAAAGAATGATACGGAGCTAAAGAAACGGGAAATATTTCTGGATGAAACAGACGCCATGCTTCGCTTCTCCGGAGGAGACGCCCGCAAGCTGCTGAACATAATAGAGCTGGTCATCAATGCAGAGGAGGAGGGCAAGCCCATCCACATCACAAACGAGAAGGTGGTGGAGCGGCTGCAACAAAACCCCAACGCATACGACAAGAACGGAGAGATGCACTACGACATCATCTCGGCCTACATCAAATCCATCAGAGGCAGCGACCCTGACGCCGCCATCTACTGGCTGGCACGGATGGTGGCGGGCGGAGAAGACCCAAAATTCATAGCCAGGCGGCTGGTCATCTCCGCCGCCGAAGACATCGGCCTGGCCAATCCGAACGCGCTGCTCCTCGCCAACGCCTGCTTCGACGCGCTACAAAAGATAGGATGGCCGGAAGGGAGGATCCTATTGGCGGAAGCCACCGTCTACTTGGCTACCAGCCCGAAGAGCAACTCCGCCTACATGGCCATCGGGAAAGCGTTGGAAATAGTCAACAAGACAGGAGACATACCCGTTCCGCTCCATCTAAGAAATGCGCCCACAAAACTTATGCAAGAGCTAAACTACGGGAAAGAGTACAAATATGCGCATGACTACGAAGGCCACTTCGTCAATCAAGCCTATATGCCGGAAGAGATTCAAGGGACAAAACTATGGGAAGCGCAACCCAATCCGGCAGAAGCACGTTTGGAAGAGAATATGAAGCACCTATGGGGCGAGAAAAAGTAGAGGGGACGACAGAATCCGGAAAAAGATTTTGGATAGCACGGAAAAAGAATCGTGTAGGAAATGAGGGATTAATTCCCTCATTGTCCTCACACACCACCACGCATGCCGTTCGGCACGTGGCGGTTCCTCGCTTTGACACCATTGACAGTGCGTTTGCTGTTGTTTTCAGTTATCTGTCCAAGCTCTGCACTTCTCTATACCTTTCAGATTCCGTCCTATTTCTTTAGAGACAGCAAGTACTTTAGTACTTAATTCGGCATTCTATACTCTTCAAGTAACATTCATTTACTTACAAACTGCGAAGTTCAGACCTTCCCAACATATTCATATTGGTACTATGTCTTCGGCTGACTTCTCACAACAAGCTTTACTCCGTGTTTATGGAAAAATATATCCACACGTCTGTGAGACCTCCCCAGATAAGAACGTAATCTTTCCGCCTTATACCCACCAGATTTACTATGTGTGATTCCGAATAGTTATAGGGCTTTGTTTTGTTTTGCAAACTTACCCTCACACTTTAGCCTTGTATCTGATTTCTGTTCGTCAGGTCAGACTTTTGCCGCCAGCTTCCTTCAGATTCCACATCGCTATGGACACCCTTGCCTTTGGCTATACGATTCCCACTATTAGGGCTCGCTAGGGACTTTCACCCATAAGATTACGCCCATGCTGGGCGTACAAAAAGACAGCGACAGAACGTTACTCAACTTCTGCCGCCGTCTTCTTCTAATATAGATGTTTTGGTTTGCCTAAAATTTTCGATTACGCCAATTCCAAATGAGCGTAGCATTGTATCTGTCAATCTATTATCTTCAAAACCTCATACCATATTTCCCCATCATAAACAACAGCCTTATACTGCACTCCATCCACAATATAATAGGTATTGCCATCTATCTCCAACTTCTCGTAACCCTCCGGAATGCTCTCCACGATAGCACCAACAGGCGGCATCACCACCTCATATTCTTTGGCAGGAGTCATGGTATAAAACGTTCCATAATAGTAATAGTAGCGAACATTGCGCAACCAGATGACACGCGGTGTCGGGATTACAGAGACCCGAACGCCTACCGGAGGGCGGGAAACGACATATCTATCGTTGGTATGATGATAGAAGATGCCATTCTTATAATAATAATCATGGTTGTTATGTCTGATCAGCTGAGACTTCTTAACCGCCTTCGACTTGGAGACAAAAGCTCCTCTTGTTGGCAGTTTCCTGTAGTTTTCGCTTGGCGAAACTCTTTCTGCCTTCAACTTCTTGTTTGCTGTCCCAGTCTGTACAGAGCCTCTCTTCTCCATCGTGGCACTAGGGGCAGGAGTTGCCTTCGGCTGTTGGGTATTTACGCTTCGCGTTTTAGACACAGAGGAGCTGCCGGAACGACCATTGTCTGCCGCAGAACGGGAAGAAGAATTTGATGTCGAACCCGATCTTGTAGAACCAGAGCTACCTCTGCTCTCCGTTGTCCTACCATCTGAAGACCTGCTAGAAGATGAGCGCTGAGCCTGCATCTCAAAACTTGAAAATAGCAACGCTGCCGAGCACATTGCAATCCATATAATCTTATTTGTTTTCATAATCGTAATTATTATGAGATTCGGACTTCTCCGTTTCTCCCGTTTGACTTTATACAAATAAAGTTACAAAAATTGGATCTACCAACAGAAGGACCCCACAGACTACTTTTTCATCTACCAATGCCAAATAAAAACGGACGAAAGGCAAAATCAAGGGAAAGAAAGTGAAGCACGCACACCTTTTCCATCCGGCTCCACCCTCTAAATAAAAACAGGAGACACCTAAAAGATGTCCCCTGCGAATGATAACGAAATTAGATATTAATATTAAAAACCGAAGAATGAATTCTTCCAAAAATCAGTTGTATGCGCTCTCTCCATGTTCGTAGACATCCAATCCCTCTTCCTCTATACGGGCAGGAACTCTCAATCCGTGAACCTTGTCTACCACTTTAAAGATGATGAATCCACAAGCAGCAGCCCAAACACCGATTGTCAAAGCACCTAAAGCTTGGATTCCCAACATCGAGAATCCGCCACCATAAAGGAGGCCACCATCTACTGCAAATACACCTGTCAATAAAGTTCCGAGGCAACCACATACACCGTGAACGGAAGATGCACCAACCGGATCGTCAATTTTCAGCACCTTGTCGATAAATTCGACAGAGAATATCATCACCGTACCGCATATAAGACCGATTAAAGCCGCGCCACCTGCGCCAACCACGTCACAACCCGCTGTGATACCAACCAATCCGGCCAATATTCCATTCAAAGTCAAAGACAAAGATGGTTTTCCGTATTTGATCCAAGAGACGAACACAGCGGCAAAACCACCAGCGACAGCAGCTATGTTTGTAGTAAGAAACACATGAGAAATTGCAATTGCATTCTCCGCACCATCCGCAGCCAATTGAGATCCTGGGTTGAAGCCGAACCATCCTAACCAAAGGATAAACACACCCAACGCCGCAATTGTCAAGTTATGTCCAGGAATTGCTCTAGACTTGCCATCTTTGCCATACTTACCAACACGAGGGCCAAGTATCGCGGCACCAACTAAGGCAATCCAGCCACCAACAGAGTGAACGATTGTAGATCCAGCAAAATCATGGAATCCAAGTTCGCTCAACCAGCCACCTCCCCAAGTCCAATGTCCGGAGATAGGATAAACCAATCCAGTAATGAACAAAGAGTAAACAATATACATGGAGAACTTAGTACGTTCTGCCATAGCACCAGAGACAATTGTCGCCGCAGTGGCACAGAACACTGTTTGGAAAATCAAGAATCCCTCTTTTGGAACATTCGTATCTCCATAAAAGTCAAGTGAGAAGAAGTTTGGCATTCCCATAAAATCACCCACGCCGAACATGATACCGAAACCGATGAACCAGAACAACAACGTTCCAAGAATGAAGTCAATGAAGTTCTTCATCAAAATATTGGCAGTATTCTTTGTCCTCGTGAAACCAGCCTCAACCAAGGCGAAGCCCGGTTGCATCCAGAACACCAACATGGCAGCCAATAAAACCCAGACCGTATCCAATGAGTTGATTGGGCTACTACTCTCTTCTGTCGCTGCGACTGTCTCCGCCACGGCAACCATGGCCGTGTCTGCCGCTGTCACCATCGTATCTGCTTTTTCCGCCACACTGTCAGCTACCGCATCCCCTTGGGCAGAAACCGAACCTACAAAAAGCATCACCATGACACCTATCCAAAAGGCCCTTGTCGTTATATATTTAAAAATCCTATCCATAATCTTATATTTTTAATTCGTTAAAATGTTCATGTCACATACTATCTACACCTCCTGTTCGGCATTGAAAAGAGAGTTGTCGCCCCTATCTCCCGTTCTGATCCGGATGGCGTCTTCTACCGGAATGACGAAGATCCTACCATCCCCTATCTCGCCCGTACGAGCCGCATTTTTCACTGCCTCAATAGTCTTTTCCACATTTTTATCGCGGACAATTATGGATATCAAAATCCGCTCTATATAGCTGGTGTCATAAACCACACCACGGTAAATCCTACCCTGACGGGCCTTTCCAACACCCCTCACCTCGTAATAGGAAAACCACTCTATGTCAGCCTCGAGTAGTGCGTCTTTCACATCCTCGAACTTCGTTTTTCTGATTATCGCTTCGATTTTCTTCATCGCCGTAAAGTTTTAAAATCAGTTATTATTAATTGAATTGCCATTATTCCGAGCATTTGGAGAGCTTACTAGAAGCTCAATCCAAACACCATATATATATTCTCCGTATCCGGATTCAAGATTACTTGAGAGAACACAGGAAGAGAGAAGCTATCCGTCACCTTAATCTCCTTCGATCCCGTTATGGACAAGTTTACTACATTCAGACCATCCGAGTACATGCCATCCCAAGTGGTAAGACCTACCGCAAAGGCCAACTGAACATCACCAACGGAAACCGGATATCCCAGTTCCACATACGTTGAATAACGCTCATCCTCTGCTTCATCCAAGTCGTTCAGAAAGTTAGTGTTCCATACTATCGATAGCGGGAATTTCTCACAAACCGAACCGAAATCGAAACCAACGGTTGCCTCCAAGATATGGCTCTTATCCGCAAAATACTTAGGAGCCTCCGCATCCACATATGGACCGAAATAATCGGTAACACCTACCGAAAAGCCTCCTACTCCATAGCCCAATGTCCAGTCTACCTCGTTGATCGTATTATCAAAGTTGGACGAACCCCAAGCACCCAACGAAAATCCTGCATAAGAGACACCTACCGAAGGCTGGAAACTGGCTCCTGTCACCCGTGAACCACGCCACACATACGAACTAACGAGATCTGCTCCCGCCGAAAATTCCACCTTTGACGTTGTCGTATCCGCCTCTCCTGCGAATAGAGTTGTAGAAAGCACACTCGCAACTGCCACCATTAAAATCTTAATCCTTTTCATAATCCAATTTTTAAAGTTTCACTTTCATTTAAAAAAACATACAAAATGAAATCAAAAACATAATTATCAAATCACTTTTATTTAATTATTGTATTTTTTCTTTCTTTTTGACACTACAAAAATACAAACACAAGAGACTTGCAGAAAGAAAAACACACATTTTGCAGAGAAATAATGTATAGTAATTACGATTTGATAGTTTTATAGTCAAATAAATTTTAAACAGTAACTATAATCAACAAAAATAAAACGATATGACGTAACAATAGCAGAAGCAGAAGCCAAATATTATAGAGCAAAAAGACACATTTTTCAACATAACAATACTATTATGATAATAAAAACACAAAAACAGCTACATATTGATTAAAATAAAATTCAAGCGAGCATAAAAAACGACTTGGTATAGTTCAACATATCTAGTGCGGGCTATTCCCAATCCAACCAACCACCTCAGAGGAGATGATCTATTGACTTTAGCTGCGGAGGTGTGAGCCAAATCTCTTGTAACGCAGGCAAAAGCGCAAACTTTTTTTCCTGCCAAGAGATAACGCCAACGGCATTTCATCAGAATCGGCACAAGTTATTTTTGACGGTTACCAAACGAGGCATCATGGAAATGCTCAACAACATATCGCCAAACAAACAATTAATTTGTTTTTTCTATAAATTAGCAAACATTAGAAAACAATCATGTAAGAGAATTGTATCCTAACAGCCAACAAAGCACTATGTTGTTATTTCAGAACTAAAAACATACTATCATGAGTAACTTTTTCTTTCTAATTCCCTTGGCTTCCGTCCTCGCATTGGGATTCGCATACTTCTTCTTCAGAAAGATGATGAGAGAGGATGAAGGGACAGCCAGAATGAAGCAGATTGCGCTATACGTAAGGGAGGGAGCCATGGCCTACCTCAAACAGCAGTATAAAATCGTAGGAATAGTATTTGCCATACTAGCCGTTCTTTTTGCCGTCATGGCCGTCTTCGGGCTTCAGAACGGATGGGTACCATTCGCATTCCTTACAGGAGGATTTTTTTCTGGGCTTGCCGGCTTCTTCGGAATGAAGACCGCCACCTACGCTTCCGCAAGAACAGCCAACGCCGCACAGAAGTCGCTGGACAAGGGTCTGCAGGTTGCATTCCGCTCTGGTGCCGTAATGGGACTTACGGTAGTGGGACTGGCTCTGCTCGACATATCCCTATGGTATCTGATTCTTGACTATTTCGTACCCGAATCAGGCAGCAAGCTGACATTCATCACCACCACCATGCTGACCTTCGGAATGGGAGCCTCCACGCAGGCACTCTTCGCCCGTGTGGGCGGAGGTATCTACACGAAAGCGGCCGACGTGGGTGCCGACCTTGTAGGTAAGGTAGAAGCCGGCATACCGGAAGATGACCCGAGAAACCCCGCCACCATCGCCGACAACGTGGGCGACAATGTAGGTGACGTGGCCGGCATGGGAGCCGACCTCTACGAATCTTACGCCGGTTCGATTCTAGCCACAGCAGCACTAGGCGCAGCAGCCTTCGCATCTTCTTCCGAGATGCAGATAAAGGCCATATTCGCTCCGATGCTCATAGCCGCCTTCGGCGTCCTACTCTCCATATTCGGAATATTTTTGGTCAAGACAAAAGAGGGTGCGCAGATGAAAGACCTGCTCCGTTCTCTCAGCAGAGGCGTCAACACGAGCTCATTCCTCATCGCCATCGCCACATTCGTCATCCTATATTATATAGGTATAGAAAACTGGGTAGGCATATCCTTCTCCGTTGTCTGCGGACTTGCCGCCGGAATCATCATCGGGCAAGCCACCGAATACTACACCTCACACTCCTACCGCCCAACGCAAAAAGTAGCCGAGAGTTCGGAAACAGGACCGGCCACCGTCATCATCTCCGGACTTGGACTCGGAATGCTCTCAACCGCCATTCCTGTAATCACCATCGGCATCGCCATCATCATGGCCTATCTATGCGCCATCGGGTTCGACACCCAGAATTTCTTGTCGGCCGCAAACCTTAGCCGTGGACTATACGGCATCGGCATCGCCGCCGTAGGTATGCTATCCACATTGGGCATCACCCTCGCAACAGACGCCTACGGCCCTATCGCCGACAACGCCGGCGGAAATGCCGAGATGAGCGGACTGGACAAGGAGGTGCGCAACCGCACGGACGCTCTCGACGCACTCGGCAACACGACGGCAGCTACAGGAAAAGGGTTTGCCATAGGTTCGGCAGCCCTCACCGCATTAGCTCTATTGGCATCCTACGTGGAAGAGATAAAGATTGCGCTGATACGCATCGGTACAGACTCCATAACCATCGGAGACGAGGTGATTTCCACCGCATCGGCTTCGCTCGTCGACTTCATGAACTACTATCAAGTAAACCTGATGAACCCAAAGGTGCTGGTGGGCATCTTCATCGGAGCCATGATGGCATTCTTGTTTTGCGGACTGACGATGAACGCCGTTGGACGCGCCGCCCAAAGGATGGTGACAGAGGTGCGCCGCCAATTTCGCGAAATAAAGGGGATATTGGAAGGCGAAGCCACTCCAGACTATGCGCGTTGCGTAGAGATATCGACCAAGGGAGCCCAGAAGGAGATGCTGCTTCCTTCCATTCTAGCCATCGTAATCCCTATCTGCATAGGGGTCATCTTCGGCGTTGCAGGAGTGCTGGGCCTACTCATCGGCGGGCTCTCCTGTGGATTCGTTCTGGCTGTCTTCATGGCTAACGCCGGAGGTGCCTGGGACAACGCAAAGAAATACGTGGAAGACGGCCATTGCGGAGGGAAAGGATCCAGCAACCACAAAGCCTGCGTAGTAGGCGACACGGTCGGAGACCCGTTTAAAGACACGTCAGGCCCGTCGCTGAACATTCTAATCAAACTGATGAGCATGGTCTCCATCGTCATGGCAGGACTCACAGTAGCCTACCACCTGATGTGACGGGAAGAATATTGGCTTTCGGGAAAAAAGCACAAGAACGGTTAAAAAATCGGGAGTCATTTTTTCATCCGATCCCGAATTTCTTCTTATTTTTGCAAAAGGAATTATAAATTTGTCACAAAGGCAAAAGACATCGGTCAATGATTAATTTTAAGAAAAATAATATTCAAATCAAATAGCAAGAAACCAATATAAGTTCGGGCTTATATTGGTTTTTTTTCATAACAGAGAAGCCATCCATCATTGACTCCTCATATAAAAGAGACAAAAATCATGAGTGTAAAAAGTTTAGTTTCGATCTCAGATTATTCAAAAGAAAAAATTCTTCAGATTTTGGAGAAAGCGTCCGCTTTCGAAAAGAATCCCAACCAGAAGATTTTGGATGGAAAAGTTGTTGCCACCCTATTCTTTGAACCGTCCACAAGGACAAGATTAAGTTTTGAGACCGCAGTAAATAGGTTAGGAGGTCGTGTCATCGGGTTTGCGGACGCATCAACAACCAGCGGCACCAAAGGTGAGACATTGAAAGACACCATTAAAATGGTGAGCAACTACGTAGACCTCATCGTTATGCGCAACCCCATCGAAGGAGCCGCAAGATACGCATCCGAGGTGGCCAGCGTGCCAGTTGTCAACGCCGGAGACGGAGCCAACCAACATCCAACACAGACCATGCTGGACCTATATTCCATCCAAAAGACGCAAGGCAAGCTCGACAACCTGAAAATATGCATGGTTGGCGACCTTAAATATGGAAGAACCGTACACTCGCTACTGATGGCGATGTCGCACTTCAACCCCACCTTCTCCTTCATCGCACCAGACGAGCTGAAGATGCCCGACGAGTATAAGATGTTCTGCAAGAAGAACGGCATCAGATATGAGGAGCACAGCGAACTGAGCGAAAACAACATCGCCGACGCCGACATCCTCTATATGACCCGCGTACAGAAGGAACGCTTCACCGACCTCTTCGAATATGAAAAGGTGAAGAATATATACATCTTGAAAAACAGCCTGCTCGAACACACAAAAGCTAACATGAAGATTCTCCATCCATTGCCCCGCGTAAACGAGATAGAGCAAGAGGTGGACGAAAACGAGAAAGCTTACTACTTCGAGCAAGCCAGAAACGGCGTATTTGCAAGACAAGCCGTCATCTGCGACCTTCTAGGTCTATAAAAAGCAGAAAAAAAATTCCTTAGCATCCGTCATTAAAAGAAAAACAATGGAAAAAGACATAAAAGATAAAAAAGAGCTAAAGGTAGCCGCTCTCAGAAACGGCACCGTCATAGACCACATCCCATCAGACAAGCTGTTCAAAGTTATTTCCATACTGAAATTGAGCAACTGTAAATGCCAAATGACTTTCGGATTCAATCTAGAAAGCCACAAACTAGGAAAGAAGGGCATAATTAAAGTGGCCGACAAATTTTTAAAGCAAGACGAAGTCAACAAAGTGGCGGTTCTTGCTCCAAACGCCAAAATCAATATAATCAAAGACTACGAGGTGGCGGAAAAGAAGACGCTCGAACTTCCTGACGAGATAAACGGCTCCATCAAGTGCATCAATCCAAAGTGCATCACCAACAACGAACCCATGCAATCCAAATTTGTGACAATAGACAAGGAAAAAGGTCTCTTCAAATGCTACTACTGCGAAAGAGTGGTAAAGAGCGAAGATCTCATCATCGAATAAAACATAGGAAACAGAAACAACGCGCGGAGTACATCCATCAAAGACAGGTGAACTACGCGCGTTTGTTCCTGTTCTGTCCAAGAACAAAGAGAAAGAAATGAAACACACCTTCAAGCCAGGGACAATGATTTATCCCGTACCGGCGGCCATGGTCAGCTGCGGATGCACAGAAGATGAATATAACATACTGACGGTGAGTTGGGTGGGCACCATCTGCACCAATCCGCCCATGTGTTACATCTCCGTACGTCCGGAACGACACTCCTACGACATCATAAAACGCAACGGCGCATTCGTCATCAACCTCACCAACGAAGCGTTGGCACATGCCACAGACTGGTGCGGTGTGCGGTCAGGAAAGGACTACAACAAATTCAAAGAGATGGGACTAACACCGGCGAAAACAGACGTCATAGACTCCGTTCTGATAGAGGAAGCTCCACTTTCCATCGAATGCAAGGTAAAGGAAGTCATTCCGTTGGGTTCCCATCATATGTTCATAGCCGAAGTGGTGAACGTATTGGCAGACGACCAGTTTATGGATCAGGAGACAGGAACATTCAAGTTGGAGGCAGCCAAATTAATTGCATATAACCACGGAGGTTACTACAAGATAGGCGAACAAATAGGCAAATTCGGCTGGAGTGTACAGAAAAAGAAAAGGAGGAAATGAAACCCATTTTCTCCCCCATAACCAGACAATACCATTATCAATCCTAAGCAGACCTAAGTTTTTCATAAGCCTTTCCTATATAAAGAGAGATGTCTGAAGCCATCAGACTTTCCTGAGAGCCATCAGCTGCCGCCAAATCGCCCGCCAGACCATGAAGATAGACACCCAACAACGCTGCCGCCTCCGGCTCGTACTTCTGAGCCAACAACGACAATATCATCCCCGTCAGAGTATCACCGCTACCCGCCGTAGCCATGCCCGGATTGCCCGTGGAATTAAAGAAACAACGTCCGTCGGGCATCGATATGCTCGTATTTGCCCCCTTCAGAACTATGACTATCTTATGCTTAACAGACAGAATCATCTGTTTCTCCAACCTATCGTATCCAGAAGTGGAGACTCCGGCCAACCGGTCAAACTCCTTCGGATGAGGAGTGATGATTGTGTTTTCAGGCAATCGGCACAACCAACCTGCATCGGCTATTATATTCAGAGCATCCGCATCCACTACCAGCGGCACATACACACTATCCAGCAAGGCACCCAAAGCCATCCTACTCTCCTCCTTTTTTCCCAAGGCAGGACCTACACCCACCGCATTATATCGGGACAAATCACTTGTTTCTGAAAAACAAGAGCCGTCAGCATCCAACTCCAGCATAGCCTCCGGCACCGAAGTCTGCAGCACATCACAACAACGGCCGGGCACATGAACGGACAATAGTCCGCAACCAGTGCGAAGACAAGCCCTCGAAGCCAATACCGCAGCACCAACCATGCCATAAGAGCCAGCGATCAAAAGTGCATGGCCAAAAGTACCCTTATGTGAAAACTTGGGGCGCATCCGCAAAAAAGGCCGCACCAATGCACCGTCCAGCCATTCATAATCCGTCGGCAATGACGAAATGCCCTGCGGATGGAGCCGGATGTCAAGCCATCGCACACATCCCACGAACTTAGCGTTTTCAGGCAAAAGGAATGCCAACTTAGGAAATTGGAAAGTAAACGTATAGTCAGCCCGTACAACAGCCTCCAAATCATTCTGTCTATTATCCTCCCCAAACAAACCGGACGGGATATCGATAGAGAAGATGGTGGCACCACTGCCATTCATTCTTCGTACCACATCCTTATAAAATCCTGCCAAACTTCTATTCAGACCCGACCCAAATAGGCCATCAATCACATAATCGGCACCTGCCACATTAAAAACATCCGGATTGGACTCACCCACCAAAGTGACTTGCACCGAACGTTTCTCCAAATTCCGTCTGGCCTGCAAGCAATCGTCCGAAAACTTATTCTTTGCAGAGACCAAAAAGACAGACAAAGGAATACCCATCATAGACAGATAGCCTGCCACCACGAGGGCATCCCCTCCATTATTTCCAGATCCGGCAACCACGCACACGCGCCTGCCCCGTTCCATCAACGGTAGCACAGCGTCGCAGAACGCCCGCGAAGCCCGTTCCATCAAAGCAAAAGACGATATAGGCTCATGCTTTATCGTATAAGCATCCAACTCTTTTATCTGGGAAGTCTTGAATATCTTCATATTTTCTCTTATTCTTATTCGGCAACCACTTCCCTTTTTCAACAACAAGCCATCCGAAATGCAGTTAAAAGGGAAATACAATTGTCATATTTCAAACAAAACCATTACGTACCTGCCGAGACAGGAAAAAAAGGCAGCCGGATCCATACCATCAAAAGATAGCATGGGCCACATCTATTTCCGTTCCTTATCCACGGGAACAAGATTCTTGTCCTTCTTATTAAACAGACCATGGAAAAACGCCTTCGGCTTTTTAAGGAAGCTCCATGTATCATCCTCCTCTTCATCCTCCACCTCTTCCTTGTCGTCAGCCTTTCTCGCCAGATAATTCTTGGCAGGCCCCTTTATCTTCACGTCAGGCTTCAAATCATCATGCTGCTTCTCCGTAATATATTGATGGTCTAGCATACGTTTGCCAACCAAGCGGTAATGACCTTCCAAAAAAGGTTTTAGATGATTGTCCGCATCAAAAAACCACATGAACTTCTTAGGACGAGGAATAATACTCGACAGATAAATAGCCTCTTCCGGCGTCAATTTGGAAACATCCTTATCAAAATAGAATTGGGACGCCTCGTTGGCCCCATAGATTCCAGGTCCCCACTCTATTATGTTCAGATACACCTCATACATACGCTCCTTTGTTGCGATACGGTTGTTCTCGATGAGCCAAACAATCAGAGCCTCCTCCAGTTTTCTGGTCAACGTCTTGTCTCTGCTAAGAAAAAGATTTTTCACCAACTGCATGGATATGGTACTACCACCACGGGCAAACCTACCCTCCTTTATGTTTTTGACGAAGGAAGAGGTGAGCGCACTTTCCAAGAAACCGGCATGAGTATAAAAAGAGCCGTCTTCGGAATACATCACCGCCGCCTGCAGATAAGGTGAAATTTGGTCTAAAGTACGGTAATTCTCATAATCCTCTCCAACCAAGAAGGACTTGACCAGTTTACCATCCTCATAAGCGTTATAGACAAACGGTCCATTCATTCTTGCAAAGTTTGTCTTTCCGTACTTCAAAATTTTAAATCCGTTCTTCTTCATGGAAGAATGGAAACGAAGGCTGTCTATCTGAGACATATCGACATCAAAGAAAAGATGATAGGACAGATTTCCGGAAGTCTCTATACCCTCCAGATTTTTAAACAAGCCATCCGGCAAAGAGGAGAAGAGATCCTGAGCGGGAAATTCATCCTTGTTTATAATCAACCGCACCTTCCAATCGGGATTTCGGCAAACCTTCATATATGGCGAGAAGCAGAAACCATTGATGCGCACCACCGACGAACTGTCCAACTCAAACTCTTCCGGATAGACATTCACCACATAATCAACACCACCCTCATCCAAAACCACCGTCGTGTCAGAGAGTCTGACGTTGGACATCGTCAACCTGTTGAAAAAAGTCTTGCCCTGTAGCACCAGCCTATCCTGCCTATCCTCCTTCAGCAGAAAATCGAGCCGCAATGTATCGAACTGCACGTCGGTATCATGTCTGTATTTCATATAAGGAATTCTCAATTTGGCACCATTCAGTGCATAGACACAACTGCTCCACGTTCGGTCCGAGTTGGAGAACGAACCATCCAAAACAAAATGCTGCTTCTCTCCATTCTCGCTCACCAACACCTGGGAGCAGAACTTATGGTCATTTATATTCAGCTCCGGCAAATAGATGGAAGAACGGAAACTGTCACGAACCAAATTCACGTTCATCTCATCGATAGATATTTTATCAGGCATAAAACGGAAGAAAGTAGAAAAAATCTTCGACAGTTTACCCACATATCCATTTTTGAAGGCAATTCCGGACTCCATACGCTTATTGCAGGAATGAAGCAAGAAATCGAAATTACGACGGCCATCCAGATCCACCACATTCATCTCCACATCCCCCAACTTCAGGTTAGAAATCTGCACATCCCCTTTCAGTAAACGCCAGAGGTTAAAGCTAAAGTCCAAACTCCCGACATGAGCAAACGTCTCCCCCTGTTTGGGAATCACATACAAGTCCTTGAACTGCACACGAATTAAACCAACAAGATTAAGACCCGAATATCTCACACGCACATCACGGTCCATCTCCACCTTGTCTATCTCAGAGCGCACCATATTATTCAATATACGATTACGCTGCCAGTACAGAAGGCAGAAAGAGATCAAAAGCACAAATACGAATATCGCCGAAAACATCAAAAACTTCTTTTTCATCTATCTTTCTTTTAGCTTTAAGGGGAAAAACATTCCGTTCGGAATACGAACCATAGCAACTTTCTAATACTAATCCGTAAAAAACGCACAAGCACAAATTTAAAAAATTTAAGGAACATTGTCCAAAGGATAAAGCCACAAATTTCATCAGGACACGAGAATATTCATATATTCCTTCCTCACAAATACATCTGTCAGAAACGGAGAAACAAATATTTTTAGCGTATATTTGTACCTTGAATTAAAGACACCCAAAATAGAATGATTTCTGTTGACAAACTTTCCGTTGAATTTGGAGGATTCACGTTACTGAACGACATCTCTTTTGTCGTGAACCAACGTGATAAGATAGCTCTCGTCGGCAAAAACGGAGCCGGCAAATCAACTATGCTGAAAATCTTTGCAGGCATACAAGTACCGACCAGAGGCGGCATCAGCATACCCAAGGACGTGACCGTTGGATACCTGCCTCAGCACATGATCCACAACGACGGAGTGACCGTGATGCAGGAAGCGGAGAAGGCTTTCCATCTACTATTTCAACTACAGGAAGACATCAACAGGATGGGCGAAGAGATGGCAACTCGAACAGACTACGAATCAGAGAGCTACCACAACCTCATCGACCAGCTGACGCACGCCAACGAGCAGCTCAACATGATGGGCATCAACAGCTATCAGGGCGACATAGAGAAGACGCTCATAGGCCTTGGCTTCGAACGCAACGACTTCGACCGGCAGACGAGCGAATTCAGCGGAGGATGGAGAATGAGGATTGAGCTGGCAAAAATCCTGCTTCAAAGACCGGACATTCTACTTTTGGACGAGCCTACCAACCACCTCGACATCGAGTCCATCCAGTGGCTGGAAAATTTCCTATCCACCAGCGGAAACGCCGTCATACTGGTGTCGCACGACAGGGCTTTCATTGACGCCGTAACCAACCGAACCATAGAAATATCGCTCGGCAAGATATACGACTACAGAGTATCCTACTCCAAATACGTAGAACTGCGGAAAGAAAGAAGAGAACAGCAGATGCGGGCCTACGAGAACCAACAGAAACAGATACAGGACACGGAAGACTTCATCGAAAGATTCAGATACAAAGCCACAAAGGCCATCCAAGTACAGTCTAGGATAAAACAGCTGGAAAAGATAGACCGAATCGAGGTGGACGACGAGGACAACTCCTCCCTACACCTTAAATTTCCTCCAGCTCCCCACTCCGGCGCAGTGACCGTATTGGCAGAACACCTCACCAAGAGATACGGAGACAATACCATTCTGGACAATGTGGAGATAACCATCAACAGAGGAGAGAAAGTCGCCTTCGTCGGCAAAAACGGAGAAGGAAAGTCCACCTTCGTGAAATGTATCATGGACGAGATCGAATACGAAGGCAAACTACAGCTGGGACATCTTGTTAAAATAGGATACTTCGCACAGAACCAGGCCTCTCTGCTAGACGAGAACCTGACCATATTCGAGACCATCGACAACGTAGCCACAGGCGACATACGTACAAAGATACGCGACATACTCGGAGCCTTCATGTTTGGAGGCGAAGCATCAGATAAAAAAGTGAAAGTCCTCTCAGGAGGTGAGAGAACCCGCCTAGCCATGATAAGGCTGCTTCTCGAGCCAGTCAACTTCCTCGTGCTCGACGAGCCTACCAACCACCTCGACATGCGTTCGAAAGACGTATTAAAAGAGGCCATCAAAGCCTTTGACGGAACAGTGGTGGTAGTCTCCCACGATAGGGATTTTCTCGATGGATTGGTAGAAAAGACATACGAATTCACCAACCACAAGATAAAGGAACACCTCGGCGGCATCTACGACTTCCTGCAAAGCAAAAAGATGGACTCCCTGCAAGAGCTGGACACCAAAGCCGACAAAGAAGATAAGAAGGAGGAGAAACAACCCTCCGAAAACAAAATCTCCTACGAAGCGAGGAAAGAACTTTCAAAAAAGATAAAGAAAGCGGAAAGAAGCGTAGAAGAGGCCGAAAAAGCCATCAACACCATAGAAACCCGCATCAAAGAGATAGAAAAAGAGTTGGAGAACCCAAAAAATGCGACCAACAACATCCTTTTTGACGAATACAAAAAGAAACAGCATGAGTTGGAACAAAAAATGTATGAATGGGAACTGCTGTCCGAAGATTTGGAAAAGACAAAACAAGAGAGTGGCATTTGAACATCAAGCAATCAGATAAATAAAAAAGAGCCGTAATGAAAGAAAACGAAATGATATTTGGCATGAGAGCCATAATCGAAGCCATCGAGGCAGGAAAAGAGATTGACAAAATCATCATCAAGAAAGAGATGCAGAGCGATCTGTCTCACGAACTCTTCCTTGCCCTCCGCGGACATGACTACATACAAGTACAACGGGTGCCTATGGAGCGGCTCAACCGATACACAAGGAAAAACCACCAAGGCGCCATAGCTTTCATCAGCCAGACCACCTACCAACACATAGACAGCATCATCCCCACCCTATACGAAGAAGGCAAGAGCCCGTTCGTCGTACTATTGGACGGCATCACAGACGTCCGCAACTTCGGAGCCATAGCCCGCACCTGCGAATGTGCCGGCGTAGACGCCATCATCATACCATCCAAGGGCGGAGCAACCGTCAATGCCGATGCCATAAACACCTCGGCAGGCGCACTCCACTCCATTCCAGTATGTAAGGAAAGCAACTTGGCAGAGACCGTCAAATATCTCAAGAACAGCGGACTTCAGATAATAGCAGCCAACTCCAAAGATGGGATGTCCTATACGGAGACGAAGTTTGACAAACCTATCGCTCTCGTCCTCGGAGACGAAGAGATGGGAGTATCGCCGGAGATAAGCAGACTCTGCGACGAAACGGTACAAATACCCGTTTTCGGAAAGATTTCCAACCTCAACATCTCCGTCGCCGCAGGCATCCTGATCTATGAGATTTGGAGACAAGAGAACGTTTGACAAAAAAGGGGGGGGGAAGAGACAGAAACAAACTACACTTTTAATTTTAGGATAAAGATATGGAAGTACTTTACGAAGACAATCATGTAATCGTCGTAAATAAGTCAAGTTCAGAGGTTGTTCAACCCGACAAGACCGGAGACAAACCGCTCTGCGAAATGGTCAGGGAATACATCAAGAAGAAATATGACAAACCAGGAAACGTATTCTTGGGTATTGCCCATAGAATAGACAGACCTGTCAGCGGAGCTGTACTTTTTGCGAAGACGTCAAAAGCATTGGTTCGTCTGAACGAGATGTTCAGAACCCACACCAACCTGAAGAAGAAGTATTGGGCCATCGTCAAAAACCTGCCTCCGAAAGAGGAGATGACATTGGTGCACTATCTTGTCAGAAACGAGAAACTGAACCGCACCTACGCCTACGAAGAAAAGGTGGACAACTCCAAGATGTCAGTCCTTTCACTGAAGCACATCGCAGATTCAGAGAACTACCATCTGTTGGAGATAGACCTCAAAACAGGCAGACACCACCAGATACGCTGCCAGCTGTCCCGCATAGGCTGTCCCATCAAGGGTGACGTGAAATACGGCGCGCAGCGCACCAACCCAGATGGGGGCATCAGCTTACACGCCAGATACCTGGAGTTTATCCACCCCGTATCCAAGAAGCTGATAGAGATAGAGGCTCCGCTCCCTGATGACATTCTGTGGAACACATTCGCCAGAATAATGAATGCGAACCCGAAAGGAAACGTCAACATACTATCGCCCGAAGAGTGCGAAGTTCTGGAGAAGCAACGGGCTGAAGAGGAAGGCCAACTGCAATAAGAACAGATTTCCCCATAAACAAAAAAAATCCGAGGCCAATGGTCCCGGATTTCTTTTTACTATCTATTATTGATAGTTTCATCAATTTCAATAATCAAATAATAAGATAGACAATCAACAGATAAGATTCAGGTTGGATATAGTATATTTATATAATAGGGTCATTACTCGATGAAAGACTTTCTTCGTCTTTCGTATTACGAATATACGGACAAACGTACACTCCATTGTGGAGAATTCGAAAATCATTGTGGAGAATACAAAAAACAACACATTTGAAAGGGAAAACCTACCTGTTTTCTACAGACAGAGCACCAACAAGCAAAAAAAACAGAAAGGATCTACACCTTTCCGAGCATCTAAGTCAGAGAGAAATCCAGACATGGAGATAATCCTTCAGATAATCCTTCACCGTCAAACATAGAAAGAGCCCTAGGATTGACTCCCAAGGCTTTTCTTGTGTTTTTCTTAATATTCACACATTATGTGTTCTTCACAGATTTAAGATAAGGTTTTTGGATATAGTATATTTATATAATAGGGTCTATCTAAGAGGGAACTCGACGGAGAAAAAAAAACACTTATCCTTCTCTTCCTCATTCCTACTGCAATGATAAGGATAATAAGAAACACGTATGTCTAATTTTCAGAAAAGGATGTGGAGAAAACCAAGAAGCAACCCCCACCTCCAAATTGTCCACAAGAATCTTCAATTTATCCACACAGGCCATAGCCAGATGATAGATTGGCACGACAAGATTCAGCATTTCAAGGAGGAAGGAATGCAGCAACGCCATTTTCTCTTCAGCAGATTAATTCCCATTTGCGAACGGCGGCAGCAAAAAGCAACCATTACCATGTTGGCGGAGACGAAAAAAAGGGAGATGCGGTCTGCATCTCCCTTTCCTATATTTGGATAGTTATCGACTATTCGAAGGCACCCATGCGAAGCATGTTCACTTCCCTCTCTGACAAGAAACGCCACTGGCCTCTTCTCAGATTCTTCTTCGTAAGGCCCGCAAAATACACACGGTCCAAACGAGCGACGCGATAACCTACGTGTTCAAACACACGACGAACGATACGGTTACGTCCGGAGTGAATCTCCACACCCACCTTCTTAAGATCGTTTTCATCGATGAAATTAAGATCATCTACTTTTATCTCGCCATCCTCAAGCGTAATGCCTTGGATTAACTGGTCAAAATGCTCCTTCTCCAATGGTTTGTCCAAAGAAACTTGATAGATTTTCTTCTTATTATACTTCGGATGGGTCAACTTAGCAGCCAAATCACCATCATTAGTCAGAAGGAGTACACCTGTCGTGTTTCTATCAAGACGGCCTACCGGATAAATTCTCTCTCGGCAAGCATTCTTAACCAAATCCATAACGGTAAGCTTAGCATAAGGGTCGTCACTTGTAGTAACGCAATCCTTTGGCTTATTAAGGAGAATATATACCTTCTTGTCCGGAGCAACCAACTGGTCGTGTATCATGACCTTGTCGCCACGCAATATTTTAGTACCCAATTCAGAAACGACAGCGCCGTTCACAGTAACGACACCGGCCTGGATTAGTTCGTCAGCCTCCCTACGAGAACAAACACCTGCATTGGCCAAGAATTTATTCAGACGGATAGACTCGTTAGGATCAACCACGATAGAGCGATACTCCATCTGCCTCTGCGGATTGAATCTATTATTATTGCTCCTCTGCTGAGGTCTGTTGTTGTTTCTCTGATTGCGAGGATCTCCGTTCCTGTCGTTGAACTGAGGCCTACGGTTGCCGCCGCCATTGTTATAGCCGCCACGGTTGTTGTTATAGCCTCCTTCATTGCTGTAACCACCGCCATTGCTGTAGCCTCCGCGGTTATTATAGCCGCCACCATTGTTGTTGTAGCCACCCTCGTTGTTGTTGCTATAGCCGCCTTCGTTGTTATTGTTATTGTTGTAGCCACCATTGCTATAACCGCCGTTATTATTGTAACCGCTGTTGTTGTTGTAGCCACCATTGTTGTAGCCACCGCCACGGTTGTTGTTATAACCGCCACGGTTGTTGTTATAGCCTCCACCACGGTTGTTATTATAGCCACCGCCATTGTTGTTATAACTGCTTCGGTTGTTATAGCCGCCACGGTTGTTGTTATAGCCGCCACCATTGTTATAACCGCCACCATTGTTGTTGTCGTAGTCTCCACGGCCACGTTGCTGGTAATCGTTATTGTTTTGTCTATAAGATGGTCTATTTCCCGAGTATTCATTCTCCACATTGAGACGGGATTCTCCCACTCTCTTTCTAGGACGTTTTACTCCAGAAGCATCCGAACCGGACTTAATCAACCTATTTTCATCGGAAAAATTAGGATTAAAACTTTTTTTCTCGCTTTGATTTTCACCTTCACGGTCGGCATTGTAATTCCTCCCGGAATCCTGTTGCCAATTTTCTTCAAAAGGTTTCATTTGTAAAAAAATTTATTATAAATTAATACTGCAAATATCGTAATTTTTTTTGGTTTCAAAATCCTCTTCCTGCAAAAATATAGAGAAGCCGTTCCTCTACCCTCACAAAATCAAATCTTTTCAGATAAACGAAACGGTTTTTCCCTTCTACTTTTATCCTCACTCCTCCTTAAAACAAATACGTCAGAAGAATGTTCAGAAAAAAAGAAAATGATTTTCTCTTCAGAGCTTTCACAAGTCCCCCTCATCGCGGTTTTTCAATTTAGAATGGAGATAGGGAAGCCTACACAGATTCCCTATCCACTCCTACTATTTCATTAATCTTGTTTTACCGTATCCTCCAACATCTTAATCTTCTCCAAAACCAGAAGTTTTTCTTCCTTCAACTTCTCAATCTTACGCTCCATGTCCTTAATCAGACCTTCCGCATTTTTGGAAGAACCGGAGAAGAATCCGATATTGTTCTCGGCCGTCGCAATCTCATTATTCAGGGAATCGTACATACGGAGCAGCCTCTTGCGCTCTCCTATCAGCTTCTGCTGGCCTTTCTCTGCCATGTCTTCCAGATTCGACTTGAACACATCCATGCGGCGGGTTGCCTGATCTACGTTCAGTTTATCAAACTGCTCGTCTATCGCCGTTTTGTACTCCTTATATATCTTGTCCTTATCCCTAAACGGAACATGTCCCACTTCGTTCCACTCCGCAATAAGGGCTTTCAGCTCCTTAAACGAAGCGTTATGGTCATCTCCTATCACCAATGATTTGATTTTCTCTATCAGTTCCTTCTTCTTCTTCAGATTTTCGTCCTGCTCGCTCTTCTGAGACTTGAACTGTTTGTTTTTCTGTTCGAAGAAATAGTCGCAAGCCGCGATGAACCTTTTCCAGATAGCATCCGAATGCTTTTTAGGAACCGAACCTACCGACTTCCAATCCTTCTGTAGTTGAATCAGCTTGTCGGAAGTGGATTTCCAATCCTCACTGTCTTTCAATGCTTCCGCCTTCTCGCAGAACTCAATTTTCTTCGCCAAATTGGCCTGTAATTTATCTTTAGACGTCTTGTAGAATTCGTTCTTTGCGTTAAAGAAACGGTCGCAAGCCGCACGGAAACGCTCGTAAATGGAGACATTGTCCTTGCGTGGTGCAAATCCTATCTTCTTCCAATCTTCCTGCAATGCGACAATCTCGTCAGACTTATCCTGCCAATCTTTGTAGGAAGATAGTTTTTCTATCTCTATAGCCTCCACCTTCCCGCAGATTTCTGTTTTTTTCTCCAAATTAGCGACCTCACCCTCTCGCATGGCGTCGAAGTAGTCGTGATGGCGTTTGTTCACCACGCTGGATGCAGTTTTAAAGCGGGTCCACAACGACTCTCTGAATTCGCGGGATACCGGACCGATTTCACGCCACTCGTCATGCATGGCCTGCAGTTTCTTGAATGCAGCCACCACATCCTCTTCGTTGGCCAAGGCCTCTGCCTGCTCGCACAAAGAGGTCTTCTGTTCAAGATTCTTCTTGAAATCGTAATCTCTCAGTTCATTGTTTATCTTGAGATTGTCATAAAACGTCTCCACATACAACTGATAGTTTTTCCATAAGTCTGCCAACTCGGATGCCGGCACCTGACCTATCTCCTTCCACTCTTGTTGTAGTTTTTGGAACGCAGGCACCTTCTTGCCGAAATCATCGCTGCTCTCGACCAAGGCCTTCAGCTCTTCCAATATCCTGTTTTTAGAAGCGAAGTTATCGTTTTTCACCTTCTCGATGCGCTGTAGCTCCGCGTTGCGCTTTTCCCTATATAAGTTAAGCACCTCCTTCAACTCCACCTCCAACGGATTGATAGGATCAGCATAATCCTCTTCCACTCCGCCTGACTCCAAAAACGATTTTTTCAGCTCCTCGTTCTTTTGTTTCAACTGTTTGTAAAAGAAGTGCTTTAAGGAATCCAATCCTGCTTTTAATGGAGCATACGACTCGATTTCTCCTTCCATCATGCTTTTTGCCTTCGCTACAAGTTCCTCGGCGGTCAAAGAGCTAAAATCCTCCGATTCGGTTTTTTCTTCCGAATCGTCCTCCGGTTCAACTCTATTTATCTCTTTTTCGTTTTGATCCACAGATGACATCTTTTCATCGCTCTGAAGCTGTTGAGAATCCTTCTGATCAAGTATGTCCATTATCACTTTTTGTTTATATTATACTTCTTTCTTCTCCTCTTTTTTTAACAAAGAGTTATCTCCGCAAATTTATAAAAACTTTCGAAATAAGCACCATTTGTGAATACTATTTATTTAAAACAGGGTCTATGTTGATTTGAGTGGGTAGAGAAAGGACTCGCCTCCATTGATATAGTACACCACATCCATAAAGTTATAGACATTAGCATATCCTCTGGCACGTCTTTTCGCAAGTTGAACTTTTGCATTCAGACTCTCCAAAACCCCATTAGTAATCTGTCCTTGTTCAAAGAATGTTTTGATGCCGAAGAGATGGGCCTTAAACGTGTCGGCTAATTTCTTGAATGGTTCCAAAGCTGACTGCTTTGCCAAATCCAACCATTCAAGAAAATCATCCCAAGCGCCTTCTGCTTTTGAGGTCGCTGCATTGAGTATGTCAACCAACCCCTCCTTCAGACCATATGCTTTGCCAAGTGAAGGATATGTGAGCAAGAGAGTGTCAAGTTCCTGCAATTTCTTTTCGGGCAGATTCTTGCGCAGGTGGAGAAAGGTAAACCGGTGTCCCTTCAGAAGTTTCTTCTCGTTTGCTTCAGATTTACGTACCTCATCCAATCTTTTGTTGGTCTCTTGTACCAAATGGAATTTGTCATATACAATGTGCGCATGAGGGAAATAGGTCATACAGCCAGACGTGAAGGCATTGGACATGTCCATTGCCACAACCTCTATCATAGAAGGGTCACTGTCGTGTTCCATAAGCCATTCGGAAAATTTACGGAACGTGTCTGAATCCTTTCCGGGGCAAACGAAGATGGTCTGCCTTGTGTCAAGATCCACAAATTGAGTGATGTATGAATGCCCCTTCCTGCGGGAGGTCTCGTCCACACCGATACGGCTCACCTTGGAAAGGTTGAGATTACGCTTGCCCTTTTCCACCCAATGACGGAACATTGTCCATATTCGGTTGGGGTATTCCTTTACCGTCTTAGCCACTGAGTTTACCGGCGTCTCCTCTTCTATCAATGCCATTGCAAATGCTTCAAATAGCATGGTGAAGCCAGAGTTGGAGCGAGCCCAGGGAACCTGAGCCATTTCTATGGAAGACGCATCTGTTTTCAGGCGAGGCACGCGCGCATGGAGGTAACAGGGATGTTCGAAGAAATTAAGGTGTCGCCATTCCTTGTCGACAGTGTCATGTGGAGACAGCACAGTGCCTTTGGAAGACATGAACTTTGCTCCACGATCGAAGTCTATCCATATATGAAGCTCTCGGACTTTGCTGTCATCAAGCATACGAAACTCACTCTTTACCACCTTCCAGGGAGAAGACAAGTTTAATCCAATTGAAAATAACATGTTTGTATCCATAACGTCAAAGATAATTCTTTTGGAGAAATAAGATTATGATTTACCCACACGATTCAACACAGACCCTTAAAACATCGGTTAGTATTATTACGGAGAATGGAGAAAAACATCTCTTTGCGGCATTCTATTCTTGCCGTATAGACGTCAAGTACAACGTCTATATAGGAGGAGGGAAGGCACAACAACACGAAGATGCGACAAATCGCCTCAGTACAACAAACATCGGAACCACGCAATTTTAGCAAAAAATGTGTTAATGTGCCGCACACCGATATGACGTCACTTTTTGTAGCCATTCCTGATAAAATAACCATATATTTGTAGAAAAAGGGAAACACTATGGACATAATTCTTTTTCTAGCGAGCGGCCTTTTCGTCGTATTGGGCATTATCGGAGCAATCATGCCCGGACTTCCTGGCGCTCCATTAAGCTATATAGGGCTACTGTTGCTCCACTTCACGAGCAAGATACAATATTCCGTCCGTTTTTTAGTCATCATGCTGCTGCTCGTCATAGCCGTACAGATATTGGACTATGTGGTGCCCGGCTGGTGTACGAAGAAGTTCGGAGGTAGCAGGAAAGGAGTCATTGGCAGCATCATCGGGCTCTTCGTCGGACTCTTCGCTCCAATCCCCTACGGGGTCATCATAGGCCCGTTCCTTGGTGCCGTGATCGGCGAGCTGATAGAGGGCCGCAATACGGCCGAAGCTTTAAAATCAGGACTCGGCTCTTTTGTCGGTTTCATCCTATCTACGGGAGTAAAGCTGGCATTGGGCATCTCCTTCGCCGTCTTCTACGTCAAGGCCGTCATCGAAGCCATCTGACGGTCATCGCTCCCTAGTCCTAAACACCACGACAAGCAACGTCATGACACAGACAAGCGTCAATACATATAGGAACGACACCCTCATACCGTAGGCATCGGCAATAAGGCCTATCACAAAAGGGCCAAACAGGAAGCCTGTGCCGCTGATGGTATTTACCATCGCTATGCCCATGCCGGGAGTCACACCCTGCTGCCGCCCTGCCAAACTGTAGATAATAGGCACAAGGCAGGACATGCCCAATCCGGAGACAAACAGACCGATGAATGCGAAATAGAACTCCGTTCCGGAAATCATCACAAGAATACCTGCCATCGCAAACATACAGCAACCCAGAAGGATGGCAGACTCCCGAAACCGACGTCTCACGGCATCGCCCCAGAAACGGCCGAACGCCATGAAGGCCGAATAGATGGCCAACCCCATCGGCGCCAGATTTTCGGAGAAGTCGACCACCGTCTTCATATAGACCGTACTCCAGTTGGAGATGCTACCCTCTATAATTCTGCCCGTGAGGGCAATGAAGGCAATCAACAGCAATGCGCCCTTGGGCAGCATCACCTTAAACCCACTCCCCTTGTTAGTCCTCAACGGCGTCTCCTTCAGAAAAAATGACCTTATATAATAAAAGGAAGTGAGCGAAAACAGGGAGATGACAGCCAAATGGCACACCACGGAGATACGGAACGAGATGAACGCCACACCCAGCATGGCACCAACACACATACCCACGTAAAAAAGGGCATGAAACATGGATATGATAGGCCGTTTGTAGGCATTCTCCAAAATGATGGAGTTTCCATTCACCGACACGTCGGTAAGCGAAACAAACATACCGTAGAATACACAAAAGAGATAGAGCACCACCATATTTGGCATCACACCAATGAATGGGAACATGGACATGTAGATATACCCCACCGCAGACAATTTCTTACACCCGTACTTTCCCAACAGATGTCCGCACACGGGCATGATGCACAACGAGCCGACCGACATACAGAAAGGGACGAAACTCAACTCCGCCATCGACATACCATATATCTCACGGACGGCAGGATAACGGGACAAGATGGAAGAGAAGATAAAACCCATTAGGAAATACTGCATCAACAACGCACTACGCGCATAATGCTTGGCCATAACAACCGACATTTTCTCCATAACAACTTTAAATAGCGATAAAAAGACACCGAGCAGAAGAAACTACTCTCAAAAAAAACGAGCACAGAAGATGCGGAACCAACGGCCTGCATCCTCCATGCCCTACACTTCCATACCATTCAAACCGAAGTCAAGACCACTAGGAAGTTACTCCTCCACGATTCCGACATTCATCTTAATGTCAGACTCCGGACGGTCGCCCTGACGGGTCTTCACCGCAGCTATCTTGTCAATGACATCCAGACCCTCTATCACCTCGCCAAACACCGTATATTCGTTGTCAAGGAACGGCGTGCCACCGATGGTCTTATAGTCGCGCTTCATCTCCTCCGTCATACAGGGAAGGTCGGTACGGCTAGCAAACTCGGCATCCATCTGTGCGATGATTTCATTCTGCAGATTCTGCAATCCGGCAGAGTCACGGGCGATACGCAATTTTTTGACCTCCTCGTTTCTCGATTTGACAATTTCATAAAAACGGGACTCCTTCATTTTGTTCTGCAAGCCCTTTTCCATACGGGAAATCTCCGAGTCGCTCATCGTCTTTCCCTGAACAATATAGAATTGGCAACCGGACGAACGCTTCTCCGGATTCACCTGATCCGCCTGACGGGCAGCAGCCAAAGCACCCTTCTTGTGATAATGCTTCGGATAAACAAACTCCGCAGGGATAGTGTATCCCACATCGCCGGCACCCAACTGTTTGGAAGCGGGAGCACCCTTCGAGTCCGGATCACCACCCTGAATCATAAAATCCTTAATCACACGGTGGAAAAGCAAACCGTCATAAAAACCATCCTTCACCAACTTCAAAAAGTTATCCCTATGCTTCGGAGTGTCATTATAAAGCTTGATTTTTATCTTGCCATATTCCGTCGTCAAAACAACGACCGTCTCCTTCTCTGCATTCTGCGCACTTGCTGTCATAAATAATGCAATTAAAAATATTGATAATAACTGAATACGTTTTTTCATTCTGAAAATATTTTAAGAAAATCTCCGCATCCCCCTTTGCATGGGAGGGAAAAAGAGTATGTTCAACTTTTTATGCGACAAATTTAGGAATAATGTTTTTCAGAACAAATTTTTTTATAATTTTGCACCGCCAATTACACATAAGTTACCAATTAAGTAATGCGCTATTAAAAGAATTAAATAGAAATAAAATAACAAAAAACATAATCGCAATGAAGAAAGACATTCATCCAGAGAATTATCGTCCAGTAGCATTCAAGGACTTATCAAACGGTGACGTATTCGTCACTCGTTCTACAGTAAACACAAAAGACACCATCGAGGTTGACGGAGAGACTTTGCCATTGGTAAAGCTTGAAATTTCAAGTTCATCACACCCTTTCTTCACAGGAAAGTCTAAGATGGTCGATACAGCAGGTCGTGTTGATAAGTTCGTTAGCCGTTACGGAAACAGAAACAAAAAATAATTTTTTTTGTAATCAACATAAAAAGGGTGCCACACAAGGTGCCCTTTTTTGTTTTAGGAAAAAGGAGGAAAGGAACACGACTCCCGGACGGGAAACTCATTGCATCTGAAATTCACGTTATTTTTACTATTTTTGCAGCAATAAAATCAAACATATGAGAGTCATCATCTTCGGAAATCCATGTAGAAAAGAGATTGCGGGATACACCATAAACCTGGTCAACGCACTCCAGGCAAAAGGATGCACCGACATTATCATAGAAAAGGACTTTGCAAAATATTTGCAAAATTCGGGATGCGACACAGGCTTCGCCACAGAGATGGTCGATGGCACTGAATTCTCGGCAGACATCGCCTTTAGCGTAGGAGGCGACGGCACCTTCATCAAGAGCTCTGCCAAGATAGGGAAGAAGGAAATCCCGCTGCTAGGCATCAACGCCGGGCGTTTGGGATTCTTAGCCGACGTGCACGGAGACGAAATGGAAGCCGCGGTCTCGGAAATAGCAGAAGGAAGGTACAAAATAGAAGACAGGGCGCTGTTGCGCCTATATACGGACAGCAAGGTCTACTCCGACTTCAACTATGCGCTGAACGAAATAGCCGTCCTCAAACAAGACTCGTCCGCCATGATCACCATACACGCTTGGGCCAACGGCAAGTTTCTGAACACCTATCAGGCCGACGGTCTGCTAGTGGCCACATCGACAGGCTCAACGGCCTACTCCATGAGCGTAGGCGGCCCCATCATAGTGCCGCAGGCCTGCAACTTCATCATCATCCCGGTGGCGCCGCACAGCCTGAACGTCAGGCCACTCATCGTTCCTGACGATTGGGAGATAGAGTTGCAGATAGAGAGCAGGAACAACCACTTCCTCATCGCCCTCGACGGACGAAACAACGTGTTCGACACCAACACAAAACTGAAGATAAAGAAAGCGGCCTTCCACATAAAATCAATAAAAAGGGAGAACAACGACTTTTTCAACACACTCCGTACAAAACTGATGTGGGGTGTGGACAACAGAAAATACACCATATAGAAAAAAGGTAAAACCGAAAACAACTCACGAGATGGAAAAGAACGATTTGAGAATCATATACATGGGCACTCCGGATTTTGCCGTAGAGCCACTAAAAGTCCTTTTTGAAGCCGGATATAACATCGTCGGCGTGATTACCATGCCCGACAAGCCCGCAGGAAGGGGGCATAAAATGCAATACTCGCCGGTGAAGGAGTTCGCTCTAGCCCACGACCTCCGTCTGTTGCAGCCGGAGAAGCTGAAAGACGAGCAATTCATCAACGAACTGAAGTCGCTCAACGCCGACCTTCAAATCGTAGTGGCCTTCCGTATGCTGCCGGAGGTAGTATGGGGAATGCCGGAATTAGGCACATTTAACCTGCACGCCTCCCTGCTACCTCAATACAGAGGGGCGGCACCTATCAACTGGGCCATCATCAACGGAGAGAAAGAGACTGGCATCACCACCTTCTTCCTCACCCACGAGATAGACACGGGCAAAATAATCCAGCAGGAGAAGATAATGATAGGCGAGAACGACAACGTAGGCACCATACACGACCAACTCATGCACAAAGGCAGCGAACTGGTCATCGAGACGGTAGAAGCCATACTACACGGCACCATACGACCCAAGCCTCAAGATGAGCTGTACGCTTCGGAAACCGAGCTGAAACCCGCCCCGAAGATATTCAAGGAGACATGCAGAATAGACTTTTCCAAAAGCAAAGAGGAAATACACAACCACGTCAGAGGGTTGTCTCCCTACCCCGCAGCTTGGGGCGAAATGAAAATCGGAGAAGAGACGGTCATCGCCAAGATATACGAGACGGAGAAGATAGAAACAGCACACGCACTGCCACTAGGAAGCATCGTGACAGATGGAAAGAAGAACTTCGACGTGGCAGTAGCCAACGGATTCATACGCGTCAAGTCGCTGCAACTTCCCGGAAAAAAGAGACTCTCTACGGAAGAATTTTTAAGAGGGTTCCACACAGACAACGAAATGAAGTTCATATAAGTGATTATAAAAAACATCTTAGTAAAGTTTGGGACACCTTGTGTTGGTAATTTACAAACGAATGTGCCAAGGCCTTCCGTTGTCGTGGATTTTCGGACAGGATTTACTGGATGAACATGATTTTTTCAAAACGACTCACCGTCGGCAGACGAAACACTCGTAAATGCCCGTGAGGAAGGAAGACAAAAGAATTCATATTCTGTGCATTTATGATGAAAGCGGTCGCTATCGCTCGTTTTTCAGATAATGACTACAGCATTTTATCAAAACGGTCACAAGTTATTTTTTGACGATGACCAAACTGCAGGCTTATAACAAAAAAGGAGGCAAAAGATGAACTTTCGTCTCTTTTTTATGTTATAGAACACATTGTTGCATTTTTAAACAAAAAAACGAACCGAAAGAAAATAGAAATTCCATATATTTGCAACTATCTGATTTTTTCCTACGAAAACATAAATGAGGTGGAGAACATCTTCTTTCCTTAAAAAAAGAAGGGAAACGGATTAGATTAAGAATAAAATATTAAAAACAACATAAAACAAGATAGCCTATAGAGCATACTCCTACTTTTGAATTTTTAATACAAAGGTCATGGAAGCGTTAGAGACATTAACCGATGAGGAATTGGTAAAACTATATGCCAACGAAAACAACGATGCATTCGACATCTTGTTGCTAAGGCACAAGAGTAAAGTGTTTTCATACATTTATATTTCCGTAAAAGACAGGGATTTGGCCAACGACCTGTTTCAGGAAACATTCATAAAGGCCATCACAACGATAAAGCAAGGACGATACACGGAGAAAGGCAAATTCATAGCTTGGATCACCCGCATCGCCCACAACCTTATCATTGACTTTTTCAGACGTGAACGCAACGAAAACACCATCTCCAACGAAGATTCGGACATGGACTTGTTCAACGACATCAAACTCTATAACGAAAGCATAGAAGACAACATGGTCAAAGAGCAAGTTTTTGCCGACATCGTCAAACTGGTAGAGCACCTTCCCGACAACCAGAAGGAGGTTCTGAAAATGAGATTTTTCGAAGACCGCAGCTTCAAAGAGATAGCGGACACGACAGGCGTGAGCATCAACACCGCCCTTGGCCGTATGCGCTACGCCATCCTGAACATGAGGAAAATGGCGGAAGAAAACCAAATATCACTGGAATATTAGAGGAAAAAAGAGACGAAAAGGCTGAACTTGATTTATCCATTAATCGGTTCAGCCTTTTTCATGGAAAATCTCCAATAAACTCCGAAAGGGACACACACATTCCGAAGAAAACGGAAACAACCCCACCTCCACCTCCACGCCGTCACATTTTTTAACCACAAGAATCCACTCCTATACATTTTTATAACCGGCAAAAGCACCACATCTAAACAAAATTTCCGTATTTTGCACCTCCATAACAAATGGATAGGCAATCAAATGAAAACAATATCAATCTGCATACTCCTCTTGACCGTCAACATGGTCCAAATGATTGGGCAAGAGACCAATTCCGGCAAAAGGGAAACCATCATCGCCCAACTGTTCGACTCCATCAGGAATAGCGAGGACGATTCGATAAAACATACACTCAACAAAAAGATAGAGGCATTATTTGCTGAAGAATTGGAAGAAGCCGGTTCTTTCCTAAACACATTCGACTCACTAAAATATGTAGGAAAGATTACATCTGACGATAAAAAAGTGAGGATCTACACATGGAGTTACCCTCTATCCGACAAGACATACGGCTACGGAGGATTCGTACAACGCAAAATCTCCTCCAAAGAATATGTCATCACGCCACTGCGGACACCCCAACAGGCATACCTCCCGCCCACCAACAAGAGGCTGAACAGCTCCGATTGGTACGGTGCGCTCTACTACAAAGCCATCCACGTGAAAAAAGGAGACTACTACGTGCTTCTGGGCTGGGCAGGGAAAGACATGGCATCCGACTTCAAAATCATAGAGAGCATGGAATTTGACGGGAAAGGGAAAGCCAGGTTCGGCAAACTCATCTTCAAAGGAAAGAAACAGACGGCACACAGATATATCCTCGAATACAGTGCGGAGGCGAAAGTCTCCCTCTCTTATGACGAAAGCAACAAACGCATCGCCTTCGACCATCTGGTACCCACAGAACCCGTCTATACGGACGTATTCTCCTATTACGGTCCGGATTTCACCTACGACGCTTTCTATCTGAGGAAAGGGAAATGGTATCTGGAAGAAAACATAGACATAAAGAACCAATAGAAAACAAAGATGAAAATGGCAAAGAAATTTTTAATATTTACAATAATGGCATATACGTTAGCAACAGGCGCAGCCCAAAGCAAGGCACCCGCCAACGACGGACAATTTGTTTACTCAGCAGACAAATTTGCGGACCTCGAAGTTTTAAGGTACCAAGTTCCCGGATTCAAAACACTCCCTCTGAACCAGAAGAAGCTGATATACTTCCTCTCTCAAGCGGCATTGGAAGGCAGAGACATTCTTTTTGACCAAAACAACAAATACAATCTGACCATACGGAAAACACTGGAGGCCATCTATCTGACCTATCCGGACAAAGGAAGCGAAGACTTCAAAAAGCTGGAGACATATCTGAAACGCGTATGGTTCTCCAATGGCATACACCACCATTACGCCACGGACAAATTCTATCCGGAATTTTCGAAAGAGTTTTTCACGAAAGCAGTACAAGCGACAGACAGCAGGCATCTCCCTTTGTACGCTTACAACGACAGCAAAGAACAGCTGCTCCAGAAAATAATCCCGGTTATGTTTGACACCACACTCTATACCAAACGCGTCAACCAAGCAGAAGGAGAAGACCTCATCGTCTCCTCCGCAAACAACTACTACGAGAACGTGACGGAAAAAGAGGTGGACGAATTCTACAACGCCATGCGCGACAGCAACGACGAGACCCCCGTCTCCTACGGACTAAACAGCAAGTTGATCAAAGAAGACGGAAAGATATACGAAAAGAGATGGAAAGTAGGAGGCATGTATTCCGCAGCCATTGAGAAAATCACATATTGGCTGGAAAAAGCCGCAACCGTAGCCGAAAACGAACAACAAAAGGCCGTCATCAACAGCCTGATAGACTACTATAAAACAGGCGACCTCAAAACATTCGACGAATACAGCATCCTTTGGGTGAAAGACCTCCACTCCAGAGTAGACTTCGTAAACGGATTTATAGAGACCTACGGCGACCCATTGGGAATGAAAGCCAGCTGGGAATCCATCGTCAACTTCAAAAACGAAGAGGCGACCAAGCGCACGGAAATAATCAGCGGCAACGCACAATGGTTTGAAGACCACTCTCCGGTAGACAATCGGTTCAAGAAGAAGGAGGTGAAAGGAGTCTCGGCCAAAGTAATCACGGCAGCCATGCTAGGAGGCGACTGCTTCCCGCCCACACCGATAGGCATCAACTTGCCAAACAGCAATTGGATAAGGCAGATGCACGGATCAAAATCCGTCACCATCGAGAACATAACCGACGCATACGACAAGGCGTCCAAAGGCAACGGATTTAGAGAAGAATTTGCGTGGAGCCAAACGGAGATAGACCTATTAAACAACTACATCTTCACGACAGACAACATACACACCGACCTGCACGAGTGCCTAGGACACGGTTCGGGACAACTTCTGCCAAGCGTGAGCCCGGACGCGCTCAGAGCCTACGGAGCCACCATAGAAGAAGCCCGCGCCGACCTATTCGGTCTCTACTACGAAGCCGACGAGAAGTTGGTGGAACTAGGGCTGCTACCCAACAAGGAGGCCTACAAAGCCGAATATTACAGCTACATGATGAACGGACTCATGACCCAACTCATGCGCATCGAGCTTGGCAACAACATCGAAGAATCCCACATGCGCAACCGTCAACTGATAGCCCGCTGGGTGCTTGAGAATGGAGCAAAAGACAATGTCGTGGAACTTCGGAAGAAAGAAGGAAAAACCTACGTCGTCATCAACGACTATCAGAAGATGAGGACCCTCATAGGCAACCTATTGGCCGAGATACAAAGGATCAAGTCGGAAGGCGATTTCGAGGCCGCAAAAAAACTAGTGGAAACATATGCGGTCAAAGTAGATGCAGAACTGCATAAAGAGGTGAAAGAGAGATATGCAAAACTGCACCTTGCCCCCTACAAAGGCTTCATCAACCCAATATACGAACCCGTATACGACAGCAACGGACAGATCACAGACATACAAATAAGATACGACGAAAACTACACGCAGCAGATGCTCAGATATGCCAAAGAACATTCGCATCTGAAAGTAGCCAATTAGTCCGCTTATCTTTTCCTTTTTTTGTGGAAAAAAGAATAGTAAAGAAAAGAGAATATTAAAAATTTTGTCTTACATTTGCGAGCGTATAACGAATACAAGTAACAATTTAGAAAAACATTATAAAGATGGAAATTAAGAAATCACCCAAAGCGGACTTGGAGAACAAACGGCAAATGTACGTTCTCATTGGTCTGGTGTTGGCTTTGTCTTTTATGTACATCTGTTTTGAATGGACCGAAACGGAAGTGAAAAAGGCAGAGTTATCGGATATGGCCCAGATAATGGATATTGAGGAGGAGATTGCACCGCAGTCCGTTCAACAGAACACGCCGCCACCGCCACCACCTCCGCCACCAGCAGCTGTTGTGAATGAAGTCCTAGATATTGTAAAGAACGACGAAGTTGTAGAATCCAAAGAGATCAAGGGTGAGGATATTACTGCTAAGATTGAGATTCCGCAACAAGTTACAGCACCTACCGAAGAAGAGGAAGTAGAGCAGATTTTCACCATTGTGGAGGAGAAACCTTCCTTCCCAGGAGGAGATAAAGCACTGATGGAATACCTTCAGAAGAACATGAAATACCCAACCATCGCTGCCGAGAACGGAATTAAAGGTCGTGTCATGGTAACTTTCGTCGTAAACAAAGACGGTAAGATTGTTGATGTAAGAGTACTTCGTGGTGTAGACCCAAGTTTGGACAAAGAGGCCATCCGCGTAGTAAGCGCAATGCCAGCTTGGAAACCAGGAAAACAGAGCGGAAAAACAGTTCGTACACAATACACACTGCCTGTAGTCTTTAGATTACAGTAATCTCCGGATAAAAACAAACAATACATACAGAAGAGAAGGTTGATTTCCAACCTTCTCTTCTTTTTTCTGTCAAAGGAAACCGTAAAAACAACTGCCAAAAAGCGACAAAGGTTCCATCCTGCTCCGACACCGCCTCCGCGGCCAAAGGCGAATGCACGCCTGCCGATGGCGATGTCAGGTCTGAACTAACCCAAGTTGTTTTATGACCACGCAGACAGTCTCTTTTGTTAAAAACGCAACATCGTCATTCCCCCGAAACTACAACGTTACGCGCTGTATATCTTCTTCTCCGAAACAAGAGTTCAGTAAAAAATCCATTTACGGGCAAAGACATCATATATTTCCTCCCACGCCCTTAAACTTCTCGACAAACGAGGCTATTTTTCTGAAAACGTTCTGCTTTTTCGTCAGATACTGCGGATTAAGCGGGCTCATTTTAGGCAAAAGGTCATTAAGCTCCGTTCCGTTTTCGCTTGCATATTCGCGTCTCAACGAAGTCGTGATGTACCGTTTGGCAGCTTCCGCATTCAAATGTTCTTCCTCTATAAGTTGGGCAGCTTCCGCAGATTGTTTCTTTTGCGCATAAGCGTAAAAAGAGTCTAAAATACTCGCCTTATCGAGAATCGCATCAAGGTTCGTTTCTTTGATGTAATCAACTACCAGGCTCTCTTTCGCCCGGTTTCCGATGCTGGAACGGATTATTCTGCGAATCTCCTCTATCAATTCAGTTTTGTCCTTCGTCTTTTTGTTATGTTCAAAGACTAATTCCAGAATATAATCGAGGTCTATTTCTTGCGACTTTAACAGGTCTATTTCAAAGACGACTTCGTCCCAATCGACCTTCGAACTCTCCGCCGCCTTACCGCCCTTCTCGCGTCTTAACCAGTCGCGGATGTCGTTATAGGTAGAGCGGTAATCTTGTGCGGTGCGGTCTGGCAGGACTTCGATGTTTTGCATGGCGGCAATCTCCTCATCCGTCACAAAATGAGTTTCCTTAAACGCTTCGACAGCCTTTGGGTCGGTTGTGTCAATGGTTTGCAGAGCTTTCAGATTGGTGAATTCGTCGTAGTTCTGCAATATGTTTTCTATGCGCAGGTATTCTCCAAATATTTTCACGAATTCCTTTTTGCCTTTCTCCGTATCTATCGATTCCGTATCCGGAAACTTAGCCGTCAACTCCTTCACAATCTCCTTGTAACCTCGGCGCGACTCTCCCGTCATGAGATTCTTGAAACCTTCCAAATACTCTTTGTAACTTTTTTCAAGCACCACATTCTTGGTGTTCTTGTCGCCAAACAGCGTGATCGCATCAATTGTAGATTGTTCCAAATCCCTAAAGGTGATGATGTTTCCGAATGTTTTGGTTGCGTCATAAATACGGTTGGTACGGGAAAAGGCCTGCATCAGTCCATGATAGCGCAGGTTTTTATCCACAAAGAGCGTGTTGAGGGTTGGTGCGTCAAAGCCGGTGAGGAACATACCTACCACTATGATCAGGTCAACCTCTTTGCTTTTAACTCTCTTTGCAAGGTCACGATAATAGTTTTGGAACTCCCCGCTTTCTACTCCAAAGCTTGTGCGGAACATAGTGTTATAGTCGTGGATGGCTTTTGTCAGAAACTCCTTCGCACTTTGGTCCATTGCCGACGGCTCGAAAGTTTCATCTACAATTTCGCCAATTGCGCCCTGCTCTTCATTGGCGGCGTAGGAGAATATGGTCGCAATTTTCAGAGGGTTTCCGCTCTCTTTTTGCAGCCGGTTCAGCTCCTCGTAATAACATTTTGCAGCATCCACGCTACTCACGGCAAACATGGCATTAAAGCCATTGGCGCCACCCTGACTTCTATGGGTTTTCGTGTTGAAAATTTGTAGAATGTATTGGGAAATCTCCTTGATACGGGAGGGATGAAGCAACGCCTTTTGATTCTCGGCAGCACTCAACTTCTGTTCGTCCTGCTCTTTTTCTATTCCCTTGAACTGAGGGCGGACATCATTATAGTCGACCTTGAACTTCAGCACTTTCTCGTCTCTGATGGCATCTGTAATGACATACGAGTGAAGTTCACTCCCGAACACGCTCGCCGTCGTTTCGGCTCCCAACGCATTTTCCGGGAATATGGGTGTTCCCGTGAATCCGAATTGATAGAATCTCTTGAACTTTTTCTTCAGATTCTTTTGCGCCTCGCCGAACTGTGAACGATGGCATTCGTCAAAAATGAACACCACTTGCTTTTGGTAGATGGGCAGTTCGCCCTCGCTCTTCATCAGGTTGTTCAATTTCTGGATGGTGGTGACGATGATTTTGTTGTCATCCCTTTCAATGTTTCTTTTCAACCTGGCCGTGCTGTCCGATCCGTTCACGCTGTCGGGAGAGAACCGTTGGTACTCTTTCATCGTCTGGTAGTCCAAATCTTTACGGTCCACCACAAAGAACACCTTGTCTATGAAGTCAAGTCCGGTTGCCAAACGTGCCGTTTTGAAGCTCGTGAGCGTCTTTCCCGATCCCGTCGTATGCCAGATATATCCGCCACCTTCCGGTTTGGACCATCTTTTTGACAGATATGAGCTTCTTATTTTCCATAAAATCCTCTCCGTTGCTGCAATTTGATAGGGTCTCATGATAAGCAGCATGTTGCTCGTATCAAAGACCGAATAGGTGAATAGCACGTTTAGAAGCGTGTTTTTCTGAAAGAATGTGGCAGTGAAATCTTTCAGGTCCCTTATCAGCATATTATTTGCTTTTGCCCAGTTCATGGTGAAATCGAAGCTGTTTTTGTTCCGTTCCACCGTATTGGCAAAATAGCGGCTGTCCGTACCATTGGAGATAACAAAGATTTGGAGGTATTTAAAGAGCGAGTTTTCGCCGTTGAAACTCTCTTTCGTATAGCGGTGTACTTGATTGAAAGCCTCACGGATGGCTACTCCGCGTTTTTTCAGTTCCACCTGCACCAACGGAAGTCCGTTGACCAGTATGGTAACGTCATAGCGGTTGGCGTGCGTTCCAGTCTGCTCAAATTGCGAAATCACCTGCAGCTTATTGCGGGTAACATCCTTCTTGTCTACCAAGTAGATGTTTTGGATATGGCCGTCGTCGAACACGAAATCGTAGATGTAGTTATCGTGTATCTTGCGTGTCTTCTCCACGAGGTTGTCGCTCGGACGGTCTAAATACTCCGCCACGTAACGGTTCCACTCGCCATCGCTGAACTCCATGTTGTTGAGGGACTGGATCAGCCTCCTTGCATTAGCAAGCATGGCGCCGCCGGATGTTATGTCCGTAGGGTTCTCGTAGCCTTGGCCAACCAAGTCATGGATGAACTCGCGTTCCAACGCCGCCTCCGTCTGGTAGGTGGTGGCCGGTTCGTTCAGAACCGAGTATTTCGTATAGTCTTCAAGAACAATGAAGTTCTTCGTTTCTGCTATGGTGTTATATTGTGCCATAATTTGCTAAATTATTATTTGCTATTTTTCGATCAATCAATTATTATCATGTAACAATCATATAAGAATTATACTGATTATTAGGATGTTGCTTTTTATTTGCGTTTCTTCCATCACATAAGAATCAAGCCCCAAAAGGGACATAACACACATATTTTCATCATATATCATCGGCAAATCCAACTTGATGACTATCTATTGCCATCATTATCTTTAATTTCAATTCCTCGCAAAAATCATCTTCATTCTCTAAAAAGGAATGAACAATTTCTGTAAGCAATTCTTTATCAATATTTCCGGCAGCTAAATGATAACTAATATTTTCCATTTCTTGGAGAAATCTTTTAATACAAAACAGATAACCATTGAGCGATAGAAATTGGACACCAAGCGTAATTGATAGTCTTTTATTACCATCTGAAAAAGCATGATTCCGATTGACAGACCAAATCAGATGAACCAATTTATCTTCAAAGAAAGGATAATAGTCATCATTTTGTATAAGATCCAAGGCACTATACAAATAGCCGATATTCAGTTCATCGCAACTTCCGCCGCCACTATATTCTATCGTTTTGCGGTGCGTTTCAAATGCCGATTCCTTTGAAATATAAATCACCATGCTACTCTCTGTCTTTTAATCGTTTGAGTGCTTCTTTGTATTCTTCCAAACGCTTATCAAGTTCCATACTTTTCTCGCCAAGAAATCGGTCAAAATCTGCTTGAGGTACAGCGCTGATATATTCTTCCAGATTTTTGTGCAAAGCATCACGAAAACACAAATCACGGCTCGCCATCTTGTTTCTTGCTTTTTCCCGAATTGGCTCCCATAGTTTTTGATTCTCGAATTCTGAAAATAAAATGTCGGTTTCGCGTGATGATAACTTTCTGCCCAAAGATTTGCACCTATTTGTTAATTGTTCGGAGAAGCCAACTTCGTAACTCGAGATAATATCAAGCACCTCACTATACATTGTTTGGCGCACGTTCTCATCTTTTTCCAACTTTAAAATACGGCGATACTCTGCAGCGTTTTCCTTAAAGATGCTTGTATAAATCTTATCGGTGTAAACCATATATTTAAAATTTCCCATATCAACACAATCGCGCAAAGCATCGGTAAACTCTTTGCGATAGTCTTCGCCTCGCATCATATTTACAATGTAATCTTCGTCTCGTTGGTTGATGTATTTCGTGCTTCCCCCAGTGCGTTTATTGATAGTGTCTATAACAATATCCAGCATAATGCTTCGCAATTGTTTCGCTTTTTCACTATCAGTCAATAACATAGCCACATTAAGAAAAGCTCTGAAATTAAAGATTCCGAGAACCGTAGTTTTGGTCGCGAAATCTGTTTCGTGACCAAACTGATATTGCTTCACTAATTTCAAGTCTACCAGGCGTTTACCCTTTAGAACCTCGTAACCGTTTTTTGTCAATTCCTTTTCGTTTTTTTCAATGCAGTTGTCGATAGTGCGCTCTGTAACGTCAAAAAAATCTGCTATTTGACGTTTTAGAAATTTGTATTCGTTTTCAAACAGAATACCTTTCATACCGACAACTTTTTGGATTTCATTCATTGCCAGCGAATTATTAAGAATATTTTGTCGCGCAACTGATGTATTTGTCAATTCTTTAGCCATAACATTTATGCTTTTCTGTTAAATGTCAACAACATATCCCTGTAGTATTCGTATTGGGATTTTCTCGCTTGCAGCTCCGCTTGCAGCTCCGCTGTAAGCGTCGAAAATTTATCCAAAATCCGAACTATCTCGTTTTGAATTTCAAGTGGCGGAATGGGAATTGTAATTTTTGAAAATCTTGCTTTAGATACGTTGAATCTTGTTACTCCACTTGCTGTTTTGGAAATTTGTTTTCTGATTTTTTCATCTCTGAACAAAAATTTCAAGAAGTCGGGGGAAAATAGTGTCTTATCAGTCAATCGAAAACCAAAACAAAAACTATTTAAATAAAAAATTTCTTCAGTTTTTGTTGTCATAACAGAAGACATACCACATTCGTTAGGTGTTTCAGATGAACCTGTAAAAAGCACATCTCCATATTCGACTTTGTTTTGGCTCTCATTCTTACCAATCCTTACCAATGTGTTTATATCTACATTTACAGCCATATTGGTGAAAACATTCATATATGTTATGAATTTTGCATTGCCATCAGAAAAATCACTCTTGTTTTTTCCTGTTAGTCCTCCGTAAAAGGTTCCTATTTCCCCCAGCATCTTCCATTCCACCTCTACGCCCTCTAATAGTTTCTCTAAATTACTCATAATTCCGTTTTTAATTCTTTTTCAATTTCTTCAATAGTCGGCATACTTCCCTTAAAATCAGAAGGATATATTTTAGCCAACTGATATTCAGAAATACCTATTGGTTGGCTTACCGTTTCCAACGAATATTTGGCAACTACATTATTTTTGGTTTTGCAAATTAAAATGCCTATTGTCGGATTATCTTGTTCGCCTTTGAGTTGGTGGTTTACCGCGCTCACGTAAAACCCCAGCTGTCCAAGCTGTTCGGGTTTGAACTCGGTAGTTTTGAGTTCAACAATACAATAGGCGTGTATTTTAGTATTGTAAAACAGTAAATCAACAAAAAACTCATCTCCGCCCACCACAATTCTGTATTGTTTGCCCATATAAGAAAATCCGGAGCCTAATTCCAACAAGAATTTGGTTATATTATTAACAAGAGCGTCTTCAAGTTCTTTCTCTTGATATCGTTCGCTCAATGTCAAGAAATCAAAATTGTAAGGATCTTTCGTTATCTGTTGCGCAAGTTCGCCTTGTGTAGCCGGCAATGTCTTATTAAAATTACTTATGGCTTTGCTTTCCCGTTCATATAAATCCGTATCAAGAAAATTTTGAAGTACCGCACGCGACCAATTGTTTTCTATTGTCTTATGAACAAAAAACAAAGCTTTGTTCGAGTCGCTTTTACAATTATCAATAATATAGCGAATGTGTCCCCATGGAATCACAAATAATTCGTCCACAAGCTGTGGACGAATCTCCATGGCTTCTGCAAAAAGTTTGTAAAAATATTTTGTATATTTCAGGTTAGTAGGCGAAAATCCTTTCACATCAGGAATTAGCGCACATAAATCATTACTGAGTTGTTTGTAGAAACTTGAACCGTATTTGTTTTCTGCCTTTTTCTGTGAAATATCCTTACCAAGATTCCAATAGAACTCAATCAGAGCTGAATTTACCGAAATAGAGGCTTTCAACCTTTGAGAAAGATAGTTGTTTTTTAATTGGACAATCCACTCTTTGTAAGAGACGTCATATTTATTTATTTCTGTTTTGCTCATAACTACAGATATTTTAATTCTCCATTTTCATCAATATCGGCACGCAAGCCGTCTTTTACTCTCAAAAGACGTTCGAAATGTGTCCAACTGAGCAGTGGCAGTTGTTTTTTGAATTGGTCAGGCACTGACTGACCCATTTGATTCAGGGAAACGTCAGGCATTGACTGACCAATATAAAAATCGCTAAAAAATTGATAAAATGCTCTGAAGTTTTTAATATTGGTAATGGAAAAGCCTTTTCCAAATTCAGTTGTTAAGGAGGCTGAGGCTAATTCTATGATGTGTTTACCATATTCCGCTCTCGATTTGCCGCCTTGTTCCTGTACGACAATACGCTGACCTATCAGCCAGTTTTGTTGCACTTGTGCAAAATTCACAGCAGCGTAAACGACACGCCGTGCCGAATTTACAATCTCTTTTAAGTCTGTAATGAATTGCGTTTCCTGTTTCTCTATGTTACTCATCTTGCCCTCCTCCTTTCTTAAATTCTTCACTCCAATCTTCCAACTTTTGTTTCAATAGCTTTTTATCAGGCAAATAGAGCATATATTCCGATGCGTGGATATTGGATTCTTTAGGCAAGGTAAGTTCCACAAGAGCGTCATTCTTCTCCTTACATAGCAATATGCCTATTGTCGGGCTTTCAAAATCTTGTTTTACATACCTGTCATAATAATTAACATACATCTGCATCTGCCCCAAATCTTGATGAGATAGTTTATCTATCTTCAAATCTATAAGGACATAGCACCTTAGAAGCCTATTGTAAAACACAAGGTCAACAAAATAGCTATCTTCGTTGAACGTGAATCGTTTTTGACGGGATTCAAACAGAAATCCTTTTCCGAGTTCTAACAGAAAGTCTTGCAGTTTGGAAATAATGGCATTTTCTAATCGGGTTTCGGAATAGGACGCTTCTTCTTTTAATCCTAAAAATTCGAGAGATAACGGACTCTTGATGATGTCAGTAGGCTTCTCTACGGTTTGTCCCTCTTGAGCTAATCTAAGGACTTCTTTTTTATCACGGCTTAAAGCCAGCCTTTCGTAGAGGCTCGCATTAAATTGTCTTTGCAATTGTCTGACACTCCAATTCTGTTCTTTACACTCAATTTCATAAAAACGTCTCTCCTCATCCGACTTAATTCTGATCAGAACTAAATAATGCGACCAGCTAAGATTAAAATTTGGTGTGGTTTTCGAGTATGTCTGAACTTGATTGTCCGATGTTTCAAATTTCCCAGACAGTGTTTGGGAAATTGAGTACGTTCGATAGAACGCTCTCATGTATTCCAAATTAGAGGTAGAAAAACCTTTGCCATACTTGGGTGTTAATTTGTGAGACAAATCCTCTATCAGTGCATTTCCATACGCCGCCCTATGATTTCCTTGCTGCTCTTCTTCTACAATATATCTGCCTATTTCATAGTAAGTATAGACCATTGCCGTGTTTATTGTAGAGGCAACATGTTTATGAGCCTGCTCTATCAGAGAGGCTATTTTATTATATAGTTCAATATTACTGCTCATCTGTTTTTCCATCTATTGTAATTTAAAAATCAATCCCTGTATTTTCCACTCCACACCATCGGGACAGATGTCGTTTATGAGATGTTGTAGTTTATTCATTTTCGTCATCTTTCAATTTCTCCTCTAATTCTTCTACAGTCGGCAATTGAGGTTTAATGTTTTCAGGAATTGCATTGGTTAAATGATATTCACTTATTCCCATCGGTTTTTGAATATCTCGCAAGGCGTATTCAACATCTATTTTGTTTTTCATCTTACATAAGATAATGCCAATGGTGTGATTATCGCCGTCTTTTCGCAGTTGAGTGTCTATTGCCGAAAGGTAGTAATTTAATTTCCCGGCATATTCGGGCTTAAATTTTCCGGCTTTCAGTTCGATTACTATATAGCAGCGTAATTCTACATGATAAAACAGCATGTCAATAAAGTAGTCTGTTTCGCCGATTTCTATCTTATATTGTCTGCCGAGAAATGCAAATCCCTTACCCATTTCAAGCAGGAACGCCGTTATGTGTTTTACTAATTCGTCTTCTATTGCTTTTTCTAATGCATCGTTTTCCAAACCCAGAAAATCGAAATTATAGGGGTCTTTGAATGTTTGTTCGGCAAGTAACGACTGCGTCTGCGGCAATGTTATTGCGAAGTTATTTGCAATGCAACCTTCGGTTCTGAATAAATCTGCCTTTATCTGCAGTTCCAATGTATCCCTGTCCCAGTTGTTCTCTATCGTTTTTCTGCAATAGTATTCGGCTTCATCGATAGAAGAAATCTTTGAAATAATAAGTCTATTATGTCCCCACGGAATTTGTGCCACACCACGTGGCACAAACTGATATTTGGTAGCATAAAATTTATACCATTGTACCATGGCATATACGTTACGGCGCGAAAAACCTTTAATTTCAGGAAAATTAACGTGCAATTCATTAGCAACCGTTTCTACTAAACAGCTTCCCCACGCAGATTTATTTTGTTTTTCGGCAATCTGTTTCCCAATTTCCCAATACAACGCTAATACTTGCGAATTGAGAGAAAAGGCAATCGTATTGCGAGTAGCAGCAACCGTACTTTTTAGTTGTTGAATCCATTTTTTGAATTCGGTATTATTTATTATTTCTGTTTTATCCATATCGATTGTACTATATTTCTTTGCTTTCTTGCTGAACTATCCGGAAATTCCGAATAGTTGGACCTTGCTATTTACCCCTCAATCTCCTTGATTATGGCGTCAATGTCGGCACGGAGTGCATTTATCTTCTCCACCGTCTGGGCAATCTCGGCATTCAACTCCTTAATGTCTATCTTCTCGCGGTTATCCTTGGCCTCGACATACGAACTGACCGAGAGATTGTAGTCATTCTCGGCAATCAGGCTATTGTCCACCAACTTGGCTACATACTCGACATCCTCTTTATGGTCGAATATCTCCATAATGCGCTCAATGTGCTTATCCTCAAGAATGTTGTTGTTGGTCACTTTCTTGAAGAAATCTTCGCCGCTGGCGTCGATAAACTGGGTTTTAGCATCTCGCTTGTTTTTGGCAAGCACCAAAATATTCACCGCTATCGAAGTGCCGTAAAAGAGGTTAGGTGCTAACGATATGACCGTTTCCACAAAGTTGTTATCTACCAGATACTTTCTTATCTTCTGCTCCGCACCGCCACGGTAGAAGATTCCGGGAAAACAGACGATGGCCGCACGTCCCTTGCTCGACAAGTAGTTCAAAGCGTGAAGCACAAAAGCGAAGTCGGCCTTCGACTTGGGCGCAAGCACGCCGGCAGGAGCAAAACGGTCGTCGTTGATAAGCGTAGGGTCGTCGGAGCCTATCCAACTGACCGAGTATGGAGGATTAGAGACAATGGCATCAAATGGTTTGTCATCGCCAAACTGCGGGGATAAAAGCGTATCGCCCAACACAATGCGGAATTTGTCGTATTCTACATTGTGCAGGAACATATTCATACGGGCAAGGTTGTAGGTGGTGTGGTTTATCTCCTGCCCGAAAAATCCGTCTTCGATTATGTGGTTGTCGAAATGTTTCTTGGCCTGCAAGAGCAAAGAGCCCGAACCGCACGCCGGGTCGTAGATTCTGTTTACGCTCGTCTGCTTGTGCATCGCAAGTTGCGCAATGAGCTTGGAGACGTGTTGCGGCGTGAAAAACTCGCCTCCAGACTTCCCGGCGTTGGCCGCATAGTTGTTTATCAGATATTCGTATGCGTCGCCAAAAAGATCTATTTTGTTATCTTCAAAATTGCCAAAATCCAGCTCTTCCACGCCTTTCAGTACGGCCGCCAGACGGCTGTTCTTGCCTTCGACGGAGTTGCCGAGCCGTGTGCTGGTGGTATCGAAATCGGCAAACAGGCCCTTTATGTTTGCCTCCGAATCACAACCCAATGCCGAACTCTCGATGGCATCAAAAATTGTTTTTAGGTCTGTATTTAGATTGGGGTTTGCATTAGCGTTTTTTGCCACATTCACAAACAGTTGGCTTGGATAGATAAAATATCCTTTTGATTTAACCGCATCTTCAATGATTGCCTGCGGAATTTGACCGTCGGCCATTGAAGCATAATCGAAGCTCTCGTCACCACCCTCGATATAGTTCGTAAAATGCTCACTGATAAAACGATAAAACAGCGTTCCTAAAACAAACTGTTTGAAGTCCCATCCATCAACTGCGCCACGTACTTCGTTGGCAATTTTCCATATCTTAGACTGTAATTCGTCACGTTGATTCACACTTGTCATATTATGCTTTATTTACTTTTATTTATCAAATCACGTTTATTCATATCCAACAAGCACCTTCAGATTTGGCTGTGAGGCAGTTGGAGCATCATTTCGAGATGGACGAGAATTTCTTGCCTAACTGTCCATCCAACCATATCCCTGCCTTTTTCTTCTCTACAAGAACAATTTTTATGCGATTGACACATTCCTTTTTGATTGTGATTTTTTTATACATTGACCATCTTTCAAAATTATTGAAAATAGTTCAACATGCCAAACAAATAGGCTCCATAACGATTTTTACGTCTCAAAATTACTTTATCAAGCGCAAAGAAACGCCATCAAGACATACAAGCTTGTCACTGCAAATTACTCCATACTACATTCCGAAAAACTGCCACCGCCATCGTAACGCAACCACTCCGCAAAACCAATAAAAACTGCATTTTCACCAATTAGCGATCCATCGCTGTTTTCCACATACGACACGCACAACAAACCACTTAACACAGCACTTACTCCATTGCATTTTAGTTTGTTTTATGACCACTTAGTAACGGAAACAAACAATAAAAATGCGCTTTTTACGTTATGCATAGAAAGGCTAGCAAGCAGGACATTCCGTTTTTTTCCAAAAATGCCAGCCATCAACTATTAAAATTATAAGGTTATGAAACTAGAACTATTGCCGTTAAAGTACGCAAAAGAAGCTCTCGAACCAGAAATTTCAAGAAAGACAATGGAATTTCACCACGACAAGCATCTCCAAGCCTACATCAACAACTTCAACCAACTGATAGAAGGTACAAAACTGGAAGATTGTTCGCTAGAAGATGTCATCAAAAAAGCCAGCGGTCCCCTATTCAACAATGCCGCCCAGGCATGGAACCACCAATTTTTCTTCGACTCACTATCCGAGAAGAAAGGGCAAAAGCCATTGAATAAGACAGAAGAAATGATTATTAACAAATGGAAGTCGTTCGATAGATTTAAAGAAGAGTTCAATAAATCCGCCAACTTCCATTTCGGTTCCGGATGGACGTGGCTCTACCTCGACAAGAACAAGGAGATGAGCATAAGAAGCGAATTCAACGCCAGCAACCCGATGAGTTATGGATTAACCCCCATACTAACCTTCGACCTTTGGGAACACGCATATTATATGGACTACCAAAACAGACGGGCCGAATACATCAATGCATTATGGAACATCATCAACTGGGAGATTGTAGAAAAAAGAATAGAAACATTCTTTGAAGAGCAGAAAAACACAAAACGCTATTTCTGACCATTCCCGCAAAATCCTACAAAAACACATTGCATATTCGCAGCAAGAGTAACATTCTATTTTAAATGCAAGTCTGTCGCCGGCATCTCTTTTACATCCGGGGAAAGATTAGTTTGTTACTCTTTCTTCAAAAACTTTCCTTTACGGATTTCATCGAAAAAAAAATGGCTCCTAATCTGGAGCCATTTTTTGATATATTCCGAAAGAGAAACAGATCATACAGTAGTCATCTTATACGCAAAGAAGACGATACAAAAAAAGACGATGAGCAGCACTCCCAACAGTCTGTTCAAATCAGATTTTTCAAAACCGGAAGCCGTCCTCGTGGACGCGATTGCATGCTTGCTCAATTGGTATTTTTTGTTGTTCCAGAAATGGCAGTAGATGAAATAACACAATCCGCCGAACAAAAGACCGAGAGAAATACCAGTCAAGATATCCAGAGGGAAATGCACTCCCAAATAGAGACGTGTATAGGCACAAAGCGTGGCCCATACAAACACAACAAGAGAATACCACCTATATCTGAAAAGCAGAGCGGAGAACATGGCAAAGCCAAACGAATTGGCCGCATGGGACGACGGGAATCCGAACGCTCCACCCCTATAATCATGGACATACTGCAAAAGATCCATCACCAACGGATCATGACCGGGTCTTGGCCTCGCCACCAAGGGTTTCATTATCGACGACGATACCTGATCGCACAAGACGAAAACAGCGATAATCATCAATATAACAGGAATAGCCTCCCTGCCCTTATTCTTACACACCACATACAATAACATCAACACCACCGGCACCCAAATAAAAATCTGCGTCGTCATCCACATAAAGTAGTCGCCAAAAACAGTATGGCTACCGCTTAGATTGAGAGCAACCATCATCTGACGGTCCCACTCCAGAATATTCTCCATCATATCGCTACATTTGAAAATTGACACGAACCACACTCTTAACCTCACGAAAAAGATTATCCCCTCATTTCTTCCTTACCCAACGGGTTCTATCATTAAACATTTTTTATAAACGTCTTTTTTCTCATTTTATTGCATTTTCGTCCGCATTTCCCTGCACAAAATCAAGGAAAAAGAGGCGACGACAATTACCAAACAAAGCTTCAGGGAAACAAACAACTGTCTCTTTCACCTTTCCTGGTTAATACAACAGGGTCAACGCATTTAAATTCCCAGCAAATCGAGCAGGAACTTGTTGTCCCATCCGGCCTTGAGCCTTTTCGAGACTAATGACCCTTTGGACTTGTCCTTCTTCAGGAGGTTTATCCCTATCTTTCTGATGAAGGAAAAGTTGTGGGCCGAGTTTCCCGTCCTCTTGCGCTGTCTGTCCTCGTTGAAGACGACGTCCAGAGTCCAATGTAGGGAATTCTCCACTCCCCAGTGCGCCCTGATGTGGCGGTTGAACTCGGAAGCGGAGCCTTTCATGCTGCTGATGTAATAGCGGACCTGCTCCTCCGTCTTTTTCCCGACTTCCCGTTTGGCCTCCACCTTCACGATGCTCGCCATGTTCGTCCAACGTTCCCTGCCGTCGATGAACTTCAGATCCCGGATGACCCCGCACCTGCGGGTTTCGATGCGTCCGTGCCCCTTTTCCACCGTCTCGTCCTCGGAGTCGGCTTTTTGCCTTTCAAAGGCATGTTCGACCTGCTCCAGCATTTCCTTCTGGTTGCCCTTGACCGAGAGGATGTAGTCGGCTTCGTTTTCGATGATTTTGTCGGCTATCTTCGTCTGCGTGCCCATGGCGTCTATGGTGACTATCTCCCCCTTTATATCAAGCATGTCAAGCAGGAGCGGGATTGCCGTTATCTCGTTGCTCTTCATGTCAACCTTCAGTTGCCCGAGCACGAGCCCGTTGTTGGACGCCCATGCGCTGACCATGTGTATCGGGCGGATCTCGTGGAAACCGTCCTTCGACCCCTTCACCGTCTTCCCGTCTATGGCTATCACCTCCCGCCCGATGTCCGCATTCTTCAACGACTGCGTCCACTCAACGAACATACGTTCGAAGCTCTGGGGGCTGATCAGGGAAAACACCCTGTTTATCGTGTCGTGGGAGGGTATGCCGTTCGGCAGTTTCAGTATGGTTTTCAGGAACTCTAATTTTGTCTTCCCGAACAGCTCTATCGCATCCCACGACTCGGCGCCGCACAGCACGCCCAAAATGGACAGTATGACAATGTCGCACAGCAGGTGCTTCTTGTTCCTGTTCAACCTCGGGTCCGGAATCCTTTCGAAATAGGTGTGCAACGACGTTTTCTGCATATTCATGTTTTTTTTCGCAAAAGAAACGCATTTGAACTTCTATTTCAAAACAAATACAACATAAGTTATTAACAGTCAATTTATTAAATTGTTAATAATGGTCTATTTTTAGTTTTTTTATATGCGTTGACCCTGGTTAATACAACAAAAAGTATACAAAATAGAAAAATTATAACTAAATTTGCCGCGCAACGTGTCACTAAAATACAAAAAAACAGATATACCCTATTGCATGAGAACCATAGGGTTACATAATAATAATCTCAGAAGTCTAAGAGTTTGGAACAGCCTCTTTTACGGAGGAGAAAGATACTGAAAATGAAGATAATAATAGCTGGTGCAGGGCAAGTGGGAACCCATCTTGCAAAAATGCTTTCTGGAGAAAGTCACGACATCATTCTACTCGATGAAAACGAGGAGAAGCTGCAACAAATGGAATCAAGCTACGACTTGATGACAGTTACCGGCTCTCCGACATCCATCAACGACCTAAGCGAAGCAAGAATCGCTTCGTCAGACCTTTTCATTGCCGTAACTCCCATTGAGAGCCAGAACATAACGGCCTGCATTCTGGCCAAGAATTTAGGCGCAAAAAAGACGTTGGCCAGAATAGACAACTACGAATACCTCATCCCTGAGAATAAGATATTTTTCGAGCAACTTGGCATCAACGCCATGATTTATCCGGAGATGCTGGCAGCCGAAGAAATAATCAACTCACTAAAGATGAACTGGGTACGTCAATGGATGGAATTCAACAACGGTGCATTGACTCTTATAGGTATGAAGGTAAGGGAAAACGCTCCCATCATCAACCAGAAACTGATGAATCTCAAAGACAGTGACAGTTACCGTATCGTTGCCATACGCAGAGACCTCAGCACCCTCATACCGACAGGACAGGACGAGATAAAGCCGAACGATATAGTCTACTTCATCACCACGAAAGATTACATACCGCACGTGCGTGAGGAAGCCGGCAAGGAGGTGATCAACGTTAAAGACCTCATGATTATGGGTGGCGGACGTATAGCCATCAAGACCGTACAGAGCTTACCTAACGACATCGACGTCAAGGTATTGGAAAAAGACAAGAGCAAAACGTTCAAACTGGTGGAACAGATGGACGGAGCACTCATCATACATGGCGACGCCAGCAATCTGGAGCTACTCAAGGAGGAAGGCATCGAAAATATGGACGCTTTTGTGGCATTGACAGACAACTCGGAAGCCAACATACTCGCCTGCATCGCCGCAAAACGATTCGGGCTGAAAAAGACCATCTCGGAAGTAGAGAACATAGACTACATTCCTCTCGCCGAGAGCCTCGACATCGGTACCGTCATCAACAAAAAGCTGATAGCAGCCAGCTACATCTACCAATACACCCTCGACGCAGACGTCAGCAAGGTGAAATGCCTTACCCACGTCGACGCCGAAGTGGTCGAAATCTCCGCCAAGATAGACTCACCCATCACGAAGGGGAAAATCAAAGACATCAAATTTCCGAAGAACATCTTCATCGGAGGTATCGTCAGAGACGGCAAAGGCTACATCGCCAACGGAGATACGGAGATAATGCCAAACGACAACGTGATCGTGTTCTGTCTCTCCTCCAGCATCCAAAAACTAGATAAATTATTCAACTAAAAAAGAGGGAACACCCAGACCAACCGGTCTTCATGCGCCCCTCCACTTTATAAATGAAACAGGAACAACTTTTCGACATAAGATTGATATTCTCAACATTAGGATCCCTCCTCTTCTTCGAGGCGGGATTCATGGCAATCGCCACCATCGTGGCTCTATTCTATCGGGAACCCGATGTACCGGCTCTCTGCTATGCCAACGCCATCACCTTCTTCACCGCCATGCTGCTCTACTTCCCCTTTCGGAGAAGCGACAAGAAACAGCTAAAGAAGAGGGAAGGATATCTGATTGTCAGCTCAATATGGATCGTATTCTCCTTTTTCGGGTCACTTCCTTTCTTATTTAGCGGATACATACCCAGCTATGCCAATGCGTTTTTCGAGACGATATCAGGATTCACCACGACGGGAGCTACCATACTATCTGACATTGAAGCGCTACCACACGGACTATTATTCTGGAGGAGCATCATACAATGGCTGGGAGGAATGGGAATCATCGTACTGTCTCTAGCCGTACTTCCCATCTTCGGCATCGGAGGAATGCAGCTCTACGTAGCCGAAGTGCCCGGACCCACGAAAGACAAGATACGTCCTCGAGTGGCGCAAACAGCCAAACTACTATGGAGCATCTACGCCGCCATCACAATGGCCGAAGCCATCCTGCTCTACATTGCAGGCATGAATCTTTTTGATGCCATATGCCACGCATTCACCACCATCTCAACAGGAGGCTACTCCACCAAGAATGCGAGCATAGCCTACTGGAACTCACCATTCATCGACTACATAGTCACCTTCTTCATGATTATCGCCGGCATGAACTACACGCTGCTATACACCGCCCTACGCGGCAACCTGAAGCGTTTTTTCCACAACGAAGAGATAAAATACTATCTGACGCTCGGTTTCTGCATCACCGCAATCACCATAATATGTCGGATGCCGAAAGATCTCAGCGGATTCGAATCCATCATCCGTAGCTCCATCTTCCAGTCTTTCACCATCATGACCAGCACCGGATTCTCCACGTCCGACTTCATGACATGGGGAGCCTTTCTATGGACATTGATGCTCATAACGATGATGTTTGGTGGCTGTGCAGGTTCTACATCCGGAGGCATAAAAACAGTAAGGCTTATCTTGCTGATAAAAAACAGTTACTTCGAGTTCAAAAGGCTACTACACCCGAATGCCATCATTCCCGTAAAATTCAACGACAAGGTAGTGCAATCCACCATTGTAACCAACGTGTTGGCGTTTGTCGTGCTTTATGCCACCACCATCATCATCGGTATATTCATATTCCTACTGTTGGGAATCAACATAAAAGAGGCCGTCGGTGCATCCGTGACAAGCATCGGCAATGTAGGTCCAGGACTTGGAAACTCCGGTCCTTCGGGAAACTTTTCATCATTTCCCGACTCGGCAAAATGGGTCATGTCGTTTCTCATGCTCACCGGCCGCTTGGAAATCTTCACCGTTCTATTCGTCCTTTCTCCATCCTTTTGGAAAAAATAGGGATTTCCAATTCGAGGGATACGCATTTCCCGGTTCATCCATCCCAAAAAGAGCAGAGCCACATCACAATCCCTTTAGAGATTATGACATGGCTCTTCTTTTTCTGTGCTGCCCATCAACTGTCGGCAAACGCCAACAGACATCCACCCATGCAAGTCTCGACGACAGGAGGCACCAACCTCATTCATCTAGCAGAATCTCCATCACCTGGGCGGCAGACCGAGCCACCGGCGTGCCAGGTCCGAAGATGGCGGCAACACCAGCCTTATATAGAAAATCATAATCCTGAGGAGGGATAACACCACCAGCCGTCACCAAGATATCCTCGCGCCCCAAACGCTTCAGTTCGTCAATGACTTGAGGAATCAGCGTTTTGTGGCCTGCGGCCAACGAGGAGACACCCAACACATGGACATCGTTTTCCACCGCTTGCCTAGCCGCCTCCGCCGGGGTTTGGAAGAGAGGCCCCATGTCGACGTCAAAACCGCAGTCGGCATAACCGGTCGCCACAACCTTAGCTCCACGATCATGACCATCCTGACCCATTTTTGCTATCATGATACGAGGTCTACGTCCCTCTTTCTTCGCAAACCGTTCCGTCAGTTCGCACGCTTTCTGAAAGTCAGCGTCCTGTTTTGTCTCCGATGAATACACGCCTGATATTGTTCTAATTGTTGCTTTATATCTACCCACTATCTTCTCGCACGCATAAGAGATTTCGCCCAGCGTAGCGCGTACACGTGCGGCTTCTACCGCCAATGCCAACAGATTACCCTCGCCAGTTTCCACACACCGCGTAATTGCATCCAACGCACGCTCCACCCGAACCGCATCACGGCCAGCCTTCAGTGTCTCCAATCTCTTTATCTGCTGGGTGCGCACCACCGTGTTGTCAATCTCCAATATGTCTATTGGAGACTCCTTCTCCAACCGGTACTTATTCACACCGACAATCGTCTGCGCGCCAGAGTCTATCCGCGCCTGCGTACGGGCTGCAGCCTCCTCTATCCTCATCTTCGGTATGCCAGTTTCAATGGCAGCAGCCATACCGCCGAGACTTTCCACCTCCTGGATATGATTCCAAGCCTTTTCCGCAATATCGCGGGTCAACGACTCCACATAATAGGAGCCCGCCCATGGATCTATCTCCCTACAAACGGAAGTCTCTTCCTGTATGTATATCTGTGTGTTACGGGCAATGCGGGCCGAAAAATCAGTAGGCAATGCGATGGCCTCGTCCAACGCATTGGTATGCAAAGACTGTGTATGCCCCAACACGGCTGCCATAGCTTCAATGCAAGTGCGCCCCACATTATTGAAAGGATCCTGCTCCGTGAGCGACCAGCCGGAGGTCTGGCAATGCGTGCGCAGCGCCAACGACTTCGGATTCTTCGGATGGAAACGTTTGACAATCTTAGCCCACAACATACGGGCCGCACGCATCTTCGCAATCTCCATGAAATGGTTAGTCCCAACGCCCCAAAAGAAGGAGAGACGAGGTGCGAAAGCGTCGATGTCCATTCCCGCATTGATACCAGCCCGGAGATACTCCAAACCATCGGCCAAGGTATAGGCCAGCTCAATATCGGCGGTGGCCCCCGCCTCCTGCATGTGATATCCGGAGATGGAGATGGAGTTGAACTTCGGCATGTTCTTCGATGTATATTCAAATATGTCCGCAATAATCTTCATAGAGAATTTAGGCGGATAGATATATGTATTTCTAACCATAAACTCCTTCAGAATGTCATTCTGAATGGTTCCCGCCATTTCGTCCAAACGAGCACCCTGCTCCAAACCAGCATTGATATAAAATGCCATGACGGGGAGTACGCCTCCATTCATTGTCATGGAAACAGACATCTTATTCAACGGAATCCCGTCAAAAAGCACTTTCATATCCTCCACCGAGCAGATAGAGACGCCCGCCTTGCCGACATCACCTACCACACGCGGATGATCGGCATCATAACCGCGGTGCGTAGCCAAATCGAACGCCACAGACAAACCTTTCTGTCCGGCCGCCAAGTTGCGACGATAAAAAGCATTTGACTCTTCGGCAGTAGAGAAACCCGCATACTGACGGATAGTCCATGGCCGCATGGCATACATGCCGGAATAAGGGCCTCTCAAAAAAGGAGCTATTCCCGCAGCATAGTCCAGATGTTCCATTCCCTCCAAATCGGACTTGGTATAAACCGTCTTCACGGAAATCTGTTCCGGAGTGAGCCAATCCCTCTTTACTCCACTGCCCTCCGTACATTCTTTGACGCCAGAATCGACGTCAAAATCATTTATATCTATATTCTTAAAATTTGGTCTCATTTTGTTCTGTTTTTCAGGTTAAAGTTCCCCTTCCCTTCTTCCGAGGAGAACCTGCACAATAACGAAATAAAAAGTTCTTGCCGTATCAGCATATGCCCAAGCGTGAATGGAAAGAGCGGAGCGTATCCAAGACATTGGAACGCACATGTATGTAATCTGTGATACCTTTCAACTTCAGCTCCTCCATACAAGCAGGAGCACCTGCCACCACAAGAATCTCCTTTCCGGAAGAGAGCGCATCAAAAGCCTTCGGAGCATACTCCGCATATTCATCGTCGCTAGAGCAAAGCACCACAATATCTGCAGCCACCTTGCGCGCAGCCTCCACACCCGCCTCCACCGACTCAAATCCAAGATTATCGACAATCTCATATCCAGCGCAAGCGAAGAAGTTGCCAGAGAACTGAGCCCTAGCCAACCGCATAGCCAAGTTGCCGATGGTCAGCATAAAGACCTTCGGTCGCTTCACCGCACGTTCGGTAGACAAACGAAGCTCTTCGAAAGGCTCCGCACCACGGGCAAAATCCAACGACAAGAACGGAGCTTGCGTGCAGGAACAGCATCCCTTCGTAGACTTCGTCCCGATCTTCTCCGAAACCTTCTCGTTAAGGTTAGGAAATTGGTTTGTACCCAACAATATCTCCTTCCTTTTGGAGATGGCATCCTTTCTCTGCCGGGAAGACTTGCCCACTTCACTTTGGACAAAACCCTCTTTCAATGCCGCATAGAAACCACCCTTCTCCTCTACAGAAAGGAATACGGACCATGCCTGACGGGCAATAGACTCCGTCAGATTTTCTATATAATAGGAACCCGCGGACGGGTCGACCACCTTATCGAAATGGGACTCCTCCTTCAACAACAGCTGTTGATTGCGTGCAATCCGCTCCGAAAACTCGTCAGACGGCTTATATGCAGAATCGAACGGAAGAACCGTGATGGCATCCACCCCCGCCAACGCCGCCGACATCACCTCCGTCTGCGAACGTAACAGATTGACATACGCGTCAGAAATAGTCTGGTTCCACGCCGAAGTGACCGCATGAATCTTCATTTTCGCATAAGCTAAAGAACTGGGGTTATAAGCCTCCACTATCTTAGCCCACAACAGACGAGCCGCCCTAAACTTGGCTATCTCCATAAAATAGTTGGAACCCACGCCAAAGTTAAAAAGCATATTTCCGGCCGCCTCTTCTACCGGAACGCCAGCATCAACAGCCTGCGCCAAATATTCATTTCCATAAGAAAGGCCGAAGCCCAGCTCCTGGGTGATATAGGCGCCCGCATTATTGAACAACTCAGCATTCACGCCTATCACCCTAAAATTAGGGAATCCGGCCGTCATCCGAATCAAATCAGCCAACACGCTTCCCGCATTCTCAAAGTCCTTTCCCGCTTTCAGAATACGCATATAAGGATCAAAATTAACAGAGCCAAAAACAGAGCCCGGCTCCACCCCCGACGATTGGAAAAAATCGACAAGCAGACGGGTCAAATCCAAAGTATGCATTTGGCAAGTAGAGAAGTTAAGGTCTACCTTGTCCATCGCTATTTCCTTCAACAATACCTTCAACGTGGAGGCGGTCACCTTATCTGAAGGCATGGAAAAGAGAAGAGAATTGGCACCTCTTTTCAATACATCCAACGCCTTTTTATTGGCCTCAGCCGGATCATCCACCTCTATCGTTTGCCTCACCAGCCATTCGTTATCCATTCTATTACCCCTGACAAAAGGAAATTCACAAGGAAGAACGTCCTTTGTCTTCATCTTCTCTATATCCTCTTTCCTATAAAACGGATTCACATTAAATCCTTCATTGGTACGCCAAACAAGTTTCTTGTCAAAATCAGCACCTTTCAAATCCTCTTTTATCTTTGTCAACCACTCCGATGTCGAGACCGGAGGAAAATCGGCAAACAACTTTTCTTTCTTTCCTATCATAATTAAAAAATATGTGTGTTAAAACAATAGCATAGTATAGCAAAGTTATAATTTTATCCAAACAAACATCCTTTTTATTCGGATTTTCAGAAAGAATGGAAGAAAAATGTCATTCCCTCATTATTTCGGGACACAACAAACCGAGAGGATAGGAGAAAATGGAGCTGCACGGACAAAATTCAGGATGGAGTTGTTGATTGTTATCGGCAGGGAGGCACTTCCCCATGCGGGAATGTCCGGAATCAAAAAAGGCATTTCCGAAAGGTTTCCATGCAGAGAGTTTGGCCTGGTTTTTGTTTGGAGAGAGGTAAACTAAATAAAGTATGTACAGAAGGATTTTTTTCGCATTAGTTCTATTAATCGGCACGCTAACATCCTGCAACAAGGATCACGACCATGAGATTCCATACAATGTACCCTATTACAACGGGCAATATTACTATTATTATAATGGCGTCTACTATCAGGACGCCAATTACACCGTTCCCTACAAGCTGGACGCCAACCATTTTTATAGCGGACGCATAGAATGGAAAGGCTCCCAGATAGGACACGCCATCATTCTAAAGGAGAACCCTTATTTTGGGTTGATATGCAAACCCAATAACCTGTACAATTTCATTCCAAGTCCATGGGACGGAGATGTAATGGTTCGATTCTCCTGGCTATCCGAAGGTTACTACAATGGCCAATACATGCCTATCGTAACGATAACAGACATCCATTACAAATAGACATGAACATGAATAACGTCCGTCGGTGAAGAAGCTGACGGACGTTTCTTTTCATGAAAGCAGCCGATATTTTTGGAAATTCTGCTCCAATTCGCTTTTTTTGCAAAAAATTGAAATATGGCGGCACAAGACGAAGCGGAGAAGCTCATCTACAAACTAAACAGAAAGATAAGGAAAGCCATTGAGCTTTACGGACTAATAGAAGACGGAGACAAAATTCTGATAGGCCTGTCCGGAGGCAAAGACTCACTAGCCTTGGTGGAGCTTCTAGGCGAAAAAATGAAGATATTCCGTCCTCGATTCACGCTCTATGCCGCCCACATCACAATGAGCAACATCCCCTACCGGTCTGACCTCGACTACCTACGGCAGCATGCGGAGAGATTCGGAATCACCTTCATACATAGGGAGACCGCCTTCGACCCCACTACGGACCAACGCAAATCACCATGTTTCCTCTGTTCCTGGAACAGGAGAAAAACACTATTCGACATTGCGAAGGAACTAGGGTGCAACAAGATAGCATTAGGTCACCATCAAGACGACATCATCCAAACAACGTTAATGAATCTCATTTTCCAAGGCTCGTTCAGTACCATGCCACCGATGCTAAAGATGGACAAGTTCGACATGAAGATTATCCGCCCCATGGCTCTAATCAGAGAAGAGGAACTCTTCCGGATGTCCCAGATACGGGAATACCATAAGCAGGACAAAAACTGTCCGTTCGAAACGGAAAGCAACCGCAGCGACATGAAGGAATTGATGAAAAAGATGGAAGAAATAAACCCCGACACCAAAAACAGCATCTGGAATGCGCTCACCAACGTGCAGACAGATTATCTGCCTCACGAGATAGAAAAAAGGAAGTAAGTAATCGGCAAAAAACAACTTATGACGATTTTGACAAAATGCCATAGGCATTATCTCTTTGTAGAGGGGGAAATAGGCACCGGCAACCGCATTCCGGAGGAATGCACCATACACGACGATTATTTCTGTCCTCCTGCCGGACGGGCACTTACTTTTCTCCGGCAAGAAAAGTAAGCAAAAGTGCCTGCGCTGTTGCCCGCTTTCCGGGAGGTACGGCACGTTCCTCCGCTAAAACCTTTTTTATCCCCTCGTACCTCGGGCAAAAAGGTTTTTTCACGCTGCGGCACGCACCTCCCCTCCTCCGCGGCCAAAGGCGAGTGTACGCCTGTTGAAAAAGAGACGTTTTAGAAAACATGTTCGAAAATCTACGAAATGTTTGCTATCAATGCAATGAATGGAAAGCATACTTTCAAGATGTTTTGAACTTTACTAAGTTATTTCTTTATGATCACTTAAAGTTGCGGAAATTATCTTTTTATCATTACTAAGGTCAAACCCTCCCAATTTTTCTGAATAGTCGTAAAAAAAATCTCACAGAGAAGGCAACCTATAAAAACGCAAAAAGCCCGAGATCACTCCCGGACTTTCTGTTTTTTTTGCTTTTTTGCTAAATTACTTAACGATAGCAGCAGAATCAGCAGCAACTGTAGTATCAGCAGCAGCAGAATCAGCAACAGCAGAATCAGCTACAACAACAACAGCAGTGTCAATTGCAGTTGAATCAACCTGTGCATTTTGATCTGCATTGTTACCACCACAAGAAGCAAGTGCTATAGCAGCACTAACAGCAAAAAATAAAACTACCTTTTTCATTTTTTTATTATAATAAATTAAACAACGTGTTCGTTATTAAAATAACTTATTGTCCTGTTTTTAAGACACCACAAAATTATATATTTTTTCAATCCGTTTTCACTTTGAATCCTTTTTTTTTCTATTTAAAATGCAAAAAAAATATAAAATCAGACATTCGGATTAAACCATATGAATTTCAGGGACCAAGTCATTCTCTCCTTTTTCAGCAAACTACTACAAATTAACAATTTAAGGAAACAAAAGATTCCGCCTATTTATTTTTGTATAAAAATACAAAAACGTCTTTCTCTGCATTTTCTTCCAAAAAAAAGGCAAAAAGAAATGGTGTACATACCCCGAAGCACATACACCATACCTATATTAATAAAGAATCGTCAGCTATTTGACACCCTCATACAAATATCGTTTAATATTCTTCTTCGGAGTTTTTTCAAACTCAGTAGGGAATATGATGATTTTCGTAATGCTTTCGTAACTAGCAAGAGTCTTGTTCAAGTTTTTGCGGGTCTCTTCCATCACCACATCCAACTCTTCCCTGCTCACGTGGCTCTCATCCATAGCCGTAAAGTCCGGATAGACCAGAGCCACCAACTTGTCATCTTTGGAGGTAACGATACACTCCGAGATAAATGGCATATTGACCAGTTTGGCCTCAATGATTTCCGGATAGACATTTTGCCCGGAGGCACCCAATATCATATTCTTGCAACGACCCTTAATGAAGATATTCCCATCCTTATCTACCGTACCCATATCGCCCGTCCGCAACCAACCGTCGCTGGTAAACACAGCATCCGTCGCATCCTGATTCTTATAGTACCCCACCATGACATGGTCGCCACGCACCTGCATCTCACCAGCTATGTTAGCCGGGTCTTCCGAATCTATCCTCACCTCCATATTAGGAAGGATACGTCCGGCCGAACCTAGGACGAACGTCTCATGGGAAGCGTAACTGATTAAAGGAGCGCATTCCGTCATGCCATATCCAACGGTAAACGGGAACTTGATCTTCACAAGGAAATCTTCCACCTCCTTGTTGAAGCTCGCACCTCCGACAACCATCTCGCTAAACTTGCCACCAAACGCGTTATAAAGTTGTTTTCGGATTTCCGAATAGATTTTCTGGTTCAGAATAGGAATCTCCAAAGCCAACTTCATCGAAGTCTTGCTCAAGGTAGGCAATATTTGGTTTTTGTATACTTTCTCAACGACCAAAGGCACTGTGAAAATGACGTCAGGCTTCACCTCCTCAAATGCCTTCAATAAAATTTTAGGAGAAGGCACCCTATTCAGGAAGGTGATGTGCGAACCCGTGGTTATCTGCGCCAAGAAGTCGAATGCGCAACCATACGCATGCGCCAACGGCAGGAAGGTCACGATTTTCTTTTTCCCCGTAGCTCCCGTTATGTCAGTATAGTTCATGCCAAACACAATGTTGCCCGCCAGATTGTTTCCCGTCAGCATCACACCCTTACTAAAGCCCGTCGAACCAGAAGTGTAATTGATCTCTACCACTTCCGAGTTGTCCTTCTCCACATACTTCACATCTTCCTTTCCGAATCCATTCGGATATTTCTTCGCGAAAAGATCATCCAGATGCTTCACCTTGCTTTCGATAGACTCTCCGGACGACTGGTACAAACATCTGAACTCCGTAATGGAGAGGATCGCTCTCAATTTGGAAACCTTACCCTCTTCTATATTTTCCCAAAGGTTATCGCTCAAAAACAGCAATGCCGCATCCGAGTCGTTCACGATGTGCTGAATGTCGTTCGGATGGAAGTCCTGAAGGATAGGCACCACCACAGCACCATAAGTCACCACCGATATAAAAGAAATGGCCCACATCGGAGTATTACGGCCAACGATGGCTATCTTATCATCTTTTGTTATGTTCAGTTCCTTATACAGAAGGTGAAGTTTTGCGACCTCTTCCGCAACCTGCTTATATGTATAATCACGTTTCGTTACGTAATCCGTCATCGCCATAGAATCCCAATTCTCCTTAAATGACGACTCGAATAGCTTAATGAAATTCTCCTTTATCATACCATTATTTTATTTTAACGGGCGCAAAAATATAGAATATTACACAAAAAACAAAAAAATGTGCAATATTTGCCTTTGCCATCCCCTTTTTGAACTAAAAAAACATTTCCTCCTAACGCCAGAAAACCCTTAAAAACAGAATAATTCCAGATTCTCTGTTTGAGTTGAAAAAGATAGCTGTTTTCTTCGCAAAAAAATGTCAAGCCTTCTTGAATTAGCATAAGAAATGTTGTTCACCGGATATTACCCGACTAAGAAACGGAAATTTGAATTACAATCACGCCTGCATAAGTCTATCCGTTTGAAAAAAAATGCGTTTTCGAGAAGAAACACACATTAACACACACAACAACATCTCTTTTTGTCACAAACCGCAAGATTTTTGTACAAAAAGGTTATATTTGCATATTTGCAATATTGTCATGACTAACGGCACGGTTTCCTTCCTCGTCAAAATCTCTTGCGCCGACGCGGAAGGGATAACTACGAATGCAAATAGTGCTTTCTAACATTTTATTATTGAATAATAATAAGCAATGAGAAAAGGATATAAACTCACATCATACTTTCATTTTCAATCCATCCGTTTATCTTTGTCCGTAATAGCTTTGCTATTGCCGATTACAAGCATCTTTTCAGAGGAATACTATGTGATATCCTCCACCCAAGAATGCGGAGACCTGAGAAACCAAATCATATCGAACAACGATTTGAAGAGACGGGGGAACAACGCCATTATAACATGGGAATGCAACGGATGCGAACTGGAATCCGAAATTATACTGAAACGGGCCAAGACAAACGCATCCAGCAAGATACTACTAGACACGCTCGAAACCGTACCCGTAAAATGCGTCTCTCCATACAAAACTATAATCCTCAACCAATACACCTCCCTGAAAGAGACGGGGATTAGCAAACGGGAGTTGTCAAAATACCCAATAACACTGATTTTCGACAATGACGGAACACCTTCCACCATGTTCATCGGGAGGCCGTTCCAGAACGAGACATTGGCCGCACCTAACATAATAAGGAAAGCGGGAAGCGACGTGTTCTTCTGCCGAGGAGAAATACACTCTTTCGAGGCTTCTCTTCCTGCGGGTGTTTCGGAAAGCGAGGCCTATTATAGATGGTATATCGACGGAGTGGAAATGACAGGAAGGAACGACAGATGGTTTGACACCTACTCGCGCACCAACTGGAACGACGGCGAACATATCATCGCCTGCGACGTCAGCATCGGGAAAGACGGGAAACGCTCGTCCAAGGGAACTTACCAAATCATCCAACTGCCAGGGTCGGACTGTAACTTTTCGATCAAAGCAATCCCTTATTGGGGAGCAGACTGCGAATCCGACTTCTCGTCGGCCGACTTCCGTTACAACGAAAAGAGCCAATGGGGTAGCTTCGTAGTCTCTCCCATAGAAGACTACGCACACTTCTACATGGAGGTTATCAACAAGAAGATACTCACCTCCTCCATCACAAACGACGAGCACGTTAGCGACTTTCAACTTGTACAGAAAAGCGAGGTGGACAATGACTATGCATTCTTCCTCCTGCCCGCCAACCTAAAGATACACGCCAAGGAGCCTTATATGCCAAGGACCGTCTATTTCCGAATAGAAGGCACCAACATCAATTTCTCCATGATTCCTTACATCAAACCGACAGCCTCCGTAACACCAGACTCCGCGAGCATCTGCGAACGATCTTTCCAGGACGACTCCCAACTGGAGTTTTTCATGGGAAATGCCATCGGATTTGAACGGGACGAATACACCTGCAAATGGTTCTATTCAGAGAAGATAGACGGAGAATACAAACTTGTGACCGGCAACCTCGAAAAGAAATTTGTTCCTACCAAGATAGGATACTACAAGATGTTGGCTTCCGACGGCGTCTTCGACGTATGGTCAAAACCCGTACACGTAGGCCGAAGATCGGAGAACTGCATCTCCGTCACCATCGAGAGTACAAGCAACGTAAATTACTGCTGTAAAAGCGGAACACTACAACTAGCAGCTTTTCCTACCGGAGACGAATACTCCTACCAATGGAAATATGGACCAATCTCCGGCATAGGACTTACTGACATAAAAGGTGCCACACAAAACAAAATGAAGGCCTCCATCTCAAAACCAGGAGAGGCTTGGTTTGTCCTCGTAAGCAAGAACGGGGAGAGCGTGCTCTCCCACCCTTTCGCCATCAAAGAGATGCCTTCACTGCCTTCCTCCAAAAAGATCGAGATGGCCGCATACCCCAACACGGTCTGTCCGGGCAGATCGGTGGAGCTGGTCGCCTCTTTCGGGAACGACAAGGACAAAACCAAAAACGACTCGTTGGAATATGTCTTCGAATGGTACAAGGCAACAGGAACATCCACTCTAAAGATAGACTCCTTCAGCTCCAATAAGTTCGAAATCTCACATTCTGACATCATAGACAAGAAAAGCGAATATTACATCACGATAAAGGGTTGCGACGGGATACTACGTTCGGCAAAGAACATAAAGGTAAACGTCAACACGGACAAAGGAGCATGCTCTTCAGGCAACATCTACGTCAAGACTGCAGGAGACGACCACAACGACGGAATGACATGGGAAACCGCTTACGCATCGGTAGACAAGGCATTCCGATCGGCTTCCGAATTCAGAAACATCGCGGAATACAAAAGCAAACCGGTGGACATCCACATTGCGGCCGGCACATACTTCCCAACAGACGAGGAAGAGTCGGCCTACGTACTTCCAAACAACACTTCCGTATTGGGAGGATACGTCGAAAATCCGCAGACAGGAAACGCAACCGCATCCAAAAGGAATCCTCACTCTCCGACCAATACAGAGGGCTACGCCACCATATTAAAGACCAACTTGGCTTCGCAAAGAATATTTTTGGCAAAAGAGGTAAAGAATGTACGCCTATCCGGCCTGAAATTTGACGGAGAATCCATTCTCAAAAAATCATCATTGAACGGAAGGAGCCTACTCATCGAAAACGCATCCGTCAGAATAGACTCATGCACCATCACCGGATTCTACGCAGACAAGAGCGAATCAACTCCGCTTGCAGCCATCGCTCTTGTACAAGGAAACGGTTCCGGAAACGAACTGAAGATAAACAATTCCACATTCGTCGCCAACATGGGCGGACAGATAGGTTCCTGTCTATCCATACAGAGCGACGCCAACGTGGAGATCTGCAACTCAACATTCACCAACAACACGACACAATATTATGGAGGAGTGGCCATTCTGAGCTACAACGCCAGTCCTACCGTCAACATATACAACTCCACCTTCTTCGACAACACCTGTCCCGAAGGTTTAGGATACTACGGACGTTCCGTTCTCCGTATGGTAGGCGGACACCCTACGTTCAACATCTATGCCTGCACCATCGCCGACAGATTCTACAAAGAAGACGGAATGTTGCGCATTTATAACTCCATACTCGAATGTGCGGGAAAAGCCGACATATACGAGAACAACTACCCTCAGAAGCCAAACTTCTCTGACGACAAGAAGAACATCAAACTGGACAATCTAAAATTCTTATCCGACTTCAAAGGTCAGGAGGCCAACAAACTTCAGAACGCAGGAGGCTTTACGCAAGTGATGATTCCAACCAACAGAATCGGCATCATAGGCAAGGCCGGCCAACCAAACAGAAATGCAACAACAGACCAGAGAGGTTACCTAAGGAATCAGATAGCGAGCTCCTACGGCGCATACGAGGAAGATTGCTCCGTAGCCATCGACACTCTCTTTGCCAGATGCGATGGGAAAGAGACAAAAGCGGCATTCACCTCATCTGTCACCGGACTGACCGAAATCAAATACCAATGGGTGAACAATTACATGGACATCGACGAGGCCAACGGCCTGCAACTGGACAACGTAGGAATAGGCACCTACTGGTTGGAGGTGAACGGGACAGACAAGGAAGGGAAAGAGACCAGACTCAGATCCAACGAGATAAGGATTTCCGACATCTGTTCGGAACCGGGTGTCTACTACATCAAGACGCCAGAGCACGGAGGCGACGACAGAAACAGCGGAATGACATGGAACCAGCCGTTTGCCACCATAGAGAAGGCTATAGAAACAGCAGGCAAATATATTGAGAAAGCAGGCAAAGGGCAAACAATATCCATACACGTGGCAGCCGGCACCTACGTTGTATCTCCTAAGGCAAACGACATCTGCAAAAAATCGCCGAGCTTAACTATCTTTGGCTCCTACCCTCCCGATGCGAGCAACGGAGATTCCCGTCTACAACAGAAAGAGACAGAAGATTCCATCTGTCTGACTCTCATCAGCACAAAGCTACTTCCCAAAAAGCGTATCAAATGGGGAGAGATAGAACTGAAGGACATCCTAGTTATAGAGAAATAAGTAAGTAACAGTAAAAAAATAACTTCCGCAGATTTCTGCTTACCAAGATTTAAATGCAAAGGGTTTTCTGTCAAAAAGTTGCGGAAGTTATTCTTTAACCATTACTAAGTAATCGGTAAAAAACAACTTATGACGATTTTGACAAAATGCCATAGGCATTATCTCTTTGTAGAGGGGGAAATAGGCACCGGCAACCGCATTCCGGAGGAATGCACCATACACGACAATCATTTCTGTCCTCCTGCCGGACGGGCACTTACTTTTCTCCGGCAAGAAAAGTAAGCAAAAGTGCCTGCGCTGTTGCCCGCTTTCCGGGCGGTACGGCACGTCCCTCCGCTAAAACCTTTTTTATTTCCTCGTACCTCGGGCAAAAAGGTTTTTTCACGCTGCGGCACGCACCTCCCCTCCTCCGCGGCCAAAGGCGAGTGTACGCCTGTTGAAAAAGAGACGTTTTAGAAATCATGTTCGAAAATCTACGAAATGTTTGCTGTCAATGCAATGTCAGGAAAGCATACTTTCAAGATGTTTCGAACTTTAGTAAGTTGTTTTTTCATGATCACTTAAAGTTGCGGAAGTTATTTTTTATCATTACTAAATGCAAAAAACTTGGTGAAGTTCAATACATCTTGTGTGGATAACTTCCAAGCATTATATCACCAGCAAACATCCCGTAGGGATAATCCTTTGCAGCAAAAAGGATGAAGACAGAACGGCATTTCATCGGAATCCGCCACCTTCTTTCGTTTTTGTTTGAGCCAGAAGCCGAGGATTCTCGGACAGAATCCACACCCCGTCCGTGCCGCTCCCCGAGGAGGAGAGATGTCTGCCTTTAGTACGCTTTCCTTCGAACCAAAATGTCCACCTACTTGTTACTATGTCAACAAAGGAAGGTAACGACATGAACAAGATATACGAGAAAAGCATCGGCTTCCGTCTCATGAAGAAGGTGGTAATCGCCCTATTTTCCATTTTTTACCGAAGAATCACGCTGTTCGGGACAGAAAACATCCCCAGCAATGAAGGTCCCGTCATCTTTGCCCCTGTCCATCAGAACGCATTAATGGACGCCTTGTCCGTACATTGCATATTCTCAGGGCCAATTGTATTCATGATGAGAGGAGACGCTTTCTCCAACCATGCGATGTCCAGACTTCTAAGATACATGAAGATCATGCCCATCTTCCGCCATAAGGACGGCAGACCGCAACTAATCCAAGACAAAGAATGCATCAATACAGCAGCGGAAGGGCTAACGATGGGACGGTGTATCGCCCTTATGCCGGAAGGGAACCAAAAGGAGCAGAAAAGGCTGCGTACCTTAGGAAAAGGCATCTTCCGCATCGGGTTTCAAGCCCAGAAGGAACTGGGAGAAAAGGCGGAGGTGACCATCATCCCTATCGGTTTAGATTTCGAGAATTATGACAGGACAGGCAGCCGACTGATTATCCAAATAGGCAGACCCTTGTATTTTTCACCTCTGGGCAAACTATACGAGCAAAATCAAGCAGCTGCTTTCTGTAAAATGAAAGAGCAGCTGACAATAGCCCTCCACAGACTAATCATCGACATTCGGAATGAAAGGAGCTACAAAAGCTACTATCTGGCCACCCTTCTGGCTACGGAAGAGATGATAAAAAAGAAAAAGATAAAAGGAACCGACGAAGTCCGATTCGCATTCCGGAAGATGATTGCGGAACGCTTTCCGGAGACGGACGATGCAGACGTGCCCGTAGATTTGAGACCATTCGTAGAACAGGCAAACAAACTGTTAAAACTAGAGTCTGACCCGGACAAGGCCTTTGTCATGAATAAAGGCTTATCCATTTTTGAGTTGACAAGAGGAGTCGCCTATCTTCCTTTTATTATTCCAAGCATCCTATTCAACGGACTACCCTACTTCCTTATCCGAGGATGGGCATTCGGAAAATTCAAGAACAACGGATTCATCGCCTCCGCCACCTTCATCGGCGACACCATCCTGTTTCCTCTCTACTGGACAATCCTGTTTGTGATTTTCAGCACCATCAGCGATCCGATGAGGAGTGCATTCTTCTTCCTTTTACTATCCCCACTCTTGGCAATCCTATCCATCCGAGTACTGCACCTATACGAAGACATCTTCCTAAAGATGAAGTTCAGATTGAGTAATGCTCGTTCTGGCAGAGCTAGCCATCTATAAAAAAAGATGGCGGATCCCGAAAAGTCAGGAACCGCCATATCAATAGAAATTGAATCTACTTATTTAGCCGTCAACATAGCAGGAAGCTCGTTGGCAGAACCATTTGCATCAACCACAGGAAAATCACCTTTGTAACACCAATGAGCATTAGCGATATTGTTTTCGCGGAATATGCTGATCATATCCTTATACCAACGCATACGCAACTCCTTATCAATATATTTAGGATAAGCACCAAATTCACCACAATACAACTGCAAGCCCAAAGACTTAGCCTTAGCGATGGCAGGTTGCATGTCTTGCTCCATCTTGTTCTTATTCCATTCTACATTTCTCTCACGAAGGGCAGAAGCCAACTTCGGATATTTTTTATAGACAGTAGTCGTATCTACGATAGGGCGACCCGGATAAGTGACAGGACCATCATAATCCTTCATACTCGTCCATGGCGCACGATAATGAGTAATCATATCAGGAGAGTAGAAGTGGAAACTAAGGATCAAGTTTTTGTCATTGGCAGGAACTCTCAAAGAGTCAAACGTCTGGACCGTCTGCCAAAGGTTAGAACCTATCAGCAACGTTCTTGTTGGCTCCTCTTTTCTGATATTCATCACCACCTTATTAAGCAGGAGGTTCCAGTCTTCGTGATGGGGAGCAACAGCCTCGTTCAAAATCTCGTAGGCAACACGGTCGTTTGGATACGACTTGAGATCCTTCTGCAAATCCATCCATATAGCAACCAGTCTGTTCTGTGCCACAGAATCTTGGAAAAGCGTATTTGCGTTTTCATTCTCATTGTTGAAATGGTGAGAGCGAACGATGTGAAGATCCACAATCACGTTCAATCCATCCTCCAAAGCCCATTCCAAAGCATTGTGCAACAGTTTGAAGGCATCCTCCTCCCGGTTCAAAGCCTCATCATACATCTGCTCCTCATCAATAGGGAGGCGGACGTGATCAAAACCCATTGCTGCAATGGAGTCAAAATCCTTCTTGGTTATCAACTGAGCACGGGCTTCCCCTCTTTGTTCCGACTGAGAGAGCCAATGACTAACATTTACACCTACTCCTAACTTGAATGGTTTCAACGTATCGGCATCACTTGTCTGACCTGCAGTCTTCACATTTCCGCCGCAGGAAGATAACAAGAGGAAAGCCATAGGAATAAGAAAAATTGAACATACCAACTTCTTCATATAAACATTTTTTAAATAGTGAATAATATTCTACGCAAAAAAATTGATTTTACACACCTCCGTCCTATCCCGGTCAGAATACCAACATCTTCCCTTTTCTTAGGACAAGCATCTAAGATTCATTAGCATTTTCAAACAAAACAATCCAGTTTTTCCCTCTTTTCGACAAAACAATTTGAAAAAGCCAACTTTCAAATATAAATCTTTTTCAATGAATACGACAATGCATTTTACATAATTAACACATGAAAAATGCAAATTTCATCGGTGAAATAAGGGATATGTGTCAAAAGCAAAAAGGGAACGGCAGGAAATGGATTTTGCCTCTGCCTATACTTTTCCTCCCCACATCAAGACACCATGCACAACATCATTGACCCTTATTCCATTCCGCCAATGTGCCGTAAAGATCGTAATCTTCGGCACCGGATATGCGTATCGGATAGAAATTGCCAATCTTCAGAACATTTTCTTTCGATATAAGCACCTCCGGATCCACCTCCGGAGAGTCGAACTCGGTACGTCCAACATAGAAATCAAGCTCTTCCCTATCCACCACCACGCGCAATACCTCACCTACCTTCCGTTGGTTGACCTCTCGCGAGATTTCCAACTGCTCAGCCATCAATCGGTCCACACGTTCCTGCTTCACATCAAACGGTATTTCATCTTTATAATGTTGAGCAGAATAAGTGCCCTCTTCCTCCGAATAAGGGAATGCCCCCATCCTTTCGAATCTGGACTTGCGCACAAACTCCAGCAACTGTTCAAAATCAGCCTCCGTTTCACCCGGATGTCCGGCAAGCAAAGTGGTACGCAAATGTATGCCGGGCACCTCTTCCCTGATTTTCGCTATCAGATCATAAGTTTCCTGCGAGGTCACATGGCGGTGCATCTTCTCCAATATGTTGTCGCTGATATGCTGAAAAGCGATATCGAGATATTTGCAGACATTATCACGTTCACGCATCACCTTCAATACGTCGAACGGAAATTTGGCCGGATAAGCATAATGGAGCCTCAACCACTCCACCCCCTTGATGTCGGAAAGCCGTTCCACCAATTCCGCCAACTTCAACGAGTGGTAAAGATCCATTCCATAATAGGAAAGATCTTGTGCTATCACCTGAAACTCCTTCACTCCCTTCGAAACCAGCCAGCGCACCTCATTCTCCAGATCTTCCATCGGTCTGGACTGGTGATGACCCGTTATGATAGGGATGGCGCAATAAGAGCAGCATCGGTTACACCCCTCCGATATTTTAAGATAAGCATAATGGGAAGGAGTAGTCAGCGTGCGCTCCAAAGCCAACTTTGGTTCGTAACTTTTTCCCAGATCCGTCAGTATATCCTTCCAATTAAATTTGCCATAGAATCGGTCCACCTCCGGAATCTCGGCCGGAAGCTCCTTGATATAACGGCCGGAAAGGCAACCCATCACCAACAGTTTGTCTATCTTGTGCTTACGCCTCAACTCTCCAAACTGAAGAATAGTATCAATCGACTCCTCTTTTGCATCGCCGATGAATCCGCACGTATTCACAATGACGACACTACCCTTTGGATTTTCAGGATCATGCACCACCTTATAACCATTAGCCTCCAACTGTCGGCTCAACATCTCTGAATCCACCAGATTTTTGGAACAACCGAGATTTATTATGTCTATCGTATTTTTCTGCATCTGTCAAAAAAAAGGAACAGGCTCCTATCCACGAAAAGGTTAGAACAGAAAGAAGAACCACCACAAAGGCAGTCACGTCACATCATTTAAAGAGAGAATCCACGAACTCCCGTTTCCGGAAAACTTGAAGATGGTCGATACCCTCGCCCACACCGATATACTTCACCGGAATTTTGAATTGGTCGGAGATGCCAATCACTACGCCACCTTTGGCCGTACCATCCAGCTTTGTGATAGCAAGCGCGGTGACATCCGTCGCTTTAGTAAACTGGCGGGCTTGTTCAAAGGCATTCTGCCCAGTAGAGCCATCCAACACGAGTAGCACCTCCTGCGGCGCATTCGGGACGACCTTCTGCATGACCTGTTTTATCTTTGACAACTCGTTCATCAGATTCACCTTATTATGGAGACGGCCGGCGGTATCAATAATAACCACATCCGCACCATTGGCCTTAGCCGAAGAGAGCGCATCAAACGCCACAGAGGCAGGATCGGCTCCCATCTTCTGTTTGACGACAGGGCAACCCACCCGTTCTCCCCAAATGACCAACTGCTCCACGGCAGCGGCACGGAAGGTGTCTGCGGCACCCAAATATACTTTCTTTCCTGCCTTCGTAAACTGATGGGCCAGCTTGCCTATGGTCGTGGTCTTGCCCACCCCATTCACACCGACCACCATGATTACATAGGGATCGGAAGACTCCGGCAAAGAGAAATCGTCTCCATCCTGCGTATTATTCTCTTCCAACAAAGAAGCGACCTCCTCCTTCAATATTTTATTCAGCTCGTCCGTACCCACATATTTGTCGCGCGCCACACGTTTTTCTATGCGGTCAATGATGCGCAGAGTTGTCTCCACTCCGACATCAGAAGTAACAAGAACCTCCTCCAAATTATCAAGCACTTCGTCGTCCACCTTCGTTTTCCCGGCAACGGCCCTCGTAATCTTAGAAAATACACTTTCCTTGGTTTTTTCAAGACCCTTGTCCAAGGTCTCTTTTTTTTCTTTAGAGAAGAAGCTGAATAATCCCATAACAATATAAAATAATAGTAAGCAGCAACAAATCGGACTCACGCTGCTCTGATTTAAAATCTCGCAGATAATATAGTGCAAAGATAGAAAATAAAACTGAAACCTATAAGGAATGGTGCAAGATAAATATTGTTGTAAATAAGAATGTTGAGTATCGATGAAGGCGTCAAGGCAGAAGAAAAAATGCTATCGGAAAGGAATGCCGTTGGTTTACATATCCGATTTCCCGATTGAATTTTAACCAACTAAAAAAGTTTTCGTAGGTTGAGTATTTAGAAATCAAATAATTAATCAAAAGATAAGATGACATCCATCAGGATGCTCCAAAGTCTTCCGTTGCCATGTATTCACGGGCAGGACTTACCGGACAGTCAGGATTTTTCACATACCCGAACAACCACAGTCCTCTGATTACAAAGCATTTAACTTCTTAATATATATTAACCAGAAATTAGGACATAAAAGATTACTTTTGTACCGAAAAAAAGCAATCACATGAGCAAACAAAACGTTTTAAAAGAGAACAACAAAAAGATTTACATCGCGCTAATCATCCTTATCTCCGCCGTCCTTTTTGCCGGCTATATTCCGGCATTAAGCGGCCTATCCTCTTACATGACGCCTCCGGTAGCTCTATTCTTAGGACTGGCGTTCGCACTCTGCTGCGGGCAGGCCTACCCTTCGTTCAATTCGAAAGTGTCCAAATACTTACTGCAATATTCCGTGGTAGGACTCGGATTGGGCATGAACATGGAAAAATCGCTCGCGTCTGGAGCCGAGGGCATGTCGTTCACCATCATCTCCGTAATAGGAACCATGATTATAGGATGGTTTATCGGCACCAAGATGTTGAAGATTGACAAAGACACGGCATATTTGGTGAGTTCAGGAACTGCCATTTGCGGAGGCAGTGCCATCGCCGCCGTAGGGCCTGTCATCAAAGCAAAAAACACAAGCATGTCCATCGCCATAGGCACCATTTTCATCCTGAACGCAGTGGCATTGTTCCTCTTCCCCGTCCTAGGACATTGGTTCAACATGACCGACCAGCAGTTTGGCACCTGGGCTGCCATTGCCATCCACGACACCAGTTCGGTGGTCGGCGCCGGACAGGCTTACAGCCCGGAGGCATTGGAAATTGCCACGACAATCAAACTGACACGTGCGCTATGGATCATTCCATTGGCCATCGTCTCTGCCTTCATTTTCAAAAGCGACAGTAAAAAGATAAAGATTCCTTGGTTCATTTTCTACTTCATCGTCGCCATATTGATCAACACTTACCTACTGGAACCAAACGGATGGGTAGAGATAGGCGATTTTGTAAAAGGGCTATCACACAAATGCCTCACCATCACATTGTTCTTCATCGGTGCGGCTCTTTCTTTTGATGTTCTGAAAAACGTTGGAGCTAAACCGTTAATACAGGGTGTCCTCCTTTGGATTGTCATTAGTGTGGCATCACTCGCATACATCATGCTATGGTAGACAGACATTGAAGAAAATCATCCGATTTGAGGGTAAAAGAGATTATATCCAAACCTTTCCAATTCAGCAAACACTGGAGTAGTTTGGATATTATCATTTTACAGACCCATTCCGACCGAGAAATCTCATGGATACGTTTATTGACAAATTGAATAGGAGAAAGGCGTAGAACAAAAAAGGAAAGTTAACTCAACTCTCCTTTTTTTATTTCATTGGTATTAATCTTTAAGGCAAGAAACTATGGTCTTCAAAAACGATGCAAATTTCACATTTATTATCATCTTACAAAATCTAAAAATATATTGTAAAACATAAAAACGGCTGTTTTTCTGAAAAAAACAGCCGTTTTTTGAACTTATGAAACTTTTCGTCACCAAAAGCACAATAAAAGCACAGAAAAAGAAGTTCTGACATACATACAATTTCAGCAAGTGAAAACTATGATTTCCATCTCAGACCAAGAATCAGGAGACTGATTAAATTGTCACACTTCGTCTTTTAGTCCGACGTAAATGTTACATTTGCAGAAAGAAAACAACGGAAAGCATGGATAAAGCATTCAAAATCATAGCAGTGGTTCTCGTTATAGGCATCATCACAGTCAGACAAGGCAGCCTATGGGGGCATTCGTTTACGGAGCAACAGGAAAAGGCCGGTCAAAAGGACTCTCCAATGCTTTCATTGGACGAAGCGAAGAAAATTCACCCAGAAACCAGCAACATAGAGGAGACAGACACCGCCACCTTCCTGCTGCTCGACAAGAACGGCAAGGCGGTGGCCACACTTCTGCACACCTCCCCCTACGCCGACAACATCAGCGGATACGCGGGTCCGGTGCCATTGCTAATCACACTAAATAGCGAGGGAAAAATAACGGGCATCCATCTATTACAAAATTCCGACACACCCGGATTCGTGGAAAAAGTGAAAAGGAGCGGAATGCTGAACCGATGGAACGGAATGAGCATCGAGGAAGCATTAGCCACCGACGTCGACGCCGTCTCCGGAGCGACATTCACATCAAGAGCCGTAGACGCTTCATTCAAAAAGCGGATTGCCGTTTACAAGAACAGTAATGTCACACAGTCCTACTCTTGGAATATTTTTCTAAAAAACATCATCTCCGCCATTATTCTGGCATTAGCGATATATGCATTTTTCAAACCCGCCATTGCCAGAAAATTCAGGACTCCGATCCTTATCCTGTCGCTACTAGTACTTGGTATATGGCAAGGATCCATGCTATCGTTTTTTCAGTTTTACACATGGCTGACCAACGGCATCCCGTTTGGTCTACAATGGGGGCTTCTTCTCATATTGTTTGCTGCCGTACTCCTTCCTATATTTACCGGCAGATCATTCTACTGCGCCTACGTCTGTCCATTCGGTGCGGCACAAGAGTTGATGGGGAAAATAGACAAAGAGAAAATACATCTATCTTCCCGGATTCTCCATTTACTGCTGACGCTCCGCAAGGCAGTACTTTTCGCCATCCTTCTCCTACTGATAATCGGGATTAACTTCGACTTTGCCTATATAGAACCATTCAGCGCATTCAACATAAACGCGGCTCCATTGTTTACATTAGTGATAGCATTCCTATCCATAGCATTATCCCTCTTCGTCTCCAGACCTTGGTGCCGCAGCCTATGCCCCGTGGGACAAACATTGGATTTCCTCCGAAGAAGACAACAGACAAACAAAACGAAGTAATTTTAAGGGCACAAGCGTCTCTACATTCGTACAATTCTTACTATTTTTGTGGAATAAAAGAAAACAACGTGTATTTTCAACTATTCAGGATATTTTTCGGAATCGGAGCATTCACCCTCGGTGGCGGCTACGCCATGTTGAGCATGGTGGAGAAGGCCATTGTGGAACATAAGAAGTGGGTAAAAGAAGACGAGTTTTGGGATATGATTACCGTTGTACAAACAATTCCAGGCGTGTTCGCACTCAACACGGCCCTCTACGTAGGCTATAAAATAAGGGGAGCTAGAGGCGCAGCCGCAGCCGCACTTGGCGCAATATTGCCTTCGTTCCTAATCATATTACTTGTTGCCATGTTTTTTGTGGAGATACGGGACAACGTCATCGTGGAACGCATCTTCAAAGGCATCCGTCCTTGCGTGGTAGCACTCATTCTTGCGCCGTCCATCAAAATGATACAATCGGCCAAACTGACATGGAAGACCATCTTCATCCCGATTATTTCGGCCTTGCTGATTTGGCAGTGCGGAGTATCTCCTATTCTTATAATAATAATCGCCGCCATTGGTGGCTTGTTATGGGGGTGTCGTAGAAAATGGAATTAATATATCTCACATACGTCTTTTTCAAGATAGGCCTTTTCGGATTCGGTGGCGGATATGCCATGATCTCGCTCATCCAACACGAAGTGGTAGACAACTACGGATGGATGACCACACAATCATTCGCAGACATACTTGCCATCTCGCAGATGACGCCGGGCCCTATCTCCATCAATACGGCCACATACGTAGGCTACAACGTAGCCGGGATTCCGGGTGCCGTCATCGCCACCTTATCACTCTGTCTTCCCGCCATACTGATGATGTATTTCGTCATCCGTTTCCTATTCAAAAACAAAGACAACCAATACATTAAGTTTCTATTTTCAGGATTAAAGCCAGCCGTTGCCGGATTGATTCTGGCGGCAGCCCTACTTCTGATGAACAAGGAGAACTTCAGCGACGCAGGCTGGAGCAAACATAACATGAGCGTCGTCATCTGCGCCGCCACTTTCGTGGCATCCTTCTTCTGGAAGGCAAATCCCATGTTACTGATTGCCATTGCAGGCTTTGCAGGCTTCCTACTATTCTGACAGGATAGCAGTGCGACTCTCTGACAATCAAAAAAAGAGGTGGAATACCTTATTACATAGACATTCCACCCTAAGTATCACACAATCCGTCAATCGTCAATCGTCGATCTTCACTAACGTAAACTGTAAGTCGAACGTAAGTTCCCATCCATTAGAAAGCTTCACTTCATAATCACGGCTATCCTTATCAATCTCCACTATCGCGGCATCCGGATAAAGATCCATCACCTTACTTGCGATTTGAGCCGGGACAATAGCCGAAGGCACTGCTCCATGCCGACAATCGACCTCCTTCCATTCTCCATTTTTATGAAACTCAATCTTTGCTCCGTTAGAAAGAACCACATTATAGGAAGTCTCCAAAAAATCACGTTCTTCCATAACCAAAGACACCGTTTCCTTGGGAAAATAAGTTTTGATGAACTGTTGCGAAGAAGCAGGCAACTGAGTTGTCGGAATAGTTTTGTGATTGTCTGCGGTGGCAGAGAAAATTCCGAGAGCCAAAACACTTGCGACAACCATCACTAAACTCCCGATTGCTTTTTTTGTCTTCATTTCTGTTTCTGGTTTACTTGTTATACATCTGATGTTTCTTCCCATAAAACAAACATCAAGAGAAAATGTAAGATGAGATTATATTTATTGGAGATTTTTCCACTGCGTCCAAAGAAACAGATACGCAAAAACAAACGTCGAACAATCATTTCCCCAAAAGAGGTTCTTTAATGGAACGACAAAAACAGAAGGATTCTAAATAGAAAAACCAAGTCTGATAGAAATGCATATAGGTGTTTTTATCATGCAATCATCCCTGTCTACACAGCTAAGTAATCATCAAAGAATAAGGTGTGCCGATTTTAATAAATTCCGTATGCACCATCTCTTTGTAAGAGGGAAAAACATCAGCAACCTCATTCCACAAGAATGCACCGGATATGAAATCGTCTGTTCTATCGCCGGACGGACACTTACTTTTATCCGGCAAGAAAAGCTAGCAAAAGGATCTGCGTTGTTGCCCGTTTTCTATGAGGTACGGCACGTTCCTCCTCTAAAACCTTTTTTAGTTTCTTCACGCTGCGACACGCAGCTTTCCTCCTCGACCAAAGGCGAGTGTTCAGACTACTGACAGGTAAAGCTAGGTTTAACGGCACCTACACATTGTTAATGCTGCAAATAACAACTTGAGCTGCATGACCCATAACTTAAACCACACTAATCCCTATTATGAATCCGACTAAGAAATCAGACTCTCCACCAGCCACTCGTCCAGATTTCTGGTGGCATGGTCGAAGCCCACGCCTATCTTGAACAGCTTGCGGGGGTCGTTGGCGAAACAGTCGGCATAACGGCTCTCGTTGATCTGCGCAAGGGCTTCCGCCGCCGTGCCGTTGGTCTTGAACTCCATCACGTAGATGTAGTCCTTTGTCTTGAGGGTGAAGTCGATGCGTCCAAGGGCGGTGTGATGCTCCACCTCGGTATTGAAACCCATCAGGGTGAAAAGGATGTAAACGATGTTCTGGTATTGCTGTTCGAGCAGCTTTTCAAGCCTCTCTGCCGGAGCTTGCGTGTAAGGCACGTTGGCAAGCAAGGCTTTCAGCCGGTTAAAGAATGCATCGATACGGGCGGCTCGCACATCGCCAACAAACTCTTTGACACTGAATACATTCTCGTCCGTATCAACAGAACCCACATACTGTGGCAGTAACGATTCGAAAAAGCCTTGTCGGACTTCATTGTTCGGAAAGTCGAGCTTATATCTTCGGAATTCCCTGTCGTAACCTTTTATCGTCAAATACCCGCTTTGGTAGAGGATGGGCACAATGTCGCTCTGAGGCGTACTTATGTCGCCTAACTTTGCCGCAGAGACAAAGATTCCGCTCAGGTTGGCAAGGTCATAATTGCCCGTTTGTAGTAATTTTATAAGGTAAGTCGGTGTGCCGGTGGCAAACCAATAGGCGTTGAGCTTCTTTGTATTAAAGCCCTGCATAAGACTGAACGGGTTGTAAATTTCAGGCGAATCCTCACTGAAATGATAACCGTCATACATCTCCTTCAGATCCTTTTTCATCTGCGCCTCATCCGTCCCCCTTTTCTTGGCAAACTCCAAAATATCCTCCGTGAAGTTGGAATAAAGTTCTTCCTCCGTGATACCGCACACGGCAGCATAGTCATCCTGCATGGAGATGTCGTCAGGACTATTCAGCCCGCTGAAGACGCCCACCTTCGCCCATTTGGTCACACCGGCGAGCATGGCGAAGTCTATCATGCCGTTCATGCCCTTGATCACCGAATAGAACGACGAAAGCACATCGCGCATGTCGTCCTGCAGGGTCGGGTTGTCGATATTGTCCACCAGCGGCTTGTCGTATTCGTCCACAAGGATGGCCACCTTCTGTCCTGTTTGCTCCATGGCACGTTTTATCAAACCTTCGAAACGAAGAGAGAATGTCGTCTCTTTAGGATGTGAGCCATACATCTCCTCCCAATCCGCAAGTACCCGATCCAGCCGTTCGTTGAGGATGTCGATTGACGAAAACTTCTCCATCATCAGATTGAGGTAGAACACCGGACGGACTGTCCAGTCCTTTTCGAGCTCCATGATTTTCAGACCTTCGAAAAGTTCCTTCTTCCCTTCGAAATATGCTTTCAGCGTGCTTATCAGCAACGATTTGCCGAAACGGCGCGGACGGCTGAGGAAGAAGAATCTCCCCGGCGTCACCAGGTTGTAGACGTATTCCGTCTTGTCCACGTAGACGTAACCCTTTTTGCGCAGGTTCTCGAAGTCCTGCATCCCGATCGGATAATATCTCTTTGCCATAGCACGCTTGTTTTTAGATTACAAATATAACACATTTCGGTTAGAGTGGACAGATTGTCCGGTCCGGACAATCAGACGGAACCCTCAGGATGTCTGTGGCTGGCTTCCCGTATTTATCCCTCCACCAGCCACTCGTCCAGATTTCTGGTGGCATGGTCGAAGCCCACGCCTATCTTGAACAGCTTGCGGGGGTCGTTGGCGAAACAGTCGGCATAACGGCTCTCTCTGATCTGCGCAAGGGCTTCCGCCGCCGTGCCGTTGGTCTTGAACTCCATCACGTAGATGTAGTCCTTTGTCTTGAGGGTGAAGTCGATGCGTCCAAGGGCGGTGTGATGCTCCACCTCGGTATTGAAACCCATCAGGGTGAAAAGGATGTAAACGATGTTCTGGTATTGCTGTTCGAGCAGCTTTTCAAGCCTCTCTGCCGGAGCTTGCGTGTAAGGCACGTTGGCAAGCAAGGCTTTCAGCCGGTTAAAGAAGTCGTCGATACGGGCGGCTTCCACATCGTCGATGAAATTCCGGATGTTGAATGTTCCCCCGTTGTCGTTTATAGCTCCAATATATTGGGGCAACAGACTATTGAAGAAGCCTCGACGCACCTCCCTGTTGGGAAAGTCGAGCGTGTAACTTTCGTAATCGGAATCATACCCCTTTATTGTCAGATACCCGCTTTGGTAAAGGATGGGCACAATGTCACTCTGAGGCGTACTTATGTCGCCCAACTTCTCCGCAGAGACAGACACCCCACTTAGATTGGATAAATTATAATTGCCAGCCTGCAACAGTTTGACCAAGTAAGTCGGTGTGCCGGTGGCAAACCAATAGGCGTTGAGCTCTCCCGAGTTGTAAGCGGCCAAAAGACTGAATGGATTATATACCCCCACTTTCGACTTTGAAAAATGGTATCCGTCATACATCAGTTTCAGACTTGCTTTGATTTCCGCTATAGATTTGCCCAATTGAGAGGCAAGTTCCGCGGTGTCGTCCTCAAAAAAGGCATCCAGCTCCTCCTCCGTTATTCCGCAGACGCCGGCATAGGCCGCCTGCATGGAGATGTCGTCAGGACTGTTCAGTCCGCTGAAGACGCCCACCTTCGCCCATTTGGTCACACCGGCGAGCATGGCGAAGTCTATCATGCCGTTCATGCCCTTGATCACCGAATAGAACGACGAAAGCACATCGCGCATGTCGTCCTGCAGGGTCGGGTTGTCGATATTGTCCACCAGCGGCTTGTCGTATTCGTCCACAAGGATGGCCACCTTCTGTCCTGTTTGCTCCATGGCACGTTTTATCAAACCTTCGAAACGAAGAGAGAATGTCGTCTCTTTAGGATGTGAGCCATACATCTCCTCCCAATCCGCAAGTACCCGATCCAGCCGTTCGTTGAGGATGTCGATTGACGAAAACTTCTCCATCATCAGATTGAGGTAGAACACCGGACGGACTGTCCAGTCCTTTTCGAGCTCCATGATTTTCAGACCTTCGAAAAGTTCCTTCTTCCCTTCGAAATATGCTTTCAGCGTGCTTATCAGCAACGATTTGCCGAAACGGCGCGGACGGCTGAGGAAGAAGAATCTCCCCGGCGTCACCAGGTTGTAGACGTATTCCGTCTTGTCCACGTAGACGTAACCCTTTTTGCGCAGGTTCTCGAAGTCCTGCATCCCGATCGGATAATATCTCTTTGCCATAGCACGCTTGTTTTTAGATTACAAATATAACACATTTCGGTTAGAGTGGACAGATTGTCCGGTCCGGACAATCAGACGGAACCCTCAGGATGTCTGTGGCTGGCTTCCCGTATTTATCCCTCCACCAGCCACTCGTCCAGATTTCTGGTGGCATGGTCGAAGCCCACGCCTATCTTGAACAGCTTGCGGGGGTCGTTGGCGAAACAGTCGGCATAACGGCTCTCTCTGATCTGCGCAAGGGCTTCCGCCGCCGTGCCGTTGGTCTTGAACTCCATCACGTAGATGTAGTCCTTTGTCTTGAGGGTGAAGTCGATGCGTCCAAGGGCGGTGTGATGCTCCACCTCGGTATTGAAACCCATCAGGGTGAAAAGGATGTAAACGATGTTCTGGTATTGCTGTTCGAGCAGCTTTTCAAGCCTCTCTGCCGGAGCTTGCGTGTAAGGCACGTTGGCAAGCAAGGCTTTCAGCCGGTTAAAGAAGTCGTCGATACGGGCGGCTTCCACATCGTCGATGAAATTCCGGATGTTGAATGTTCCCCCGTTGTCGTTTATAGCTCCAATATATTGGGGCAACAGACTATTGAAGAAGCCTCGACGCACCTCCCTGTTGGGAAAGTCGAGCGTGTAACTTTCGTAATCGGAATCATACCCCTTTATTGTCAGATACCCGCTTTGGTAAAGGATGGGCACAATGTCACTCTGAGGCGTACTTATGTCGCCCAACTTCTCCGCAGAGACAGACACCCCACTTAGATTGGATAAATTATAATTGCCAGCCTGCAACAGTTTGACCAAGTAAGTCGGTGTGCCGGTGGCAAACCAATAGGCGTTGAGCTTCTTTGTATTAAAGCCCTGCATAAGACTGAACGGGTTGTAAATTTCAGGCGAATCCTCACTGAAATGATAACCGTCATACATCTCCTTCAGATCCTTTTTCATCTGCGCCTCATCCGTCCCCCTTTTCTTGGCAAACTCCAAAATATCCTCCGTGAAGTTGGAATAAAGTTCTTCCTCCGTGATACCGCACACGGCAGCATAGTCATCCTGCATGGAGATGTCGTCAGGACTGTTCAGCCCGCTGAAGACGCCCACCTTCGCCCATTTGGTCACACCGGCGAGCATGGCGAAGTCTATCATGCCGTTCATGCCCTTGATCACCGAATAGAACGACGAAAGCACATCGCGCATGTCGTCCTGCAGGGTCGGGTTGTCGATATTGTCCACCAGCGGCTTGTCGTATTCGTCCACAAGAATGGCCACCTTCTTTCCCGTCTGCTCGACAGCTCGCTTTATCAGTCCAGCGAAGCGAAGGGAAAATGTAGTCTCGGAGGTTTCTCGACCGTATTGTTTTTCCCACTCCACCAAATTTGCATTGATGTTTTCGTTTAGAATGTCGATTGACGAGAACTTCTCCATCATCAGATTGAGGTAGAACACCGGACGGACAGTCCAGTCCTTTTCGAGCTCCATGATTTTCAGTCCTTCGAAAAGGTCCTTCTTCCCTTCGAAATAGGCTTTCAGCGTGCTTATCAGCAACGATTTGCCGAAACGGCGCGGACGGCTGAGGAAGAAGAATCTCCCCGGCGTCACCAGGTTGTAGACGTATTCCGTCTTGTCCACGTAGACGTAACCCTTTTTGCGCAGGTTCTCGAAGTCCTGCATCCCGATCGGATAATATCTCTTTGCCATAGCACGCTTGTTTTTAGATTACAAATATAACACATTTCGGTTAGAGTGGATAAAACACGAGAGGGTTTAGAACTCAATCGATTGGCATCCTATCCTTTTCTACAGGCAGAAATTCCGCATTCTCAGAAGGAACGCAGGCCAGCACTCTTATGCCACAGTCCGTTCAGGCAAGAAAGAAAAAGGCTTATCCTATTATTCATGCAAAAAATATAGACATTACAGGAGATACGGCACATTCCTCCGCTAAAACCTTTTGACACCTCGGGCCTTGGGCAAAAAAAAGGATGCATATTTCTATGCACCCTTTCAGATTACTTATAATATAAACTATACTAGTGACTTGATCAAAGTCTCTTTGTCTCCGGCAAGAAGATCCATAGGGGCAACCTCTGGCAAAGCATAGCAGCCTGGTCTCTGCTTAACCACCGCACGGGCGCAAGCTGTCAAGATCTGAGCCGTCAAAGCAGGGTTATTGATATGCATACGGAACTCGAACAATTGGTTCTGCGTTTTTCCGGAAACACCCTTTCTCTCAATCAACACACCATGTCCCATATCCTGAAGAGCATCAACACTATCTACCGACATCACGTGGGTCTCGTCGTGAGAGAAGTAAGAATCAGCCTTGATTGCAGCAGTCACATCCTCCAACTTAGCACCTGCCTCCAACTCAACGTATACCATACGGCGATGAACGCCCGTACCGGTAGGAATTGTCATTGACAATGCGTTTTTCACTCCAGCTTTAGAACGGGCCACTACCGAGTGACCCATACTCATACCTGGACCGAAGTTTGTATAAGTGATACCCTTAGGAGCCATCGCCATAAGAAGCGTACGAACCACTGAGTCGGTTCCCGGATCCCAACCGGCAGAGATGATTGAAGCCACATTGTGCTTCTTGCACTCAGCATCCAACATCTCGTGGAGATTCCACAATTCTCCATGGATATCGTAGCTATCGACAGTACAGATACCCTTCTCCACCACACTTTTAGCCAATTCAGGGATACTACGTGTAGGACCACAAAGGATAGCGACATCCACTTTTCCAAGATCATCTATATTAGACACGACCTTTACACCAGCCAACTCGGCCGAAGCGTTAGAAACAGAAGACGCACGGCGGACAACGCCGACAAGCTCCATGTCTGTAGCAGCCTGTACGGCCTCTACAGCAAAACGTCCGATATTACCATATCCAACGACTGCAACTTTCAAAATACTCATGACTATATATTTTTATCCAATTATATTCAAATCAAAGAGACGACACAAAAGTCAATCTCAGAGTCCATACAACAACACACACCCGACGCCCATGGACAAGGCTCCACAAACAAGTAAACGAAGAAAAAACTACATTTGGCCAAGATTTACATCAAATTCATAAAACACGTTCTATCAAACGATTACAAAGCAAAGAAAATCAGATGAAGTTTAAAAAAAGTTCCCCGCCGTAAAACGGGGAACTTTTTATCTGATTATGTATAAGACTATACTAAACCTTGAGCAAGCATAGCATCAGCCACCTTAACGAAACCAGCGATGTTAGCACCGATAACATAGTTAACAGTACCGTCAGCTTGTTTTCCGTACTTAACGCAGTTGTCGTGGATGCTCTTCATGATACCCTTCAACTTAGCGTCAACCTCTTCTGAAGTCCAAGACAAACGTGCAGAGTTCTGACACATCTCCAAACCAGAAGTAGCAACACCACCAGCATTAGAAGCCTTACCTGGAGCGTAAAGAATCTTAGCAGCGACGAATGCGTTAACAGCCTCGATAGTAGAAGGCATGTTAGCACCTTCAGCTACGCAGATAGTTCCGTTAGCCAAAAGAACCTTAGCGTCTTCTTCATCCAACTCGTTCTGAGTAGCACATGGCATAGCAACGTCACACTTAACGTTCTTCCAAGGACGTTGTCCCTCGAAGTACTTAGCGCTCTTATATTGAGCAGCGTATTCCTTGATACGACCACGCTTAACATTCTTCAAATTCTCGATGAAAGCAAGCTTGTTTGCGTCGATACCCTCTTCATCAACGATAGTACCGTTAGAGTCAGAAACCGAAACAACAGTAGCACCCATCTGGGTACATTTCTCAACAGCATATTGAGCAACGTTTCCAGAACCAGAGATAGCAACTCTCTTACCCTTCAACGAATCACCCTTAGTCTCCAACATGTACTGAGCGAAATAAGTTGTTCCGTAACCAGTAGCCTCAGGACGGATCAAAGATCCACCGAAAGAAAGACCCTTACCAGTCAAAACACCAACGAACTCATTACGCAATCTCTTATATTGACCGAACATGAAACCAACTTCACGGGCACCAGTACCGATATCACCGGCAGGAACGTCAGTATCAGCACCGATATGGCGTTGCAATTCTGTCATGAAACTTTGGCAGAAACGCATCACCTCGTTATCTGACTTTCCCTTAGGGTCGAAATCAGAACCACCTTTTGCTCCACCCATAGGAAGAGTAGTCAAACTGTTCTTCAAAACCTGCTCGAAAGCCAAGAATTTCAAAATACCCAAGTTTACAGAAGGGTGCAAACGGATACCTCCTTTATAAGGACCGATAGCGCTGTTCATCTGAATACGGTATCCACGGTTGATTTGGTATTCACCCTTATCGTCAATCCAAGGAACACGGAACATAACCACTCTTTCTGGCTCTACCATTCTTTCAAGAATCTTTGCTGTCTTGTACTTTGGATTTGCCTCAATGAAAGGCATCAAAGACTCAACAACTTCCTGAACTGCCTGGTGGAATTCCTTCTCACCTGGATTCTTGGCCACTACTTTGGCCATAAAATCTGCTACATTTGCATTTGTTGCCATAGCTAAAAAATTAAATTTGTGTTATTTGTTATACTTATCTCGTCGTTTCTTGTTTCTTTCTTCCTCATTAAAAAACGGGGAAAACGGGTCTTGTCGTTTACAAAAAGTCATCTTTTCTGACTTTTGTCCTCCATTTTTTCGTTTTTTAATCTCAAACAGTGGCAAAGATAACCATTTTACACCAAAAACAGAAAAATATTGACATAAAACAATAGACTTTTTATACTTAAACTTCTATTTATACATAAAACAAACCGATTTCATAACATATACAAATAAAACCGCACCCATTTATTTATATTCGAAACAAACGTCATCATAAAAATAACATATAGTGCAGGGGCAACGAACGCACCCCGCATTTTATTTATTTTTGTGAACATATTATGCAATGTCAAGAAATCAGAGATTTCATTCAAAGAAGAAACGTTTCAAGACGCATAAAAGATTTTTTCTTCGGATACAATTTTCTCCGCATCTGGATGTTTGTCTTTTATTCAAATACCGTATATTTAGACAAAATACCAGATTGAAAATTAAAACTATCGAACATGGCTCTAATCAACGAAGATTATCTGAAACTTCCGGACAGTTATCTTTTTACGGAAATAACGAGAAAGATAAATGTGTTCAAAGCAACGAGACCGAAAGCGAATGTCATACATCTTGACGCCGGAGACACCACCAGCATCCTGAAGGGAGAGGTCATAGACACCCTACACAACGCCATCGACGAGTTGGCAGACATGGGTGGAGTGAAGAACTTCAACGCCGAAGAGCACCGCAAATCACTCATATCAAGAATTTTAAAGAACGACTACGAATCACGTGGCGTAAAACTTTCGCAAGAGGAGATATTTCTCAACGACAGTTCAAGAGATGCAGCCGAGGAGTTCAGCGAAATACTCAGCACCGATAATATAATAGGGATACTCGACCCCACCTATCCGGCATACATCTATTCGAACGTCATGAACGGAAGAGCCGGAGACAAGATGGAGGACGGCAGATGGAGCAATCTAATCTACATCCCATGTAATATGGAGAACGATTTCACTCCTCAAATTCCGAAAGAGAAACTAGACGTGATATACCTCAATCTGCCGAACAATCCGACAGGGATCACGCTCACATCGGCAGAGTTGAAGAAGTGGGTGAAATATGCAGTAGACAATCAGGCTCTGATCATCTACGACGCCGCGCTTGAGCACTACATCACAGACAAGAACGTTCCCCACTCCATCTACGAGATAAAAGGTGCGAAGAAAGTAGCCATCGAGATACGAAGCCTATCAAAAACGACAGGATACACGGGCACCAACTTCTCATTCATCGTTGTCCCTAACGAAGTGATGGCATACACCCAAATGGGAGAAAACGTATCCATCCACAAATTATGGCAAAGGAGACACACCTCCAAATACAACGGGATGCCATATACTTCCATATTGACGGCCGAGGCCGCCTACTCTGCCGAAGGCATAAAAGAGAGGATGGAACTGACGGGCTACTATATGGAGAACGCCCGGATCATACGGGAAACGCTGACCCAAATAGGATACGAGGTGTGGGGCGGCAAAAACTCCCCATACCTATGGGTGAAGACCCCAAAAGGAGAATCATCCTGGAAATTTTTCGAACAGATGCTATACGAAAACAACGTGGTCTGCACTCCCGGCGTAGGATTCTGCCCCGGTGGCGAAGGTTACGTCAGATTCACTGGCTTCGCGAAAAGAGAGGATGTGAAAGAGGCTATGGATCGATTGAGGAACAAGACCAAATAGAATGAACTGGACTTTTCTAACCCGACCATACTCCTCTTGAATATCACGACAAGACAAATTATATTTTTTAAAAACCTTTATATAAAAATCGCTTACGGCGAAAAAAAAAAATTTATGTGCGGAATTGTAGGATACATAGGAAAGAGAGACGCATATCCAATCCTTATCAAAGGATTACACAGGTTGGAATACCGAGGATATGACAGTGCAGGCATCGCCTTAATAAACAAGGAGAACGAGCTTAGTGTCTACAAAACGAAAGGAAAAGTTGCTGATCTGGAAAGTTTTGTCTGCAGCAAAGACATCAACGGGACGGTAGGAATAGCCCACACCCGCTGGGCAACCCACGGCGAACCAAACAACGCCAACGCCCATCCCCACTACTCACAGTCGGAGGAGCTGGCCATGATACACAACGGCATCATTGAAAACTATGCCGTATTGAAAGAGCAGTTGAAGGCCAACGGCTATACCTTCCAAAGTAGCACAGACACAGAGGTACTGGTACAACTGATAGAATATATCAAAAAGCTGCATAAGACAGACCTTTTCACTGCCGTGCAGCTTGCGCTCAACCAAGTAGTGGGAGCCTACGCCATCGCCATCATAGAGAAAGGCAATCCGGACACGATCATCGCTGCCAGGAAAAGCAGTCCGCTCGTGGTCGGAATAGGAGACGACGAATACTTCCTTGCCTCTGACGCCACTCCAATCATCGAATATACCAACAAAGTGGTATATCTGAACGACGAGGAGATTGCCATCATCAAAAGAGGAGAAGCCTTGAAGATAAAGACAATAGGCAACATAGACAAAACACCACAGATACAGCAGCTGGAGCTCAGTCTCAGCCAGTTGGAGAAAGGATCGTATGACCACTTCATGCTGAAAGAGATTTTCGAGCAGACCAAAACACTGACAGACTGTATGCGCGGACGCGTCAACATAGACGTCAACAACATCGCATTGTCCGGTTTCATAGACCACAAGGAGAAATTCCTGAACGCAAAACGCATCATCATCACCGCTTGCGGCACCTCCTGGCACGCCGGACTCATCGGAATGTATGCCATAGAAGAGTTTGCCCGCATTCCCGTAGAGGTAGAATACTCGTCAGAGTTTCGTTACCGCAAACCCGTCATCAACAAAGACGACATCGTGATAGCCATCTCCCAGTCGGGAGAAACGGCAGATACGCTAGCGGCCATCGAATTGGCCAAGAATAACGGAGCCTTCATCTTCGGCATCTGCAATGTGGTAGGCTCATCCATTGCACGCGCAACAGACAGCGGATGCTATACACACGTAGGTCCGGAAATCGGAGTCGCATCGACAAAGGCATTTACCGCACAAGTACAAGTGCTGCTCATGCTCGCACTTTCTATCGCCAAAGAGAAGAAAACGATAGGAAACCAGAAGTTTCTCGATATACTGGGAGAGATGACGTTGATACCTCAAAAGATAGGACAAATACTGAAACTCAACGACAGCATCAAGAATTTCGCACAGATCTTCACATACGCAAGCAACTTTATCTATCTAGGCAGAGGATACAACTACCCTATCGCCATGGAAGGTGCGCTCAAGCTGAAGGAGATCTCCTACATACACGCAGAAGGCTACCCTGCCGCAGAGATGAAGCACGGGCCAATAGCCCTGATCAACGCAGAGATGCCGGTAGTCGTAATAGCCACCAATGCGGGAATGTACGAGAAGGTGGTCAGCAACATAGAAGAGATCAAAGCAAGGAAGGGAAAAGTGATAGCCATCATCACCGAGGGCGACGAGGTGGTGCGCCATTTGGCCGACTTCTGCATCCAGATTCCGGAGACGGAAGAGTGTCTGGTGCCACTGCTGGCATCCATTCCGCTACAACTCCTCGCCTACCACATCGCAGTAGTGAAAGGGTGCGACATAGATCAGCCAAGAAACTTGGCAAAATCTGTCACCGTAGAATAATAGAAAGGAGACGCAACCTCTTGTTGCGCCTCCTTTTTTTATAAAATAAGATTTGCAAACAGCCACTTGTCCCGACAACGGCAAGGAAATGCAAACTATTTTGGAAATGATAAGAACATTAGAATAACAATTGGAGTTCTTTTTTCAAGATTGGCATTTGGGAAATCCGCATTCACGAATACCCATTTGTCCAATAAAAACAAAGATTCCTTTTATATTCTTACTTTACTAATATAAATATGTGCGGAATAGCTTACGTCAGATTAAGGAAGCCGTTGGAATATTACTATATGCAATACGGCACATGGAAGTACGGATTGGAGAAGCTCTATCTCCTCATGGAGAAGCAGCATAACCGAGGACAGGAAGGTGCGGGTCTCGCCTGCATCAAACTGCACTCAAAACCCGGAGAGGAATATATATTCAGGGAAAGGGCAGAAGGTGCTGGAGCCATCAACCAAATATTTGAGGATGTGTATAAAAACTACGCCAACATCCCCGACGCCATTTGGAACGACCCGACCTACGCAAAAGAGAATCTTCCATTCGCAGGAGAGCTGTACCTCGGACATCTGAGATATAGCACCACCGGCAAACACGGCATCTCCTACGTTCATCCGTTTCTAAGGAGGAGCAATTGGAAAGACCGCTCGCTCGTACTCGCAGGGAACTTCAACCTCACCAACGTAGACGAGGTATTCGCCAAACTAACCAAGATAGGCCAACATCCGAGAGACATGGGAGACACCATCCTAATGCTCGAAACCATCGGCCACCAGCTAGACCAAGAAGTGCAGCGTAAATATGACCAATACGACAAGGAAGGAAAAAGCAACGACGAGATATCCGAGCTGATAGAGAAAAACATGAATATCGGAGAGGTGATACGTCGCTCGGAGGAGGGATGGGACGGCGGATACACCATCTGCGGCATGATTGGGCACGGAGACTCCTTCGTCTTCCGCGACCCCCACGGCATACGCCCAGCCTTCTACTACATCGACGACGAAATTATCGTGGCCGCATCCGAAAGGCCTGTCATACAAACCGTAATGAACGTCGCCTTCGACGATGTGAAAGAACTTGGCGCAGGAGAGGCCCTCATCATGAAAAAGGACGGAGACTTCCATCTCGAACAAATCAGAGAACCTCTCAAACCAACCCAATGCTCCTTCGAGAGGATATATTTCTCAAGAGGAAGCGACATGGACATCTATCAAGAACGCAAGAGATTAGGAGAGTTGCTCACACCTTCGATACTCCGATCAATCAACTACGACTTGAAACATAGCGTATTCTCATTCATCCCAAACACGGCCGAGGTAGCATTCTACGGCATGATGCACGGGATAGAAAACTACATGATTGAGGAGAAGAAGGAGAAGTTGACCTCCGCCAACAAATATACGGACAAGGAACTGCAGGAAATCATCTCGGCGCGTCCACGTATGGAAAAGATAGCCATCAAGGACATCAAGATGAGGACCTTCATCGCCCAAGATAAAAACAGGAACGACCTCGCCGCCCACGTCTATGACATCACCTACGGTTCGATAAAAGACGGGGAAGACAATTTGGTAATCATCGACGATTCCATCGTAAGAGGGACAACACTGAGACAAAGCATCATCAAAATCCTCAACAGGCTCAACCCGAAGAAGATCGTCATCGTCTCCTCCTCGCCTCAAGTGCGCTTCCCCGACTGCTATGGAATAGACATGTCACGCATGAGCGAATTTATCGCATTCAAGGCCGCCATCGCACTATTGAAAGAGACAGGCAAGGAAGCCCTCATCAACGAAGTATATGCTAAATCAAAAGCGCAGCAGCACCTACCCAAAGAGCAGGTGGTCAATTACGTGAAAGAGATTTACGCACCATTTTCAGTAGAGGAGATATCCCAAAAGATAGCGCAGATGTTAACGCCATCTGATGTCAAAACGGAGGTCGAGATCGTGTACCAACACATTGAGCAGCTACACGAGGCATGCCCTAACCATAGCGGCGATTGGTACTTCTCCGGAGATTACCCTACCCCAGGGGGCAACCGTCTTGTAAATAATGCGTTCATCAACTACATAGAAGGCAACCCGGACAAAAGATGAAGGAATGGCAAGAAAGATTATAAATACGACGATTTTGTAACATTAAACAACAGATGGTCAGAATGTTGAGACGTAAAAAGCCTCCGTTTTGACCATTTGTCTTTTATATGTCATTCCATCAGACACATTAGAGCAGATTGACATTTATTGTATTTTTAAGCAAAAGGGTTTAAAATCTATCTCCAAGTGATTATTTTTTAAGAAAAATAGCGATATTTGCAGCATGATTTCTATGTTGTTAAAAGGACTGGTGATTGGGGTTTTCGTATCAGCGCCCGTGGGGCCTATCGGAATCTTATGTTTACAGCGGACACTGAATAGGGGACGTGCACACGGAATAGCTACCGCACTAGGAGCTACGCTCTCCGATTTGTTGTATGCTGTCATTGCTGTTTTCAGTATGTCTTTCATCATTGAATTCATCACCTCCCATCAGTTCATCCTACAAATAATAGGATCCATCATCGTCTTCTTCTTCGGACTGTACACCTACATAAGCAACCCCATCAGGAAACTGTCGAAGATGAACAACGACAAAAAGAATTACATTCAGGATTTCTTCACCTCTTTCGGGCTTACCATTACCAATCCGTTGGTCATATTCCTTTTCATAGCCCTATTTGCAAAATTCTCATACATCACGGACGACACAACGTTTCTACAGAGCATATGCGGCATTTTCTTCATCATGTGCGGAGCCTTGTTTTGGTGGACACTTCTCGTCAATATCGTCAATATGTTCCGAAACCGCTTCAACATGAGAGGCCTCTATGTCATAAACAGAGGCACAGGCATCATTCTCATGATTCTTGCAATCGTAAGCCTTGCCTATTCCTTATTCTTCTAGGAGAATCCACCCGCATCTCCATTTTTCCATCAACACATTTTGCACTGCCGTCAAAATAACTTGTGACGTTTTTCATAAAATGCCGTAGGCATTATCTTTTGGGGGAACAGATGCCAGCAAACGCATTTTGTAAAAGTGTGCCGGATATGAATTTCCCTATACTTCTGCCATGCTGACATCTACGAGTGTCCGTACGTATAACCGATGATGAGGCATTTTGAAAAGGTTCTGTTTCATTTTGTAAATCCTGTCCAAAAATCTGTGACGTCCGAAACGAACGACAACGGAATAGATTGGCGCATTCCGATGGAATGCTGTCTCGTTTTTCATTTTTTTGCTACGAAGAATTTTCCTAAAGGATATTTTGCCGTCAATGCGATGTTTGGAATCACCTACCCAAGATGCATTGAACTTTACCAAGTTATTTTTTATGATTACGAAACACCTACAAGAAGAATCCTTTTGGGAAAAAAAGCCTCTACTTCCCGTCAAAACATGTCATCTTTGGCACAGTAGAAAAAAGGCAAAAAGACATCTGCTGAACAAACAGCAAAATACCGGCAAAGAAGCACATCTCACGAATAGAACGAATTGCACATTTTACAGAGCAAAGCCACTTTTTGACAAAGGAAGACTGGATTATTTATTTTCTGTCGGAAAATAGACAGACTACAACACACTGGTTCCCATAGAGACAACACATAGGACATTCCACAAGAAAGCTCAACAAAAGCAGACATTTAGAATAACAGAAAAAGAAGGCATCAATATGCCAACCTAAATCCTATATAATTGAAATAAGAGGAGACAAAATATTTCCGGCTGCTATTCCGACAACAATCGGAAGGGGAGGCAAACGAGCCTGAGCGGGCAATAGGGAAAGAACCTTCCATATAAACAGGATCAGTCTGCGCTGCCGAAGAATAAGACAATGAATCATATCTATCCAGGCACCACTCCATCACATTTCCACTCATATCATAAAGGCCCAACTCATTCGGGAGTTTCGTTGCCACCGGTTGAGCAGAGCTGGCATTCTCCGAACACCAAGCCACGTCACCCACCGCATTACTACCCGCATACAGGAATCCTTTGGACAAGGAACCGCCACGGGCCGCAAACTCCCATTGAGCCTCTGTCGGCAAAACAAAAGACCGTTTGAAGGAGACCACCTCCGTCATCGTCGAGTCAGAATAGACAACAGCCGCATTCAGACGATTCAGGAAGGCAAACACATCCGCATAAGAGACATCAGTCACAGGAAGCTGCGCATTGGCAGGCACCTCGTCCGCTTCCATCACCGCACTCCATAAGGCACGCGTCACCTCCGTAGCCCCCATGTAATATTGGCTCAAAGACACCCTATGAACCGGAGCTTCAGACAAAGAATCAGCGTTTACGTCATAATTGGCCTTGGTCGAATCCTTCGGTTGCGCACCCATATTGAACGAGCCGGCACCCACCCTTATCATAGAAAACGACACATTCCCCAATTTATAACAGACGTGCGCATCATCACTGTCAACAATAAACATACGCAATGTATCCGCATTTTCGGACAAGGACGACCCCCTACCACCAGAACCGGCCCCCTCTTCGTCAGGATTACACGCACCAAAGACAAGGCATAAAACACCTATATAAAAAAAGAATATAAACTTCATCGCCATTCTATCCATAATATTTTCATTCGAAATTCAGCGGTCAAAGATAGAACAATTGACACAAATCACAGCAAACTTGCCAATTGTTTTTATCCGAACCAAAGGAACAGTTCTCCGCCTCAACGAGAGAGAGACTTATCACGTACAAAAGAAGAGACTTTCTCTTCCGACAATGTCTGGTTACTCATCATCTCCACCACACCACCATCTTCCATAAGAAGAATGAGAGGCAACCTACCCTCCGTTATGGCAAAAATCTCACTATCCAAGAAGACAGACTTCTGCCGTCTGATTCCCGATTCGGAAATGAACTCCTCCATTTTCCCCTTCGGGTCATAGATGCCCCAAAAAGAGAGGGAATCAGGAATTCCATATTTATCCATTATTATATCCATCTTTCGAGCCGCAATCCGGCAATGGGAACAGGAGGTGCTATAAAAGCACAGTATTTTCTTTCCACGCCTCAGACCGGCAGGCACCTCACCCTTCTCCAAAAAAACAGAAAGGCGTTCCCCATCATAAGACACTCGCTTATCCTCCATCATATTTTCAGGTCTGTCGACGACAAAAGGCGCCGCCAACGAAAACAACAGCAGAGCGGGAATCAGAAGATTCGCATACCTCCATCCGAACGGGACACTGCGGGAAGAGAAAAAAAGGAAAACCAAAAGCAGAGCATTCTTAATTAACGATTCTGTCGGCGAGAAGTCTACGACCTCCCCGAAACAATGGCAATTTCCTTCATCGCCCACAGCCACAAGATAAATGAGAAAAACCGAGAACGAAGATAGCACAAACAGCACAACCGCATCAATCAAGCGATTCCATCTGTTCAACGACAATGCGACGCCCAAGAAGAACTCGAATCCAACCAGCAATCTCGACAAAACGAAAGAGACACCCATCGGGAGCCAACCAAACCCATAAATATATAGAGAGAAAGAGTCTATCGTCTTCATTTTCAAGAAAGCGGAGACCACAAACACGAGTCCTAATACAAGACGGAATACGTATGCTACCTTTTCTCGCTGCATAAAAGGCTACAACTCGCTACAAGAGACGTTATCTTCGTTCATCTCGCTACAAGAACCGTCGTAATCATAAATAGTAATGGAACTTGAAGAATTAGCACCCTTTGTTGTACATTCACAATCTTTGCTTTTGCTGCAAGAGTACAGAAAAGACGAAAAGAGAATAAAAATCAAATATTTCAACATATTCTATAATATAAATCCGACAAATAGTGACTAACTTTTAAAATCAGAAACCTTGCAGAAACCATACCAAATTCAGATTAAACTCAGCAAATATAACAAAAAAGAGAACGAATAAGTCATCTATCCATCGTGATTTGCAAAACAAAATATTTTTTCATACAAAAAAACTTTTTTTTCAAAAATAGCGATGTTTTTTCAAAACATTAATTTATTTTTGCATCATCAGGTTTGCACGAACTTAGATAAAGTTTCCTTAGAACAAATCATATTAATCTTATATAAAGACAGAATTCGTCGATTTTTCGTTTCCTTTACGAATTCGGCCTCACACTGATAACTTTATTTTGATTATACCATGAAGAAAAAATTCAGATTTGGGATGCTATGCGCACTCCTACTTTGTCCGTTATCGGCATCACTATATGCTCAGATAAGGGTAGAGGCCGAGGACTACACCGAGGTCAAAAGTGCAGCCACAGAGATAATCACCGAGAACGACGGAAAAACCATCGGATACTTCGACGAACGGGGTGAAACGCTCTCCTATGAGGTCAACATCACGGAAGATGGGCTATACCAATTCTCATTCAGATATCTGGCAGGGAAAGCAGGATCCTTAAAAATAGAGACAAGCGACGGAGCCTCCTTCGTCTTTCAGACAGACGCATACAACGCCGCCGAATGGTGGAAACTACCCATCAACGACTGGCCCGTCTATCCTTCCGAAAATTGTGCCAGATTCATATTAAAAGCCGGCAAACAGAAATTCAACGTCATCAATTTGGGGTCAGGACTGAACATCGACTTCTTCGAAGTGACGAAAGCCAGCTCGTCCGACAGCAAAATCACAAAGATAAGCACTACTCCATCGAAGATAGAGATTATGCCAAACGAGAGCAAGACAATCACCGCATGTGGATACAACGCCGCAGGAGAGGCCATCGCAGCAAGCGTACAATGGTCGTCCAACGCAAAAGACGGGAACTATACATCCGGAGCAAGTGAAGGAAGCGACATCATCTCCGTAAGCATGGGAGACGTGACAAAAGAGGTAAAAGTCACCATTGCAAACCCATCAAAAAAACAGGATTTCGTGGTCTCTAAACACGGAAAACTAAACACGAAAGACGGAGCCGTACGCGACCAAAACGGAAACAAAGTGAGCCTCATGGGTCCTAGTTTCTTCTGGAGCTGCTCCGCCCCTCTGTGGTGGACTAAAGAGACCGTTAACTATCTGGTTTCTCAATACAACATCCAGCTGATACGGCTCCCCGTCTCCATCGCCCCCGGCGACAACACATGGGAAAACCACAATGCCACATGGAATACGGACAACTATCTCCACAGTCCGGAATACACCAGAGCTTTAGTTGACGAGATGGTAAAAGCCGCCATCGAGAACGACATATACGTCATCATCGACTTCCATGAACACCATGCGGAGCATTGGGTTGACCTTTCCAAAGATTTCTTCACCTACTTCGCCACAAAATGGGGCAACTATCCGAACGTCATGTACGAGATATACAACGAACCGATGACAGACAACGGCACCGTGGTCAACTATGCGAAAGAGATCATTCCGGTAATCAGAGCCATCGATGACGACAATGTCATCATCGTGGGGTCTACCCAATATTCCAGAGAACCGGACAATGTGACGGCCGCAGGCGACGGGCAGTCCAATATAGCCTACACATGGCATGGATACGTAGAATGGGGACACCAAAGCGACTGGAACGGAAAGAGCAGCTGGAACAATGGAGTGCCTATTGTGGTAACGGAATGGGGACTCAACTGGAGCAAAAACGACGGCGGTCTACTTCAAATCTATAAAGAAAAATCTCTCATCAACGCATTCTGGTCTATGAGCAACAAAGGAGACGACGACGCCAAATGGTCCATATTGAAAAGCGACTGCTACAAAGCATCCGATTGGAGCGAATCCGACATGACAGAAAATGGAGCTTATCTTTTAGGTGTTGCCAAGAGCTGGGTCAACTATAAGCCGACCAACATACTCATACAAAAAGAGTTATTACTATTCATCGGAGCAGGGCAATCCTTCTTCCTTCCTAAATCAGAAACGACATTGAAAGGAGAAGCTACCGGAGGATCAGAGAATTACACCTACTCTTGGAAACAAATCTCCGGGCCCGGCAATGCCAATATAACATCTGCCAACTCGGCATCTACAACAGTGACCGGACTAACCGACGGTGTATATCTATTCCAACTCACGGTCAACGATGGAGAAGACTCCATAGAGAAAGAGCTGAGAGTAACCGTATATCCGGAAGGTTTCGTAGACCCAGGACTGATAGACGACGTGGAAGACAACAACATCGTCAGCCTATGGGGAGGAGAATGGAAAACATTTGACGACGCCAGCAAAAATGCCAATCCGTATTCTAAAATAACAACCGCAGAAAACCTTCCTAACAACGGAACCATAAAAGCAGACTTCACCATGGGTAATAAATGGAACGGAGACGGATGGATGGGCGACCCTTATTGCGGCATCGAACTATTTCTCCAAGCGGACGAATCGGCATACGACATCTCCGAATGTAGCAAGATAACCTACAAGTACAAGGGCGCAGCCCACGAATTCAGGGTGTCCATGACCGCCGTAAAAGACGAAGACTTCCATAGCACTAAGATCAGCGCATCTACAGAGTGGACTACAGCCACCATCAATTGGTCCGGACTAAAACAAGCATCAGACTGGGGAGTAGATATGGATTTGGACAAAACAGACATCTATAAAATGAGCTGGCAGTTCAAAGAGTCGGCAGGTAGCGCCGGCAGTTTGGAGATAGACGACGTAACTTGCGTAGGCGGAAGCTCTCCTATTTTGGACACAACAGGCAACACCACCTACAAAAGTGAGGACAAGGGGCTTATACTTGCACCGAACCCAGCCGAGGGCGGACAATGCAGCCTATACGTATCCGAGATCCAAGATGTGACCATCTCCGACATTTCCGGAAATATAATCGCAAGATTTAAGGCAATCCCTTATTTCAGCAACAAAATAAACATTCATAATCCTGGCATTTACTTTGTAAAGGCAGGAACTGAAATTCAAAAGCTTATTGTGAAATAAGCAGATGCACACAGTAATAAAATAGCGGATACCAAAAACAAAATCTCACAAAATCCACATGCACAATATCCGCAGCTGTGTGCGAAAAAAGTGGCTGTCTAATCTGATTAGACAGCCACAATTTTTTTGTCATATCAAACCTGCCGAATAATTTTTAGCCTCTTCCTCTCAAATCGGCGCATAAAGAACAAGCCGCCTTGTCGGAAACAGGTTCCTTTCCCAACAGATCGATCAAATCATCATAACCGGACAACATCTTCTCCCGAAAGGATGGGGTCAGTATTTTACGAATCTCCGCCTCCACTTTCTTCACCGTGAAATCTTCTATAATCAACTCCTTAACCAATTCTTTCCCCGCAATGAGATTGACCAAAGAGACGAAACGCACATGTATAAACATCTCCAGGATACGATGAAAGAGATAGCCCCCTGAAATCTTGTAGACCACCACCTGCGGCACCCTCAGCAATGCGGTCTCCAGCGTAGCCGTTCCTGAAGTGACGACCGCCAGCTCCGATTGTTGCAACAACTCGTATGTCTCACCAAACACGACACTAGCTCCATATCCCGAAAGCAAGGAACCGTAGTCGGCCTCGGTCATGGACGGCGCACCCGCCACCACCAGCTGGTAGTCTTTGAATTTGGAGGCAGCCTCCAACATGATAGGCAACGAAGATTTGATCTCCTGCATCCGGCTACCGGCCAAAAGGGCAATAATAGGCCTATCCGACTTCACGTGCGTACGAGCGGAGAAATCGTCAAGAGACTCATTCTTATGAGCCCTGGTCTCCACCGCATCCACACAAGGATTTCCAACATACTCCACCTCGAAATCATGTTTTTTGAAATAATCGACTTCAAAAGGAAGAATGGAATAGACCTTGTCCACATACCGCTTCATGTCCTTCAGCCTATACTCCTTCCACGCCCAAAGTTTAGGCGAGATATAATAATAGACGGGGATTTGTGGCATCTCCTTTTTTACAAACTTGGCCATCTTCAAGTTGAAACTCGGATAATCGACAAGGATCACCGCATCAGGTCTATAATTCAACAACTGCTGCCGACAAACCTTCATATTCAGCAACACCTTATCCAAATTTCGGACAACAGAGATGAAACCCATAAATGCCATATCCCTGTAATGACGGACCATCTTCCCTCCCTGAGCCTGCATCAGATCGCCACCCAAGAAACAAAAGTCAGCTTCCGAATCCCGTTTCTTCAAAGACGCCATAAGGTTGGAAGCATGGAGATCACCCGAAGCCTCACCTGCAATAATAAAATACCTCATGGCTACAATCTGATAAGGAATAACATCATATACAACACAGTAGCCACTATCAGGCCACTAGACGCCTTCCATCTCTCCACCTTATAAAAATAGAAGAACAAAAAGAGATTGGGCATCAAAGCCATTGTCATGTACTTGACAAACAGAATATCATGAAACAAAGCCAAGAAGCGCTGTTCCAATGCCAAGGACGACTCCATCTTCAATAGTAGCAGAACCATCACAATGATAGGCAACGCCGTTGCCACAAGAAATCCGAAAAAGAAAGTGTCAAAACGTTTCCTTTTCTTCCCTATCCCCTGATTCTCATAATACCCCATAACAAATCTATATTAATTTGGTTTTCAAATAATCACAGCTGCTCAAATCTGTCATATCCACCTTCATAGGCACAACAGAAGCATATCCATTGTCTATCGCCCACATATCCGTATCCTTGTTAAGAGGCTCCCTATTGACAAAACTGCCTACAAGCCAATAACCCAAGAATCCATCCTTATCTCTTCTCGGCTCAAACTCCTCATCCCAATAGGCATCAGCCTGACGGCTTACCTTCATGCCTTTTATCTCTCCCTTCGGGAAATTGACATTCAGACAAGTACCAAACGAAAGCGAGTCTCTCAATACGAAATCTATTATTTTCTCTATGAATGGCGTAGTTGCCGAAAAGTCGGCATTCCAAGCATGATCGCACAAAGACAAGGCCACCGAAGGCACCCTATTGATGCAACCTTCCAAGGCCGCGCCTATCGTACCGGAATAAACTGAATTCACCGAAGTATTGGACCCATGGTTTATGCCGGAAAGCAAAAGATCCGGTTTTCTGTCCTTGAATAAAGAATAGAAGGCAAGCTTCACACAATCGGTCGGTGTTCCAGATGCGGAGTAGACAGACACCCCGTCATGACTATACAGTTTAGAATACAAGATAGCATCGTTGGCCGAAATGGCACTGGACAGTCCAGAGCGGACCTTATCCGGAGCAAAAACGACAACATCTCCAAACCTAGAAGCGATGTCCATCAACGTCTTAATTCCCTTAGAAAAGACGCCATCATCATTGGTGATCAGAATCACCGGTCTTTTTTTATCTTCCATAACACAACCCTTTGTTGTCCGCAAAGTTAATGAAAAAAAAGAAGAGGAAGGAGTCCGGATTGAGGTTAGTAACAGTAAAAATATAACTTAAGGGGATGACACTAAAGATTACAAACAGAATGAACGGATATTGTCCCAAATATGTATTAAACAAAATACGCCATTTCCAACAAACTCTTCCTCATGCAAAACACAACAGTATGTGTTCCGGATTTTCCTACGGTTTTAGCACTGTCTTTGTAGCCACGCTCGCCTACAATTGTGGCCACGTCTCTTTTGGGGGCGACAAGAATGAACCTGGCAGTCTGCTAATTCAGAAAATCAAGCGTGGCGAAAAAGATACAGAAAACGAGTACCTAACACCGCATGATGACACACATTTTTTGTACCTTTGGAACTTAAAAAGAAGCTGACAAAGCTACAACCTGAAAACAAAGGCCAAGAATCAAAAGCAGTCAATATCTGCCAGATAATCAACATCAGTGCAGAAAGCATTTCACTAACGACTGTAATATAAAAGAATTTTAGAGATACCCTCTTGCATCTATATGGGCATTGGTCGGCCTTCAGGGGATGCGAAGAAGGCCTTTCTGTTTCAACAAAAGCAGGATGGAGCAACCCAAATTGATAAATAACATAAGTTTATTGACAAGAATATGCCACGACATGTAGTCTTTATCCTGCAACATGAGGACGAATATAGGTTGCTGCTAAATTACAAGGAGTGGCAAGACCAATGTGCTGGCACTTTTCGGATTGTAAAGAGTTTTGCTACTGATTGGATGACTTTTGACTATTTGCGACTGCCCATTGAAGGGCAAACGATGGACAAAGTATATGAGTCGTTTGCCGGCTATATTTCCGGATATGGAGCAAAGAGCAGTGACTACACCAAACGCATCGTAGAACTTGAAGCACAGATTAGCCTGAAGACACGTATGGCTGAAGCATTGCAGAAGAAGGTAAGACTAGAAAGGCAATTCAACCGCCAAATGGAAATGAATGCGGAGGCAAGGGCCGTGAAAAGTGAAATCAGAAAGATGAATGAAGAATTGAATGAGCTGAAAAGCAATCATAGTTAGTAAAATATTTATGATATGGACAATATAAAGAAACTCATTGGTGAAAACACCACTTGTGACTTCAAGGAACAAGTAGAACGCAAGCAATTCAAAAGTTGGCTGAAAAGTGTAAGTGCTTTTGCCAACGGTTTTGGCGGTTCATTGTTCTTTGGCGTTAACGACAGTGGAGAGATTATCGGTCTTGATGATGCGAAATCTGACACAGAATTTATCAGCGATAAAATAAAGAATGTAATTGACCCCATACCTGCTTTTGAATTAAAAACCATTTCTACAGAAAATCATAAGACAATATTAGAGCTGCATATAATAGCGGGGGCTATGACTCCTTATTATTATGTGAATAGCGGAAACCGTATAGCTTTTATACGTATGGGTGATGAAAGCGTTGTAGCCACTTCCGCTCAACTGAGTAGTCTTGTGCTGAAAGGTAGAAATGTCACTTACGATTCTTTGCCTACTGATTATTCCCTGAAAGATATGACATTTGAAATGTTGTCTAAAACTTATCAGAAACAGACCGAACAGAATTTTGAAGAAAAACTGCTGAAGTCTTTTTCTTTAGTTACCGATAATGGGCATCTGACAAATGCCGGTGTCTTATTTTCAGACCAATGTCCATATCGCCATTCCAGTCTGTACTGCACTCGTTGGACGGGATTGCACAAAGATGACGCTAAGGATTCCAGAGAATATCAAGGTAACCTGTTGACATTGCTCAATGCCGGTGAACAGTTTATAGATTTACATAACATGAAGGGCTGGATAAAAAAGCCTAATACTCGCCTCAATACTCCCGATTATTCTAGTCGTGCTGTTTTTGAGGCATTGGTAAATGCTTTCATACATCGCGACTATACAGAGTTGGGTAGTGAGGTTCACATTGACATATTTGACGATAGGTTAGTGATATATTCACCGGGTGGCATGTTCGATGGCAGTTTTATTCAAGACAGAGAATTGGATGATGTTTCTTCAAAACGCCGTAATCCCATTTTGGCAGATGTTTTTGCTCAACTCAATTACATGGAAAAACGTGGCAGCGGTTTACGGAAGATATGCAATGAAACAGCTAAACTGCCTGGGTTTACGGAAATGAAAGAGCCTCGTTTTCGTTCTCAAACATCTTCTTTTTATACGGAACTACTTAATAATAATTATCTGAAAGATGGCAATGACCCTGTAAATGACCCTGTAAATGAGCCTGTAAATGAGCCTGTAAATGAGCCTGTAAATGAGCCTGTAAATGAGCCTGTAAAATTGAGTCTCCTTCAAAAAGATTTGTTGGAGCAAATAAAGCTGAATCCCAACACAACTCGTCTTGAGCTGGTAGAAAGGTTAAATGTTAGTCTTATTACAGTTAAGAGGGCTATTGCTCAATTGAAAGATATGAATATGATAGAAAGAATAGGCTCCGACAAGAGTGGTTATTGGGTTGTAGTGAAAAAATGATTAAGGAGATGAGAAATGCTGAGGTAAGAGCTATCAAAAGAAAGATTGCCACACTAAACAATGAGCTGAATAAAAAAAAATGACCTATGGCACCGGCAAATGATAAGATTGTAATATATAAAACCACAGATGGACAGACTGTCATCGACGTGAAACTAGAGAATGAAACTGTTTGGTTGAATCGTCAACAAATGGCTGAATTGTTTGACAGAGATGTAAAAACAATCGGTAAGCATATTATCAATGCCATGAAGGAAGAATTGGCAGGCATTCCAACTGTCGCAAAATTTGCGACAGTTCAAATGGAAGGAGAAAGAAAGGTTTTACGTAATGTGGAATACTATAATATTGAAATGGTTACCTCGGTCGGCTATCGTGTAAAGAGCCAACGTGGTACACAATTTCGTATTTGGGCAAACAAGGTGCTGAAAGATTATCTTGTAAAAGGATATGCCGTTAATAATAAAATAGCTGCCGAGAGATATAAGGAACTGAAACAATTGGTACACATGATAGGACGAACGGCATTACAACAGGAGAATCTATCGTCGGACGAGGCTACGGCTCTTATTTCTGTTGTGTCAGACTATGCTTATGCGCTTGATACACTCGATAACTATGATTATCAAAAGCTTATTGTGGAGCAAACTACGAAAGAAGAGCGGTTTCAAGCCACGTATGAAAATGCCATGCAAGCTATTGATTCTTTAAAGCAAAAGTTTGAGGGTAGCTCTTTATTTGGAAATCAAAAGGATGATTCTTTCAAGAGTTCTATCGGACAGATATATCAAACATTTGACGGCAAAGACCTTTATCCTTCGGTAGAAGAGAAAGCTGCTGTATTGCTATATTTGGTTACAAAGAATCATTCTTTCAGCGATGGTAACAAGCGCATTGCTGCAACGTTGTTCCTCTGGTTTATGAATAATAATGGCATTCTGTATAATGCCGATGGAACTAAGAGAATTGCCGATAATACTCTTGTGGCGATTACGTTAATGATTGCTGAAAGCAGGACAGAAGAAAAGGATATAATGGTAAAGGTAATTATAAATCTGATTAATAATAATAACAAATAATATGGAACTTGAGCATTTAAAACTTGAATCAACATCTGGAGCACAGATTAATCTTGATGCTCTCTATAAGATATGCCCTGCCTGTTTCACCGAAAGCCGTGATGAAAAGACGGGCGAAATAAAACACGTGGTGAACTTCGAAACACTTCGCACCCTGCTTGGCGATGACGCTGTGGAGGATGCTCCCGAAGCATACGAGTTCAATTGGGTGGGCAAACAAGAGGCTCGCCGCGAAGTGGCACGTCCCATTAAGAAGACCTTGCGTCCTGTGCCCGAAGACAGTGTAGATTGGGACAACACAGAGAACCTCTACATTGAGGGTGATAACCTTGAAGTGCTCAAGCTCCTGCAAAAGTCTTACCTCGGCAAGGTGAAGATGATTTATATCGACCCACCCTATAACACGGGTAACGACTTTGTGTATGACGATGACTTCTCCCAATCGCAAGCAGAATATGACGAAGTGGCTGGCAATGTTGATGAGTTGGGTAACCGTTTCCGTAAAAATACCGACACCAATGGAAAGTTCCATTCTGATTGGTGTTCGATGATTTATCCTCGGTTGATGTTAGCAAGAACTTTGCTTAGTGAAGATGGGGTTATCTTTATTTCGATTGATGATAATGAAGTTAGGAATCTTAGGAATATTTGCGATGAGGTGTTTGGAGAGGGGAATTTTGTAGCAACATTAGTTTGGCAAAGGGCTTTTTCGCCAAAAAATGATGCAAAATATATATCAAACAGCCACGACTATATAATCATGTATTCAAAGGAAATCGAGAAATTTAATATAGGACGATTAGACAGAACAGAAGAAGCAAATGCTAGATACTCTAATCCTGATAATGATCCTAGAGGTGTTTGGATGTCAAGTGATATTTCTGTAAAAACATATAATGAATCTTGTGACTACCCCATCACGACCCCTTCTGGAAAAATTGTAGAGCCTCCAGCAGGACGCTGCTGGAGTCTCTCAAGGAACTCGTTCCTTGAGAGACTCCAGGACAATAGAATTTGGTTTGGTCCAAATGGAGATAATACCCCAAGAATAAAGCGTTTTCTTACTGATCTTAAATTTGAAGGGATGGCACCAACCTCTATTCTTTTATTTAAAGAAGTTGGCCATAGTCAAGAAGGAGCACAAGAAGTTGTCTCTCTTTTTGGTGATAAAGGTGTATTTGATGGACCTAAGCCAGTACGCTTACTTCAACGTCTAATA
>JACJXK010000010.1 GCA_020636675.1 Prevotellaceae bacterium
CACAGCATCAAACCCAGGAATGGTAATTACAGTCTGTTCTACGATAGTTAATTCAGATTTTTTTCTAATAACGATATTGTTTTTAAATAATAAATCAATAAGTTACAAGTATTTATGTTTGAAATAAATTCATGTACTTTTGTCAGGAGCTAACCCTGAGGGATTTAGTTTAACACGCGGTCATAAAATATTGGGGGTTAATTGGTTTTCTGGGTTAAGCACCCGCTGGTAAGGTTCTTGTCGGTTGACAGATTCGTAGCCACAAATTCCCCAACGATTTTATACCTCCAAACGTTAGCGGCTATAATTTAACGACATTGCAAACACAAACAGACAAGACAAAATGAACAAACAACTTCCACTTATTCTAATCATTGCCGGGACTCTTCTGTTTCTCGTAGGACTTCTTTTCACAACACTAAAGTGGCCAGACATGTTTTACGGCACTTACAGCGGATCTTTTTTAATTGTAATCGGACTTATCCTATTCATAATTAAAAAACAAAATGGCAAATCCGACAACACATAGAGTGTTAGTGACAACTGGTTGTTTGATGTGGTGTGCCTCATTCTTTGGTGAGGCATTTCAGGGACAACCATATTCAACCGTTGGAATTATTATATCACCAACCTTGACATTAATTGGTATATTCTATTGGTTCAAATATTATCGTTTGACAAGGGGACACTATCCAAAATTTAAAACTATTTGGGACAACACCATAATCATTGGTGGAGAATTCACATTACGCTTTGAGTTTCTGATAAAGCATATTTTGGAGTTTTGGACTGCTTGTATTTTATTTTGGATGGGACTTGTTTTAATTATGGTATTGACTTTTAGACGTTCTGAGGCATTTGAAGCGACAAAAAACTATTGTCAAACCAATCAAGAAATTCTTTCACAGACAGGAGAGATAAAATACTTTGGCGTTTTAGTGGGAGGTAATATGTCAGATGCTGGACAAGGTGGCAAAGCAGACCTTTCATTTACAATTATAGGGACAAAAGGAAATTTTAGTGCTAACTCAAAACTGACTAAAAAAAATGGTGTTTGGGCAGTTGAAAATTTAAACTTGAAATGAAAAGTAGTACAGCCGCTAACAAACAAGAATCTGAGCGGTGCATATCGTCCAGCTATGATTCAGTACCCAAACTACATCCCGGCAAGTTGACCGCTAGAGCCAAAAATTCGGAATTATTCCATGTACTTACTGAGGGTTTTTAATAGTTTGGCAAGCAAGATTTTGGACTATAGGATTGGAAGCGTTTGGGCTGCAAACCCATGCGAGTACGGAGAAAATTTGACAGATATACAAGTCATGCTCGGTCACGAAAGTAGCAAGACCACAGAGATTCACACCCATGTAATAGCAGTAAACAATAAAAAAACTTTTGATATTTTATTAAATATAACTAATTTAGAAACTGTAATAAAAACAATTATAAACATAACGGATATATACGTAATAGAAGAGCGGAGTTACGTATATAGGGATGTTGGTGGCAATATAAAGAAACGATACTGCTAATAATAAATCATGAGTAATATATTTAAGAATCTTACGGCACACAACACGCCGTATACTGCATAGCCTGCCGCAGGCGCAACCCAGGCTACGCAGCATACGGACATCCGTTGGACACAATTAAAGCTATCAATTTAACAGCAATACAAACTATGCGTAAAAAAGAGATGAAGCTTCAAATTGCAGCTCATGACTGCAACCTGGAGGAAATAAAAAAGGCCTTAACCAAAGGTTGGTTTTCAAAAGCAGCCGATATAAATTTCAGGTTCGACAACAATGAAACCGCGTTACATATAGCAATGACCAAAGCGGATGAAAATTGTGTGAAATTTTTACTAGACAATGGTGCATCAATTAATGCTGTTAACAATAACGGTAAAACACCGCTGATGAAAGCTATTAAACTAAAACATATTAAAATTGCTAACTTATTAATCGATTCTGGAGCCGATATAGAAATTGAAACAAAAAGCACAGTGAGTGCCTTTACTTTTGCTCTAATAATTAAAAACGAAAAACTTGCCATCCGCCTTTTGCCACAGAATTTAAAACTGCTTGAAACTAAAATAAAAGGTAAATCTCCATTCCAGGTTGCGATTGAGAATAATATGGTAAAACTTGCCCTTCTATTAGCCGATAAAAATATCGATTTAAGAATCGACGAGGGTTCGGGGCTGTTTTATCCATTAACTTTTTGCATCGAACAAAACCAGCTTACTTTGCTTGAAACCATGCTCAATAAAGGAGCTGATGCCAATTACATAGACAATAAAAATAAAAGCGTTTTTATTGAAGCAATAAGACAAAACAATCTCGCTGCAGTTGAATTGTTCATTAAGTTTGGGGCTCATACAAACGGGACAGATGGCCAAATGGGTATTCCCTTAATTGAATCAATTCACACCAGGAATTCCAAAATGGTCGAATTGCTCCTCAATAATGGCGCTGATCCTAACCTGGCAGCCAAAGGCATGCTCTTGCCTCTATTCGAAGCAATTCATGTATCTGAAATAGGAATCGTCAGGTTATTATTGAACAAAGGAGCAAATCCAAATAATACGAACGAGCTTTCAGGCCTTCCTTTATGCGAAGCTATTCGCACAAAAAACCTTGAAATTGTAGAATTGATGGTAAAAAAAGGGGCCAATGTAAACGCGATTGATGATACAGGACAACACCCCTTGTTTGAAGCCTGTAAAAGCCAAAATGTTGGAATATTTTCTTATCTGATCGATCATGGAGCAAAATTATCGGTTATAAAAAAAGAACACAGTAGTTTTTCCTCAGAAATGTTATTCCGCCTGATAAAAGAGGAAAAGGAAAAAGAAGCGATTGAATTGGTACACGATGGAGCATACCTTGATGATGTATTTTACGATAACGATGGAGTAATTGAAGATAGCCTGTTGGTAAAAGCTTTGTTTCGCAATCAGCGAAAATTAGTATGCGAAATGATAATTCATGGCGCCGACGTGAACAAAACTCCCTATCGCTCAGCATTCAGTATTGCTTGCGATCGAAGTTTTAATGAAATAATTTTAATGCTACTCGCTCTAAATGTTAATCCATTAGAAACTGATGGCATTGACTATCTCATTATAAACCAAAAAACTGAAATATTAGATTTCATTATTTCGCAAAACCAAAGCACAGATTGGAAAAGCATCATCCTCACTAAAGCCATCAATACTTTAAGTGTAGAAGTGATAAAACTTTTATTATCGCGGTGCTCAAAAACTGATATAACCCAAAATATCATTGACTTGCTAATTGGAAAAGGATACAATGACTTAGCCAAAAAAGCACAGTCGGTTTTAAATGGAGAGAAAGTGAATTACAAGCCCGACCTAATAGCGGAGGAAGTACAAAAAACAATATTAAGCATTAGAGCCCAGTTCAAATGGTACGATGGAAAATTAGACAAATCAACAATTGAAGAAATACTTAAAACCGTGAAAAAGATAGGTTCAAAAAGATTCTTTAAATATTTTGATATTGATCAATTAATGAAATTTAGCGAATATGATGAATTGTCTGAATACCTGGAAGATCGGTGCAGTGATTTTGGATCAAGAATACTAAAAACAACAGAAACAATTAAGGTGGATTGCGAACGTTGTCATGGAAGTGGCGAAAGAGGATGGGTGCGTGTCCCATATACCGACCGTGATTGGGAAAAAGAATCATGCGATTCCTGCGGAGGATTAGGTTATATGATAATCCGCAATACGGACTAAGCAAATCCCAATCTTTTGTTGTATACTCGATGCTTAAAATCAGTGACGTAACCGACAGCGGCAGACAGTAGACGGTCAAATTGCCGTTCCCCGAAGTACCGTCGGTTGAACTTGTAGCAGAACTCGTTCAGATACTCCTGAAGGTATTCCGGCTTGATGCCATGGTATATGCCCGCAAGCCGCGTCTTGGCGTTGGATATCGCTATGTGTGGCCCATGGAAGAACCTTGCTCTATCCTCGGCATTAATCTTACGTCCGAATACTCCTTGAAGATGTCCGGAAATGAACGCGCATTTCGTGCCGTCGCCCACCACGGACGAATCCTTGTCGACCTTCACCTTCACCACGCCATCTATCGTGTCCGCCTTCGCATCCGGGATGACGACCATCTTGATGTGGTTGACCTTCTTCTCCTTCTTGCCTGGTTTCGGATTTTCGACGGACTTGCTTTCCGCCATCACAAGCACCTTCGTCTTGGATTGGCTGCCGGCTCCCCGTTTTTGGGGGCGTCGTCCTTCTCTTCTTCCTTCACCCGTGGAAAGAAGCCTTCGTCTATCTCCGACATTGCCCTTCAACGTGTGTTCCGTCCCTTTTGCCCATGACGCTGCGCAGACAGGAGCATCTCCCATGCTGGTTGGTAGCGTGTGCCCCAACTGCCGCTGGAGTTCGAGTGCGGAGAACGTGCCATTCTTGGTGGCGATCAGCAGGTGCATGGTCACGAACCAGTATCGGAACAGGCTTCTGAGTTTTTCCATTACCGTGCCCTTTCGGATGCTTTTCCTATGATGGCACTTCTTGCATTCGTAGCAGAGCTTGTCTCGCTTCAGGTACCATTCCTTGTGCCCGCATTTGGGACAGACGTGGACATCTCTCTCCCTTAACTCCCTCAATTTTGATGCAAGACTCCTCGTCGGATATTTTGTGTGAACTCCAACAATTTCATTTCAATGCCGATTTTATATATGCTCAAAGTTGGCGTTTATGCCGGGTTTATGCAAATTTTCAGTGGGACATATTGCGGATTATCATATTAAAAACATTGAAACGAAGTTTTAAAACAATTGTTTTCGAATCGTATTTGTGTGCCTTTAGGCAGTAATTGAGATACCCTTGTGGAGTTCAAATTTTGCCGAACAAAACGGCAAAAATTATGTGTTGACGGGGCAAGTCCCAATGCTTGCCCTCTCGCAAGACCTTTCTGAACCGACCTGTTGAGGCACGGGAGCACGTTAAACGTTTTCACGAACTCTTTTTACATTATCGCCTGATAAATGCGATTGAAAGTAATAAAACGAGCCTTATTCTTGGTTGATAAAAATTTTCCTACTATAAAGATTCCGAAAAAAGGCTACTATAACCGTATCATTAGGTGGCAGTATCAATCAGGCAATTCAGGGATAGTATCATGTGATTTTGCGTTATCCGTACAAATCGACATATGCTTGGGCAATTTATTATCCGGTTAGAGTAATGTTACCGAACGAAGTTTAGAAACGAAATGCACTTACTAATTCGCTCAGCGTGATAATACCTTACAGGAGTTTCACAATGAGGCTTCTGAAATTATTCAAACCGTATTTGCGGTAATTGACCGCTAAGAAAGGGGACTTTATGAATCATAGATTTTTACAACGTGGATGAAATTGACTATCCTTGTCTCCTTTGCGGAAAAACCTACCCGATGAAACGCTTGATAGTGTTCCAATTTTCGGAACAATATTATGTAGGCTATTTCTATGCCCATTATCAGCTCAATATATCGATGGGAAAACGCGAGGCAGAAAAGAATGATGGAGTTACAGCACATTGAAGGATTGAAATTGCAACACAGAACGACATATTAATATTTTAATCACAGAGTGCGAGGCAATCTGACAATGAAACAACAGGTAACGGCAAACCCTGCTTGTCTAATGAGCAGCAACAAAAGATTAAAAAATATACAGTATTTGTTTTAATGTTTGTCATTTTCGGGGCAAGCATGTGGTTGATTTTGCTTCGGCAGATGAAAACAGAACTAGCAGGTTTAATACTGATATTCCTATGCCAACCAATGAAAGTATTGTTGGCGACAAACAGGATGCTTATGACAAGAACAATTTATGCAAAAACAAGGTGAACGGATGAGGTCGCCTCGCCGATTCAGCCCATGCTTGGCGATAATTCTAAAAGTCAAAGTGGTGGCTTATTTCACAGACGGAGCGAAGATTGGATAACAAGCAACATGCAATCCAGAAGACAGCAAGCATCCATTCAATATTCAGCAAATGCCTATCGGGATATGAACGAGTTTGGGAACTTTCTATGAACTTCCGAAAGAATCCTAAAGAACGTCTGAAGAAAGAATTAGAGTGGAATTGAAAACCAAATGGATGACTCACAAAGTCAAAAAATGCACAGACAACCAATTAACGTTGATGGAGAAACTTTTTCAAATGGCAGCTAAATATTTGCCAATGAACGGAAAAGCATGTCCGCCTGTATGTGAAATTACAGCAAACTCGACAAAGGGAAATGCAACGTAAGACCGCGCTATCCTGGTAAACAGGTTGAAGAACGCATTGTTCTGCATTACCACAAGGAAGAGATGTTGTCAAAGCATTCAGCAAACCCTGCAATGAAGCTTTTAACACCGTGAATGAAGAAGCGCAACAGGAACGAAAAGCCTATTTCCGCTTGTATCCACGATGGCAATGATTATGGACGGACAAAATGTCCGTTTACGTTTCATGAACCTGTACAGGCAAACGGTATTGTTATCCCACGTAATACATTAATAACAGGGACGGCTAAAATAATAAGTTTGAATATTCTGTCAATTCATTAGAATATGAGAAAATTCTTCCTGGTTAGTACAGATTTTGATAAAGCGATGGGTACTGGGCATTTTATTCCCAATATGCAGGAACCAATGCAGCTAAGCAAATTTTTTTGCCAATATGTACAAGGTAGTACAAGTATCAGCCTTTCATCAGACGCAAGAACAAGTGCTGGCAGATATGGGATGTAGCGTTATTCAGGGAACTTCTCAATTCTTTTCCAAGAAAGTACCTAAGTGAAAGTACACTTCGAAAGGGCTATAAAGTATTATTAATATCAAAATAATAACTAAAATGTACAACCACTAAAATCAATTTAAAATGAACAGATTTTTTTACAGATTGCCTTTTATAGCAATCGCAATGAGCAGTGCAATCGCACAAGAACAACCTTCTACGGGAGATTTGCATAATGGTCTTACTGCCGCAAAAATTAGCTTTGACCGTATGATACCACCTATGGTCTGGAAGTTAGTTTTAATAGTAAAACCGTACACGCGTTATTTTCCTCTGTTACACGTTCGTCGACGAACGTCCGACATTATAGCAGGCAAGGCGGACGGCTCGGAGAATGTTCTCCGTGTTAAAGCAGCCGTTGAAGGCTTTGAAAAAAACAAATTTTTCGATTATTACCGATGAGGGAGTTTAGTAGCTCAATGAAATATGCCGACGAACCAATGAAATTAAATGTAGAAATGAAGGATTTTGTTCATGATGGCGAGGCGGTAAATCGCCCTAATAATTCATTAGAAATTTACTTGAAAGAATTAGGCAACGAGTCGCCCAAAGTGGTAAATCTGATTATGAAATCCATTTATGAGAGCGACAAACGGGAGATAAAACACATCGGCTCTAAACGCTTTGGTATTCAATATTTGCTCAAAGGGATTTATACTTACAACGGCTTTTTGTATTTCCATACTCAAACAGAAAATGGCTCGCAAGTGCCGTTTGATGTTGATTTTATCCGCTTGAAACTTGTGGATAAAAAAGTAGCCAAACGCACTGCCATACAGGAAACGGTTATGCTGCCTGTCCGTGCCTACAATCACAATGTTCAGATAGCCGGAAAGAAAATGGAGCGCACTGTTTTTGCCCTTGAAAAATTTACTATTCCTAACAACAAACAACTGATAGTAGAACTTTTTGAGAAAAATGGAGGACGGCATCAAAAACTCATTGTTGAGAATGAAGATATTATCCGCGCCAAAGTGATAAACGATTTAAAAGTGAAATAACATGAAGCGTCTAACATTTATATTGTCGCTTGCGTTATGCTTCGCCCTGTCGGGTGGAGCATACGCACAGCGTTACTTGCCAGCTGGACAGAGGAATATAGAATCTACGGCGGGTACAGTTAATGGTTTTAACTCTGGAACCCGAATAATAATGATGCTTTTCACGCGCAGCGCGTTTTCCACTTATACACAAACGGTAACCGTTGGGTATTGGGTAGCGAATATTTGAAAAAGGTTATCTGTACACATCGTAAGCCTGCCACAAGCGCAGCTTTACGGTAGAAGGTGCATATTTAAAACTTGTCCGACAGGTAAAACGGTTTTCTCACCGGATTATCTGCTTGGCAGGTTACGAACAGTTAATTTGGAGCACAAACTGTTGTTTGAGGGCAACTATCTGTGAACAAAGACGCTTTTCTTGTAGAAGTTGTTGACGCTCCTCGAAATGGAGACTTCTTTGACAGATTGGGCGGTATTCAAGGGAATGTAAGGAAAGGATGGCTGTTTGCCCATCTCTTGGAAAATCAATACCAATTTGGGTTAGAATTAAATTTATAACTCAATTTTAAATATAATAAAATGAAACGATTTGCATCATATATGTTTATACACACTATTGCTCTCTGCAATGAGTCGGTGCCAGTTTTAGCTGTCAATTTATACTGATTTGGATATTCATAGGATTACCTGTTTGATTTGGTCACTATGCCAGTACAAAAAAAAGATTGTCAAAGGTATTAGCAGAAATACGCTGTCAATTAAAGAAAGAGGGGATTACAGTCAAACAACGTTTTATATCCGCTATTTCCAACCTGATGGAGGGGGAAATTGAAACTTGCGATGGTAGGATATTATTGCCCAACGACCTTTATATACTGACAAAAGATAGTGTTCCGCTATACTGCCACTCACAATGCAACTGACCAACAAACAATTGATGTGTATATTGAGGATATTTTGGGCAAGTGATAAAAAGTACTTTTCATTCCAAAATGAAAGCGGAGAAGAAATGAACCTTTAAAACGATTTTGTACTATGATTTTTATTGTGGGGTATATAATCTTCAGCGTCCTTTGCAACTTGTTGTTATCTATAAACAGAAGAATGCCCAACAGATATCAAATTGTGGAGTAAAGAGAAATCGAATAACTAATAATACGAAGAAGTATAGATAGCTTTTGAATACCGTCCGGATTTTTACAAAGAAATTACAACAAAAATAGGGAATAAATAAATTTCCTTATTATTGAATTGTTTTTCTACTTCTTTTCAGCATCTTCAAGGAATTAGATAGGCGGAAAACCACCTATCTAATTCCTTTTGATCGATCTAAAATATGCTTCTAATGCTCCAAACTGTTTAAATTCAATGACTAGTTCTGGTAAAACTGAAAGTGTAAAAAACGAACCTCAACCGGATGGGTTCAAGGCCTCGATCTTCTAAATTAAAAATCGTTTTATTTTGATTTTAACAACACTCATCAATAACTCTTTTAGTTCATCTTTTGGCAATTCTTTGAGTCATCTGAGGCGCTTCGCCCATCGGAATAAAGAAAGTGAAGGAATATGCGGATACCGAACAAAGCGGCTAATTCCTTTTTCGGTGTTTATTTTTGTAAATGTAGATCTTGTCGTCGTATTCGCAGCAAGTTCTTCGAGCACTGGTGCATATCATCTTATGGAAGCACCAGTGGCATAGAAATCGATAGTGCAGGTTTGTCCCCCAGATATTTCCATTCTTGCGGATTGTTTTGAAAGTCCATTACTTTGGTTAAAAATCTGTTTTGGGTTAATTGAATTGTTTTCATTTCTTTCTGCTTTTATTATTGTTTGTTTTATTTGAATAATTCTGACAAAAACCTAATTGTACAATAGCTATTAGAATTAAATACAATCATAAATAATCTTTTCTTGTTCATTTTTAATCTGTTGTTTCTGACTTTAAATAAATAAGCTCATGTTCGATTTTTCGCACTCAAATAAGTAGCAACGCCGCCTCAATTGAACATTGTCTGTCAACAACTCTTCCGGCTTTACTCCATCCCACATCCATCGACATAGGTGCAGGTAATCATTTCTACCCGAATCAATAGCTTGCTGCATGTGTTCCAAACTTTCAATATTTTTCTTTTCATAATAATGCGCATCATCCGGCTGCCTATGCCTCCCATGTTCATTTTAGAAGGGCTAATTTAGTGCTGTTTGAAGGAAGCATCATACCGAACATTTTGCCGAAAATATCTTTCTTCACGCCGGCTTTTGTTTCTTTTTGATTACGTTCTAATCCCCTGAAGGTAAAGAAAAAGAGTAGCCTTTTTTCCGGTAGCAGCAATTCCATTTGCAATCAAAAAGCGGCCAATGCTTTATCAAATCATCGCTAAAGACTATCATTGTTTTGTTGCCTCCCCATCGAAACGGCAGGTACAGTATCTAGCCGCGTACTTTTTCTACAGTAGATGAGACCGTTCCTGCTTCGTTTTTTCTTTTCTACCAATTTTGCACCGGTAATGCTACAACTTTCGGCATCTTTGCCCAAATGCCATATCGGTTGCTTTAACCTCAAATCGTTCGTCTAACATTGAGGTGTATCGTAATGTTTTTTAAGCTGAACAATTGTCCGGACAAGCCAAGCCGCAAGCATCTACTTGAATTATTTTTGTATTGCTCATATCTTGATTTATTTCATTTTGATTTCGTCCAAATTGTCCGGTTCGTGATAGCAGGATTGCTCACTATTACCGACAGAGTAGGTTTTTGAAGCCTCCCGAAAGATTGTACACGTTCAAATCCTTTTTGAATCAGTATTCTGTAGGCCAAATAAGCTCGCAGACCAATGCCGCAATACAAAATAATTCTTTTGTCAGTGGTAATTTATCCAAGCTTTTCGCAAATCGTCAACAGGAATATTTACCGCTCCGTCTATGTGGTTTAAACTGTATTCGTATGCGCCGTGCGGACATCCAACAGAAAATCCTTTACCGAATCAATTGCTTCAATGTCCCTCCAATGTACAACCTTCATTTTACCTTTTAGAATATTTTCTGCCACAAATCCGGCAATATTCATAGGTCATTTAGCCGACGAAAATTGGGTAGTAGTTGTTCAAACAATTCTGTCAGGTCGTAATCAATTAGCAGCTTTTGTTTTGTATAACTTGCGCCAGCATCTCAATTCGTTTGTCCACCATCGAAACCAACGACCTGCGCTCCGTACACACCGCCTGTTTTGGGTGCAAAACTATTTTAATCGAAAGCGGCAGCGAGCCGATAATATCCTGCATGCGAAAAACTATGGGTATAGACGAAGATAATCCACGTTCAGCTTTTTCAGTATTTTGGCAGGAACTCCGGCAGCGGCAAACCGTCATATATCAAACTACTTTGGCAATGGAATTCCCTATTGTTCCTTTGTAAATATGCTTGTTTCCTTCTAATATATTATCGACCGCAATTAAGCGCTTGTTTGTTTGCTTAATATGCCAGCGGAATAAGCGCGGAAGGTTGGTTGCCGGATTAGTTACCTCAACGGCATCTCCACTGCATATATATGTTCGTTCGGAAGTTTGCATGTATTCAACTCCAAATTCCACCAAACTGCCAATTTTTCAATCCGGCGGCTTCTGCCAATTGTTTTTCCGGTTAACACTGATACTGTTGATTACCATGTCGGTTTCAATCTGTTTATCGCCGTTCAACAATACATTCAACCGATTTCCAGCTGTCAAATCCGATAACTTTTCTTTCAGCCAAGATTTTTTTTCTCTTTCAAATGTTGGAGAACCATAGCTGCCCATCGAAAAATCTAGGCCATCACTTGATCGTTCATTTCAACAATATCTACTTCCAAGCCTGCTTCATGGTACGGTTTCCGCCATTCAAACCGATAAATCCATGCCATAAGTACTGCTCGTTTGGCTTGTATTGTTCGATATAGTTTTTGATAGCATCTGTATCCGGTACACTTCTAATGAATATTTTAGGATTATCAATGCGGGAAGCGGAAGTTTACGGGTTTCTGCTCCGGTAGAAATAATAAGTTTATCGTACGATTCAGCATACTCTTCTCCGTTTTTAAGTCCTTTACACTTACGGTTTTATCTTTGGGAGAGATAAACATAACTTCTGATTGCAAGCGGATATCAATATTGAAACGATTAATAAATCCGTCTGCCGTTTGAACAAACAACCGGTCGCGCTCAGCAATTGTGCCGCCTATATAATAAGGAAGTCCGCAATTAGCGTACGAAACATATTCTCCTCGCTCAAACAGGATAATTTCAGCATTTTCATCCATTCGGCGAAGTCGGGCTGCCGCGGTTGCTCCTCCTGCCACTCCTCCAATAATTAGTATTTTCATATATAATTTGTGTTTATTGTAAATATTGTCTATTAGAAAATAAAAAGATAAAAAAAACGATTACTCGTTTTTTATCAGTTTCGATAGAACATTGTCTAATGGAATAGGTCGTTTTTTCATCGATTCCACTATTTTTTCACCCTCTTTCGATAACGAGAAAATCATTTTCCGCTTATCTTCCATTCCTATTTCACGCTTAATCCAACCTTTTTCTTCTACCGACATAATAATTTTTGATACGCGCGAGTTGGAAAGACCTATAAATTCCGAAATTTCGTTGGCTGCATGAGGTTGTCCGTCTTTCATGCAGCACAAGAGCATTGCTTCGTTTATCGTCATATCGAATTCCTTAGCAAACTCTTTTTCAACCGCATACAATGCTTTGTATATATCTTTTATCTGACAAATTAATTCCATTGAAAATAGTTTCTACTGTGAAATATTTTGCAAATAAAACAATAATCTTTGAAATATACAACTCTGAACTATTAAAGTTTTAAAAATACAGTTTGTCACAGCGGCAGCAACTCAAGGTTTTGGTTGCTGCCGGTTGAAAAAAAATAATCTTTTTAAGTCGAGCGTTATCCCTTAATCATTGTAAGCAACATTTTAAATTGTTGCTTTGCAAATAAAGCATGCGGAATATTGGCCGGCATAATTACCGACTGACCTGCTGTCAATAATAATGGCTTACCATTAATAGTGATTTCGGCTTCTCCATCTATGATTTCGACCACTGCATCGAATGGTGCGGTATGTTCGCTTAATCCCTGCCCTTTATCGAACGAAAAAAGGGTAATGTTTCCCGCATCGTTCTTTAGAACTTGTTTGCTGATTACTCCTCCTTCGGAATATTCAATCATTTCCGCCATGTTAAGAATGGCACCTTTTTCAAATAATTCGCTCATGATTATATGTGTTTATTTGTGAATTTTATCCTAAAAATATCTTCATATCCTCATCCGGCGTTGTAATTCCCGCGATACCGAAATTATCTATTAACACCTTGGCAACATTTGGCGAAAGGAATGCCGGCAGTGTAGGTCCTAAGTGGATATTCTTTACGCCCAACGACAATAAAGCCAACAGAACAATCACCGCTTTTTGCTCGTACCAAGCAATGTTGTAGGCTATCGGCAACTCGTTCACATCATGCAGTTCAAACACCTCTTTCAGTTTCAGCGCTATCAGTGCCAATGAATAGCTGTCGTTGCATTGTCCGGCATCCAACACGCGAGGAATACCGCCTATATCGCCTAACGGTAATTTATTGTAACGATATTTGGCGCAACCTGCTGTAAGGATAACGGTATCTTTCGGAAGTTTTTCGGCAAATTCGGTGTAATAATTCCGGCTTTTCATGCGCCCATCGCAACCTGCCATGACGAAGAATTTACGGATAGCGCCCGATTTTACGGCATCGACAACTTTGTCGGCAAGCGCGAATACCTGTTCGTGAGCAAAACCTCCGGATTATTTCTCCTGTTTCAATCTCTGTTGGCGCTTTACATTGTTTGGCGTGTTCGATTAATTTTGAAAAATCTTTCGATTGCCCGGTTTTGCGGTCTTCGATGTGTGTGAATCCGCTGAATCCGGAAGCGCCTGTGAGTGTAAACCCGATCGGCATAAGTCGAAGTGGAACGAGGCGGCACAATACAGTTGGTTGTAAACAGAAAAATAACGCCATTGAACGTTCAGAAATCTTCGTTTTGCTTCCACCAGGCGCTGCCGTAGTTGCCCGCGAAATGTTTGTATTTCTTGAATGCCGGATAGTAATGTGCCGGAAGCATTTCGCTGTGTGTATAAACATCTACGCCTGTGCCTTCGGTTTGCTCCAGTAAATCCTGCATATCGCGCAGGTCGTGTCCCGAAATCAAAATAGCGGGATTATTACGCACACCGATATTGACTTTGGTAATTTCAGGATTTCCGAAATTGGAAGTGTCATGGCTTTATCGAGCAACGCCATTGTTTTAACGCCGTATTCGCCGCATTTCAACACCAATGCTGTCAGTTCATCGGCAGAAAGTTCTTGCGTTGTAGCTACCAATGCTTCTTGCATAAAAGCATGAATATCATTATCTTCGAAACCCAGATTTACAGCGTGTTCGGCATAAGCCGCCATGCCTTTCAGACCGTAAGTAAGCAGTTCGCGCAATGAACGCACATCTTCGTTTTCGGTTTTGAGTACGCCGACTGTCGTCGCCTTCGCTTCCATTTCGTCCAAGTTGTTCCCACTCCAAGTCATACAGTCGCAATCGGACACAACATCCATTTCTGCTGCAAGCTTATCGCGCAAAGCAATAGCTTCTTTAATGCGAGCAACAAAGCGTTCTTTGTCGAAATTGGCATTGGTAATGGTCATAAATAGCGATTCCATCACAAAGTGATTAGTTTGGGCAGACACCTCAACGCCCTTTTTACGCATTTCTGCAGTATAGCGCGAAAAATACCTTTCAGCAGGAATATCAATAAAATCCTGCAAGTTAAGCCACATCCGGAAGTCTTTCCGCATACTCCTTTTATTGTACAGCCTTTGTTCTGGGCTGTTTCCTGACGTGATAAAGCAAAACATACTCATAATTTTAATTTCTAAAGGTTTACAATTGTTTTTAAATTAGCACTTTATCAAGCGGGAACTCTTACAACCAAATTCGTAATTCGTAATTGATAATTATATCCAGTTTTCTTCTAATATTTCTCCTTGAATACCGATAACAACTTTTTTTATCGGAATTTTGTTTGAAGCCTTTCCCAAAGCCATTTTTACTAATTGCAGCAATCCTCCGCAGCAAGGTACTTCCATGACAACAACCGTCAATGTGTTAATGTTTGATTGTTCTATCATGGCGGTTATTTTTTTCGACATAGATTTCTTTTCCGCTGTCGAGTTTGGGGCAGGCAATGGCTAATACGCGATTTTTAATAAACCGATCGTGAAAATTGCCATACGAAAAGGCTGTACAATCGGCGGCAATCACCACATCGGCACCTTGGAAATACCCGGCCTGCGGATTCAACAAATGAAGTTGAACCGGCCATTGACGTAGTTGCGAAGGTGTATCCTTTGCCGTGGCGATTGAATTTACCGGAGCAAAGGACATTTCCCTGCTGCCCGGACAGGCGGTAAAGCCTTGTCCGCAACTGCCTTTTTTATCATTGTTCTCTGTATCCATATTTATTTCTATATTATGTTCTTTGAGATAACGAAGACCTTGGGCTAAAAGCTCTGTTTCATTGTGATTTTTCAAATGATTCAAATGAGCCAAAATTGTTTTCTTGCCTTTGGGCACAAGTCTTTCCATAACCGCAATTTCGTCGTAAGGTTCTGCTTCGCGTTCTTCAAAGTCTATTGCTCCCAGAGGGCATTCGCCGATACAAGCTCCCAAACCGTCGCAATACAAATCGCTGATCATTCGCGCTTTTCCATCAATCAACTGCAATGCTCCTTCGTGACAACCATCGACACAAATTCCGCAGCCGTTGCACAATTCTTCATCTATTTTTATAACTGTTCTTTTCATTAATCTTTTTCAATTATCTTTTTGCAAACATACAGTAGTATAGAAACAAAAACCGTAACATTCGTTACGGGTATGAGATTTATTATGTATAACTTTGCAAAAAATAGAATTTATGAATCAAGACTTACTGTTTTTCTGTACAATGTGCCAAGAAAAATCTCCGAAAGAGATTGATAAAATAAGATGTACAATAGACCATACGGTAAAAAACTATAAAAGGGGGGATTTGATTGCTTCGCAGGGTGACCGCATATCAAGCTTGTACATGCTGACGAAAGGGAAAGTGAAGACGGAGATTATTTCCAAATCGGGGCTTACTGTTTCTGTAGAAGAGATCACGGCTCCTTATCCATTAGCAGCAGCTTTCATCTTTGCGGATAATAACCGATTTCCGGTGGAGGTTACTGCAATGGAGGATTGTGAAGTGGTACTTATTAGTAAATCGTCTATTGAAAAACAGATGGCTAAATGCCCTGGATTTCTGAGAGGATTTATGGCTTTTATAGCTAACCGGGTACAGTTTTTGTTGGAAAGGTTGAAAATTTTTTCACAAAAAGGAATTAAGGCTAAAATGGCCTATTATATTCTGCAACACGACAAAAACGGTTCTTTTGAATTGGGACGGAGCATCGCATCACTTGCCGAGTATTTTGGAGTGGAACGCCCTTCTCTTTCAAGAGCCATATCCGAGATGACTCACGATGGTATTATCGAGTTTGAAGCAGGTAAAGGAAAAATTTTAAGGTATAATGATCTGAAAGAATTATTGGGATGAAAACTAACTGTTAAAAATTAAACCGTCATATTGTAATAACTTAATTTATTCTTGTATTTCTCTATAATCATCAACGGAATATTGAAAAGAGGAACATTGTAGTTTATGCCAGTTTTTATACGCTTTCCTTTTAGCCAAAGATTTCCGTCAAACGATTGACAGATATTACTTTCAAGTAAATGAACAATATCAATGTATGATAACCCGGTATAACAAGCAAATAGAAATATATCCTTTACATGTTCTAGTCTTAAACAATCAAATTGTTTTCCAATGATTGCCTCTAATTCTTTTTCGGTCAAATATCCTTTATCCACTTTCTTGACTGAAATTATATAACCTGTGAACGGATGACGTTGAATTATGCCTGTATTATGAGCAAATGTTACTATTTTTTTGAGGTATTGAATCATCTTTGCCGCTACATTATGGCTTAATCTGCATTCGGTTTTTAAGAATACCTCGTAATCATTTACAAACATCAGATTCATATCTCGTAACAGCATATCCGCCATTTTATAGCGATATTTTATAAATTCGCTTACACGTTGTCGTGCCAATAGGTATTTTTTATAAGTAGAATCTGATCTATCTACACCTACCAGTTTCTTTAAATCTGTGTTATGTTTATCAAAAAGAGTAAGGATAGTTTCATAGGAATCATCTATGCCTAGAAAAGAGTTTTTCAGAATGTCGGAAGTAACCCCCTTGCCGCCTGCTAATAAAGTATGGTAATGAGATTTTATTTTGGCTTTAATTCCATCCAATATATCATTGATCTGCCCAACTTCTTTGTTTCGTCCGACAGCTTTTCCGGCCGAAACATTCCACAAATCAGGATCAATTTCAAGTTTTGTGCTAAACTGTGCCACTTCTCCATTAACTGTTATCCGAGCAATAATAGGCATATTGCCATTTGCTTTTTGCGCGTTCCTTTTTAGAAAAAACGATACGCTAAATGTACTTTTTGTTGTCTTCATTTTCATTAATTTTAATGTTACAAACCTAAATTAAAACTCTAAAAATGAGATACTTCCGACAAGGACAATATGCGACAGGAATCAGGCAATTTTGAACAATCTGTGACCTATTTTTAAGATTTTCTGATAGGTCACGATTAAGTCATAAAAACTTGTCTTTTTTTGTCTAATCTTTGACTTTATGTGGTAAGGAGTTAGAAACGAAAAAATCCTACAACCTGTTGAGATTGTAGGATTTGTCTTGTTTTTGTCGCCTTTTCGGCGCGTTACAATTGAACTTTTAGCGGTGCGGACGGGACTCGAACCCGTGACCCCATGCGTGACAGGCATGTATTCTAACCAACTGAACTACCGCACCATTTCTTTTTATCTTTTTACTGTGCAACTCTCTCCTGAATTGCGATGCAAAGATATGCGTATTTTGCCAATTGTGCAAGAGGTGTAGCGACTTTTTTTTGAAAAATATTTACTTTTTTTGGGGAGAAAATGAAACCCAATTTCTCCCCAATCTTTTGGTGTGTGGTTATCTCCCTGATTGCGAGATGATAGACCTAATGTTGCTCTTGAGGACCTCATTCTTTGCCAGCTCGTCAATATTGAGGTGTAACCGATATCTCCAATAGTTGTTCGGGTTGGCAGGGTCGTTTATCCGTTCAGAGAACGTCTCTTTCCAACGTATGTTTCCGTCTATGGATATCCAGTCTTGTATTGGGAGAATAACCCACATGGACGGACAGTTCAGATGCTTCTCTATAATCTGTTGGCAGATCCATGGCTCGCAGAACAGAGGGGCCATGCCGTATTGGTTCAGCTCGTTGTTGAAGAATCTCTGCGTACGTGCGCGGTCCTCTTCCCACCACGCCCGCATGGTGCTCATGTCGTGGGTGGATGTGGTGCATACCGACAGATACGGATTTTTTGAGAGGTCGCCGAACTCTTTGCCCATCTCTTTTGGCATCCTTTGAATCTCGAGACTAAGCATCTCCAGTTCTTTCATGACTTCCGGGACGCAGAAGGGTAGCATTCCTAAGTCTTCCCCGCAAGAAAGAAGGTTGGTGGCGTTCGTTAGAGAGGGAAGTCGTTTTAGTGCTTGTTCTTTCCAAAATTCGTCTTGTCTTTTGTAATAATAGTAATCGTATATTTTACTTAATATTTCCTTCGTTTTTATCTCCTGATGGCGGAATGCGAAACTTTGGTGGGTGGCAATCCTCGGATGGTAATGGTGCGGTTTCTCGATGTCTTCGATGAAGAGTACCTGACAAGTAAGTATCATCAGTCCTTCCTTTATCCTGACGTCCCTCTCGTTGTCTTTCCCTGCGAATAGTTCCGTTATCTTGTGTTGGGATTTCACCGATTCCTTTAGCTCGTACCGGTCGTCGACCTTTATGAGATAATTGTCCTTCACATAGGTGGTGTCTTCTCCAAACAGAGAGTCCAGATATGCGTCTATAATATAGGGCTGACAGAAGTGCTCGTTGTTGAAGTTTAGTCCGAATTTCTTTATTTCGGTCTCTGTCATTGGCAAGGAAGGGGAAAACTGGCCTAAAAGACCTATTGTCTGGTCGGTCGGTATTCTGAAGATTCTAAAAAAGCCCAAAATATGGTCTATGCGATAAGCGTCAAAATATTCGGACATTTTCTCGAAGCGGAGTTTCCACCAACGGTATCCGTCTTTTTCCATCTCTTTCCAATTATAGATAGGAAATCCCCAGTTTTGACCTGTTCTGGAAAAATCGTCAGGCGGTGCGCCTGCTTGTCCGTTGCAGTCGAATAGGTTTGGATACATCCATGTCTCCACGCTGTGGCGGTTCACTCCGATTGGAATGTCTCCTTTTATGGACACACCTATGCTGTGTGCATACTCTATGGCCTCCTTCAGTTGCTTATGCAGGTGGTATTGTATGAAAATGTGAAATCCCAGTTCGTTTTTATCCTTGCTCTTCTTCTCGAAATATTTGGAGACCTTCTCTTTGGCGTATATGCTGTCTTTCTTCCATTGTGAGAAGTCTGAAGTTCCAAATTTGTCTCTCAGTAGGCAGAATACGGCGTATGGCTTTAGCCAATATTCATTTTCTTTGTAGAAGGATAAGAAATGCTCGTCTTGGAAGGTGCTTTTCTTCTGCTTGTCATACAGTTCTTTCAAAAATTCGAATTTGTACTTGATCGTGTTTCCGTAGTCCACGAACTTATGCGAATTGAGCTCTTCTTTTTCCGTCTCGTATTTCTGGACGTCGTCTATTTCCCCTATCTTTTCCAACGAGATGTAGATGGGGTGTAACGCAAATACGGAGATGGCGCTGTATGGATAGGAATCTTTCCATGTCTTCGTAATCGAAGTGTCGTTGATGGGAAGTGTCTGTATGATTTTTTGTCCGCAAGAAGAGACCCAATCGGCCATTTCTTTCAGGTCGGAGAACTCGCCGCAACCAAAGCTACTTTGTGTCCGTAGTGAAAAAACAGGGACCGAAGTGCCTGCTCCTTTGAAATCTGGCTGGTTGAATCTTGGCTCGTTGTCGTTTATGATGATGGCGTCGATGATGTGTGTCAGGGTGGGGTTTATGTATCTGTTTGATCCCTCCTCCCAGCAAATCACGGTTTCATTTTTCTTGTCGAATATGACGTATTTGTATTCGAGTGGAAAGTTTATTTTGCTGGCGTCAGCTATGTGTGTGTAGTTGGGGTAGCGGCTGCCGTCCATCTCGACCATGTCCGCTTCCACCCATGTGCCTAAAATGGCGGTGTCTCCGCTAATGGCTAGACTGTAATTTCTGTCTATCTTGTCCGATTGAGTGTTGAATATGATGGGTATGTGCGTGTCGTCGATCCGATTGCTTATGTGGGAATGGTTGCGAAGTGCATTGGCAAATACGGCAGACCTCATTGCTTTGGATATCACCCTGTTTTCGGAAAAAGTGTCGAATACCAGCGGACTCTTTATTCTGCTGTTTGGCAACTGAAATGGTCGTGATAGAGGTTGCTCCGTTTTGACTAATTCGCCATCCCTTTTTACGAGATAATAGTATTGGAAGTCGGATGTGGGTGTGTTGATGGTGATTTTCCATCCTGAGTTCCGATATGCCATGGGCAAAGGATTCCCCTCCCGATCTTTTAGTTCGTCAATGTCTCCTGTTATATATACGTTCTCACCGAGAAGAGTGTCGCACCGAAGTGTAAATGTTATAGATATCATGCTCGTTGTTTTTTTTAATGACGGTCTTTCCCAAAGATAATAATAAGAATTGACAATAACGAGGGCTCTTATGTGTTTAATTTTGCTTTTCCTGGCCCAAAAGGAGCACAGATTGAATGGTTGTCTGGAATGGAGAAAAACGGGAGACTATAAAAAACAAATTGCTAAAGGTCAAGGCATCTTTTTTAAGAATCAATCCATCCAATCGGGATGGGTCTGTCGACAGAAAAGGAAGACGGGACGACATTCCATAGAATTGCGCCGAGGATTTCCGCTGTCGTATTTTTTTGACATGATTTGTCGGATAAAACAGTTTCTTTTTCAAAAACACCTCACCATCATCGGCAGGAGGATGTCTGTAATCTTAAAAGAGGGAATCGCTAAAGTTGCGACTCCCTCTGTCTTTCATGTCTACCCAATGAGAGTGAACATGACACGTTCTGATTTGACTTTCTGGTTTTTCTGGGCATAAGGCCTCACTCTGCCGTTCAGAATCCATCCCATCAGATTGTCTATGATCGTTGTCTTTGGACTTCCGTTTATGTCGTTGACTAAATAGACCTGGTAGTTGCGGTTGTTTTCCAAACATAGCTCCCACTCCTGTTTGGTGAGGAAGAATGTTTTGCTGGAGTCGACTTTGCCTTTGCATGCGATGTAGTACTCTATGTTCTCGTTGTCGAACATAATCTCGAAGTCATAGCCCTTTTCCTGCTTTTCCGTCTTGTTTGTCCAGTTGACACGGTCGGGATATTTTTTTTGAAGCAGCTGGTAGACAATCTCCTCGCTTTTTTGCGAGGTGCGGTGAATCTTCTCCTTGTCTTCTAATAGAATGACCTCCTCATCAATCTGCTTAAGTTTGCTAATCTCCTCCTTGTCTGCCTCCTGAACAGACAGAAGTGCTTTTATCTTGTTTTCTTTCTCCGTCACTAGAGATTCCAACTTTTCGATTTCCGCTTGCGCGTTTCTGTTGATCTCCTTCAACTCTTCTACCTTCTTCAGTGATTCTTTCCCTGCATTCCTCAACTTCTCAATCTCCTCGTTCTTCTCTTTCTCTTTGTTTAAAAAATCATGGATGGTTTTTATGTTTTCGTTGAGGATGTTGCTTATCTCCGTGTTTTTTGCCTCAATTTGCTTGATGGCGTCTGTCTTGTCATCTTCTTTGTTTTCGGATGCGAATAGTTTGGAGTCGATGGGCGCGTTGTCTTCAAAAATGACGACCGTTTTTTTCTGTGTCGGTTGGGTCATTTCTGCCTTTGGTGTGATTCCGACTTTTGGAGCCTCTGTCTTGATTGCTGTTTGGATGGGTTCCGTGTCCTTTCCCTTCTTTTCTGCCGCTTCTGTTGTTTGTGTGGATGTTTGCTCCTGTTTTACCTCGGTGGCAAACTCTTCTTTTTTCTCTGGGGTGCTTTCTCCGTTTGTTTTCTCCGCATTAGCAACGGAATTCAGAGACTCTTTTCCGTTCAGAATGTCGATGAGAGGTTGTAATGTGGTCTTTGTTGCAAGACGGTCTCCGCTGTTTTCCAACGCAAGATTGCAAAATACGCCATTGCTTATGTTCGCCACTTTTTGAGCCATCTTCTCTTCAAATCCGGTTAGTCCGAGCCCGATGACGTTTACTTGTATTGATCCGTCTTTTTTTGATTTCTCCACCTCAAATTCGTAGTTCCCTCCGTCTGTTTCCATTCCGGCTGTGACTAGGATGATTCGTTTCTTATCAGCATCACGTCCTTTCATTGCGGCTAATGATTTTTGCACTGTGTAGCCGATAGGGGAGCCTCCGTTAGGAATGGGCAGTTTTTCTATCTTTTCGGAAAAATCGTGTTCGTTTGTCAGCCCCAGATCTATGGAGTTGATGACAATCGGTGACTTTACGATGGAAAGAAATGTCCTCAACCCTATTGGATCCGAGAAATTTAGAAGAGGAATGATTTCGTCTTTTATGGCTTTCTGCGCGATAGGGAGCTTCTTGCTCATGTTGTCTGAAATGTCAATCAGAAAATCGGTAATTGTACTCATGCTGTTTGCTTTTTTTGTGTTTTTTACGTTTAAGGTTGTTTTTTCGCCTCTTAAAAACGTTTTAAAATTACACAAAAAGGGTAGATTGTCAACGCAAACTTGAAGAAGAAAAACATGTTATGCAATACAAAAGGGAGGCTTTTCTGATTCCCGAGTTCTGTCAATAAGCCTTTTCTTCTCCTCTCAACATATTAACGACGGTAAGTATGATGATTTTCAAATCCAACCAGAATGTCCAATTCTCTATATACCAGACATCTCGTTTTACGCGGCCTTCCATCTCTTCGATGGTTTTTGTCTCTCCTCTAAATCCAGTTACTTGTGCCCAACCTGTGATGCCTGGTTTGGCGTAGTGCCGTACCATGTACTCGTTAATGAGTTCCGAATACATTTGCGTATGTTTCAACATGTGCGGACGAGGACCCACGATGGACATGTTTCCGATGAATACATTGACGAATTGTGGCATTTCGTCCAAGTTCGTTTTCCGTAAAAATGCGCCTATCCTTGTGATTCTGGCATCACCTTTGGTGGCTTGTTTCGTGTCTGAGTCTTTGTTGATCCTCATCGTTCTGAATTTCAGACAGGTGAAGTCTTTTCCGTTCTTTCCTGTGCGTACCTGTTTGAAAAATATAGGGCCGGAAGACGTTGCCTTTATGATGCTGCCTATGATGACATAAAGGAACGGAAATGCGAAAGTTAGAAAAGAGGCGGAGGCGAGAATGTCGAAAGTTCTCTTCGCCAGTTTGTTTTGTGGACTGAGAAGAGGCTCGTCCCTAAGAGAAATGATAGGGATGGCATCGGAGACGTCGCCTAAAAAGGTCAGAGACACCTGCTTTTTTATGAATCGTTTGAAGTCGGGCACGATGAAGCACCTGATCATGTTTTTTTCCGCATATCTAATGATTGGAAGCACTTTCCTGTCTTCCCCCGCAGGAAGAGCGCAGAAAATCTCGTCGACATCGTTCGTCGCGACAAATTCGTAGACGTCGTTTATTGTCCCTTTTACGAGACTGTCTGCAACTTTGTAGTCGGATTTGTCCCTGTCGTCGAAGAATCCCAAAAATTTATATCCGTAGAAGGTGTTCATGCTGATGGTCCGGTATAGCTCGTTGGCGATGGAGCCGGCGCCGAGAATTATGACCCGTTTGTAGTTGTTTCCCTTGCTTCTGTAATGTTTTAATATGATTCTGGCACAGATGCGCCAAAATGATGTGCTACAAAAGAACATGGATATAAATAGAATCCAATAGAGATTGGAAAATATGTCGAAGTCGTTCAGAAAGGTGACAATCATCAGTAACATGAGAGAAAACAGTACGCAGGTTTTTGTCACTTTGTTGAGTATGTTCTCAATGTTGACAATCCTTTGGTCCAAAATGATTCCTACGTAAGAAAGACTGATGGTGTAGGAGAGGTTGATCAATACAAAATAGGATCTTGGTATTGTCCTTATCAATTCGTGGATGTTGTATTCCTTCTCTGATATGGCAAATGTGAAGATGAAGCATGCGTTAAGGAGTAGGAATTCTCCAAACGCAACTAAATTTTTTATAGTGACAATGTTATGCTCTTTATTTGTTTCCATTCTTTGTTCCTTAGAATCTCATCCTATTTTGATATAAATTTACGGAACTGCAAAAATAAAAAAAAAATCTAAGAATCATGGAAAAACTGAATGGAATGAATGCCTGAACTCTTAGTTGGTGGAATGAACGTATGCCTGAAAAGAGAAAATCCCTGATTGTCAAAATGATAATCAGGGACTTTTGGTGAAATCCTATTTGAAGAAATGTCTCTTATGAAGTTAGAATGACCATCCTAATCTCAAAGAAGGAACAATGTAAGGTGCGAAGTCAATGGTTGATTCATCAACGTCTGATGTTACTTTTGTGGTTTTCCCGTTGATGGTTGTTTCTACTTCTTTGTCTTTGTTGACAGTTCCCTTCAGGCCGATACCGAATTCGATTCCTGCATAAAGATGTTCTGCAAAATAGTAGTTGAATCCGGCAAAAGCGTTGATGCCAAAAGTATTGAGAGGTTTATTCCCGTTTGTTGTCACCACTTTCGCGTTTTCGCCTTCTATCGTAGTTTTATCTCCTTCGAAAGCGAATAGAAGTTCGCCGCCGATGTAAGGGGTTAGTCTGCTGGTGCCTTCCATTGCGTAAGAGACTCCAGGAGTCAACGATAATTGTCTTGTGGTAGTTGTGGTTTTGGTTCCGTCATCTTCGCTTTTTTCGCTGTTAATGCCGAATCCCAGCCCTAGTCTTAGGCTGAATTTGTCGTTGAGGGCATAGATTCCTTTCAATTGTCCACCTTCGAGAGCAACGGAGTTGCTGGTAGAAAGAGGAGCGTAACAAACTTCAGTGGAGAATGTTCCTGCTTCTGGTTTGTAGCCTTTTGAAGCTGCAGACTCTTGTTGTTCTTCCTGTGCATGGATGGTGCTTGTTGCAAGCATCGCTAGTGCGATCAAAATGTACTTTTTCATCTTTTTTTTTGTTTTGTATAAGAGTTTAATAAAAATTGTGCAAAGATACGCTTTGTTTTGAAAAATGAGCTGTTCTTCCTCTCTTTTGTTGTGTTCTGATTTTCTCCTATTTTTTGTCGGTCGGGCACTTGATGCTTTGTATGTGTCTGTCTTCTCGTTTTTTCAATTCGAAAAAGAAATGCGACAAATAAATTTTAGTTTTTTATGTAAAAATAGAGGTTATTGTGGTTGCTACTTCCTTATTTTACTTAATTTTGTGACGGCTAGGAATTGAATAAATAATTAAAGTTTAATTATCGATGGCCTTCCTTACTCTTTCGTGAAAAAGAAAAAATATTTTTAGAGAATAGAGGCAGGAAACGTCCATTTGAGAGAAATAAATACATTTTTAAAATATATGGGACTTAATGATTTTTTATCCAAGTTGTTTGGAAATAAGGCACAACGGGATATGCGGGACATTCAGCCATACGTGCAGAAGATAGAGCTGGTGTATCCATCCGTAAAGGAGTTGTCTAACGACGGTTTGCGTACTCGTACTCTCGATATCAGAAAAAAGATACAAGTTTATGTCTCTACAGAAAAGAGCCGTATTACCGAATTGAAATCTCAGATTGAAAGTCAGGAAATCGAAGAGAGAGAAAAAACCTACGAGGAGATTGACAGATTGGAGAAGGTGGTTCTGGATAAATACGAAGAGGTTTTGGAGGAAGTTCTGCCTGAAGTGTTTGCTATCGTGAAAGATACGGCGCGTCGTTTCTCCGAATCGGAAGAAATAGAGGTGACAGCAACGGATATGGATAGGCAGTTTGCTGCGGAAGGTCGTGATTTCCTAACTATAGACGGAGACACGGCTGTCTACAAAAACCATTGGCAGGCAGGCGGAAACGATATGGTCTGGAATATGGTCCATTATGATGTCCAACTCTTTGGCGGCGTGGTTCTTCACAAAGGAAAGATTGCGGAAATGGCTACAGGAGAGGGTAAGACCTTGGTGGCTACTCTGCCCGTGTTTCTGAATGCGCTTACCGGTAACGGTGTGCATGTGATCACCGTCAACGATTATTTGTCAAGACGTGACTCCGAGTGGATGGGACCTTTGTATATGTTCCACGGATTGACGGTCGATTGCATCGATAAGCATCAGCCCAACTCTGACGAACGTAGAAAGGCATATTTGGCAGACATCACCTTTGGTACAAATAATGAATTCGGTTTCGACTATTTGCGCGATAATATGGCAACCGCTCCGTCTGATTTGGTTCAGAGAAAGCACAATTATGCCATTGTGGATGAGGTGGATTCAGTGTTGATTGATGATGCCCGTACTCCATTGATTATATCTGGTCCTGTACCTAAGGGTGACAATCAACAATACGAGGAGCTTTGCCCTCGTGTGGAAAAGCTGGTGGCTCTCCAACGTGTGATGGCCACCAATTATCTTACGGAGGCCAAACGGTTACTGAAGTCTGACGATAAAAAAGAACAGGAAGATGGTGCTTTGGCATTGTTCCGCTCATACAAGGCGTTGCCTAAAAATACGCCGTTGATTAAGTTCTTGAGCGAACAGGGAATGAGGGCTGTTCTGTTGAAGACGGAAGAGTTCTATATGGCGGAGAATAATAAGAATATGCATATCGCTACCGATCCTCTTTATTTTGTCATAGATGAGAAGAACCGTAGCATAGAGTTGACGGATAAGGGTATTGATGCACTTACCGGAGCGTCTGAGGATCCTGAATTTTTCGTATTGCCGGATATGTCTGTGAAAATCGCAGATTTGGAGAACTCTTCCCTCTCAAAAGAAGAGATTCAGCAACAGAAGGATGAACTGATGCAGGATTATTCTTCCAAGGCAGAACGAGTACATACGGTCAATCAGCTATTAAAGGCTTATACCTTGTTTACTAAAGATGATGAATATGTCATCGTGGATAATAAGGTGAAGATAGTCGATGAGCAGACTGGCCGTATTATGGAGGGTCGCCGCTATTCGGACGGATTGCACCAGGCTATCGAGGCAAAGGAACGTGTGAAGGTGGAGGATGCGACGCAGACGTATGCAACCATCACTTTACAGAACTATTTCAGAATGTACCACAAGTTGTCTGGTATGACCGGTACGGCCGAAACGGAAGCTGGCGAGTTCTGGAGCATCTATAAGTTGGATGTAGTGGTTATCCCTACAAACAAGAAGATATCCCGAAACGATATGGAAGATCGTGTTTATCGCACGAAGAGGGAAAAATACAATGCCGTTATCGAAGAGGTCGTTTCTTTGGTTGGCCAAGGTCGTCCGGTATTGGTGGGAACTACTTCTGTGGAAATTTCAGAGCTGATCAGTAAAATGCTGACTCTTCGAAAAATCAAACATAATGTATTGAATGCCAAACTGCACCAGAAAGAGGCCGATATCGTAGCCGAGGCAGGAAAGAACAGTATCGTGACCATTGCAACCAACATGGCAGGTCGTGGTACCGATATCAAACTGTCTGACGAGGTGAAGGCTGCCGGTGGATTGGCTATCATAGGTACTGAGCGTCATGAGTCTCGCCGCGTTGACAGACAGTTGAGAGGTCGTGCCGGACGTCAGGGCGATCCGGGATCTTCCGTGTTCTTCGTCTCTTTGGAAGACAATCTGATGCGTCTGTTCGGTTCGGAGAAGATTACGAAAGTGATGGATCGTTTGGGATTCAAGGAAGGTGAGGTTATTGAGCATGGTATGATTTCGAAGTCTATCGAACGCGCGCAGAAGAAGGTGGAGGAAAATCATTTTGGAGTGCGTAAACGTTTGTTGGAATATGATGACGTGATGAACGCCCAAAGAGAGGTGATTTATAAGAAGCGTAGGGAGACATTGATGGGCGAACGTATGGGCGTCAATATCATGAATATGATGTATGATTCTATCGTTTCTATTGTCGATACGGCTAAGAATGAGACGGGATATGCCTCTTTTGAAGAGGAACTGATGCGTGTCGCTTCTATAGATTCCCCTGTTTCGGAAGCAGAATTTGCTTCTATGAAGGAGGATGCGATTGTAGATAAGGTGTTTGATGCTGCGATGCTGGCCTTCAAACGTAAGACGGAAACTATGACAACAACGGCAATGCCTGTTATCTCGGAGGTGTTTGATAAGTATAAAGACATGTATGAAAATATCATCATCCCTATCACTGACGGGAAGATGGCATATAGAATGCCTGTCAATCTGAAGGAGGCTCACGATACAAACTGCAAATCTATCGTGAAGGTATTTGAGAAGGCAATCTTGCTTCGGGCCATCGACGAAAACTGGAAAGAGCATCTTCGTGAGATGGATGATCTGCGAAATTCGGTGCAGAATGCGACGTACGAACAGAAGGATCCTTTGCTTATCTATAAACTGGAGTCGTATAACCTCTTCAAGAAGATGGTAGACGATATGAACCATAAGGCTATCTCCGTGTTGATGCGTGCTCAGATCCCTATGCCGGATCGTGCGGAAGAGGCTCCTGAAGAGCGGAGGGTGCAACGCCCTTCCTATACGGAAAGCCGTTCGGACGCATCCTCTCCGGAGGCTAATCGCCCTCAGAAACCACAGCCAATACATGTGGAGAAGAAAATAGGGCGTAATGATCCTTGTCCTTGTGGAAGTGGAAAGAAATATAAAAACTGCCACGGAAGAGATTTGTAAATAACTGATTATATAGACGGACGTATTGGGTTATCATATTACGTCCGTTATTTTTGAAAAAAAAAAGAAAGAGATATGTTGTCTTATATAACATGGACGGTAGACCCTGATCTGTTTAGTTTTGGGAGTCTGACAGTTCGCTGGTATGGCCTGATGTGGGCTTTGGGCTTTTTCATTGGGTATATGGTGGAATCCAAAATCTATAAGAAGGAAGGACTGCCGGATGATGCAATGGATAAGTTGTTCATATATATGATGATCGGTACGATAGCCGGTGCTAGGTTGGGTCATTGCTTCTTTTATGATTGGGGCTATTATTCGGAGCATCTTTATAAAGTCTTGTTTATTTGGGAAGGCGGACTTTCTAGTCATGGAGGTGCGTTTGGTATTTTGGCGTCCCTTTGGCTGTTTCATAAGCGGGTGGCCAAGAAAAGTTATATCTGGGTACTTGATAGGGTGGTGATAGCCGTAGCTGTTTGTGGCGCATGTATCCGTTTAGGAAACCTGATGAATCATGAAATATATGGGCATGCGACAGATTTGCCTTGGGCCTTCCGTTTTATTACGAACATCCATGCATGGCAAAATGGGGCGGAGCCTATCTTCTCGGCACCAAGTCATCCTACTCAGATTTACGAGATTGTCTATTGTTTGGTGACGTTCTCCGTTCTTCTGTTCCTTTATTGGAAGACCAATGCAAGGAAATATGAAGGATTGCTTTTCGGTGTGTTCCTGATAGGTATATTCTTGACTCGATTCTTGTTGGAATTTATAAAAAATAACCAGGAGTCGTTCGAGGATGGTATGCCAATTAACATGGGTCAGATTTTGAGCGTGCCGTTTTTTCTTTTCGGTTTCTATTTTGTTATAAAAGCATGGTTGAAAAGCCGTAAATCACTGCAAAATCGTTAAAGTTATGAAAATAGTAGACAATGTTTATTATGTTGGGGTGAATGACAGAAATAAGACTCTGTTTGAAAACCAATGGCCGTTGCCTTGTGGTGTATCCTACAACTCTTATCTGTTAGTGGACGATAAGGTTGCGTTGGTCGACACAGTGGATATTTCTTGTTGTGAAGTTTTCTTTAATGAGATAGAAGAAGTCCTTGCCGGACGTAAAATAGATTATTTGATCATCAACCACATGGAACCGGACCATTCTGGCTCTATAGGCTTGGTCAGACAGAAATATCCGGACATTAAGATAGTGGGCAATGCCAAGACCTTTTCTATGATAAAAGGTTATTTTGGCATAGAAGATGGATTGCTGGAGGTCAAAGATGGAGATTCATTAAGCCTTGGGTCTTTGAAACTCTCTTTCTTCCTTACGCCGATGGTCCATTGGCCGGAGACGATGATGACCTATGATACAACGCATCAGATCCTTTTTTCTGGCGATGCTTTTGGTTGCTTTGGTGCGTTGGATGGGGGAGTGTTGGATTCTACAATCAATCCGGATAGATACTGGGACGAAATGCGCCGATATTATGCGTGCATCGTCGGGAAATACGGATCTCCCGTACAGAAGGCTTTGTCCAAATTGAAGGATGTGAAATTGGAATATATTTGTTCTACGCATGGTCCTGTCTGGCAGAAGGAAACGGCGAAGGCGGTTGCTTTGTACGACAGATGGAGCCGTTACGTCGCAGAACCGGGCGCTGTGGTTGTTTATGGTTCTATGTATGGAAATACGGAGCAGATGGCGGAGTCTGTTGCGAGAGGCCTAGTGCAGGGAGGCGTTAAGAATGTGGTCGTTTATAATGCTACAAAAACTGATCCCTCTTTTATCTTGTCAGACGTGTTCCGTTATTCTGCTTTGGTGGTAGGTAGTCCTACTTATATGAATGAACTGTTTCCTGTAGTGGAATCTTTTCTTCAGAAAGTGGCACGGAGAGACGTGAAAAATAGAATATTCGCATCTTTCGGCTCTGCTTCTTGGGCTGGTGTTTCCGTAAAACGGATATCTGAAATTATAGATAAGTGCGGTTGGCGGTTGGTCGGTTCGGTCGATAACCTTCATGCTGCGACTTCACAGAAAAAGGCTGAATGCGAACTTTTGGGCAAACAAATAGCTTTGGAAATACAGAAGGAGGGTTGATTTTGTTCCATAGTTCACGAAAAAATGTACAAATAGATTATTTATCTTGTGTTTTTTGTATTTTTGTCAACTTTTTGAAAAAAGAATAAGGAGGAAGACAAAGAAACCCTTATCTGCTTCGAGATAGTGGGTTTCTTTTTTTTGAAGATCTTCTTTCTGCTGCTCTTGAATTTATTGGGAATATATATATAAGAAGAAAAATTGCAAAAGGACGGAGTGTCCGTAATGAATCTATTTTAATAATAAAAAACGACAAGAAAAAATGAGAATTCTTATTCAACCTGACTACGCGTCTGTTTCTAAATGGGCTGCTAATTATGTTGCTTCGGCTATTAATAAATTTAATCCGACGGAGAGCAACAAATTTGTTTTGGGTCTTCCCACTGGATCGTCTCCATTGGGAATGTACAAGGAGTTAATCGAACTCAACAAGAAGGGGGTTGTCTCTTTCAAGAATGTCATTACGTTCAACATGGACGAGTATGTTAACTTGCCCAAAGAACATCCGGAAAGCTATTATTCTTTTATGTGGAATAATTTCTTCCATCATATAGACATTCCTGAAAAACAGGTGAACATTTTGAATGGCAATGCTTCTGATTTGCAGAAAGAGTGTGCCGATTACGAGGCTCGCATTAAAAATGCGGGAGGCATCGATTTGTTCGTGGGCGGTATTGGCCCCGATGGCCATATCGCATTCAACGAACCCGGATCGTCCCTTACTTCACGTACACGCATGAAATCGTTGACGCAAGACACCATCATTGCCAATTCCCGTTTCTTCGAGAACGATACGGCTAAAGTGCCGGTCTCTGCGTTGACCGTGGGTGTGGGCACCATCATGGATGCCAAGGAGGTTTTGATTTTGGTGAACGGCTACAATAAGGCTCGTGCTTTGCAGCAGGCAGTAGAGGGTGGCGTGAGCCAGATGTGCACGTTGAGTGCCTTGCAGTTGCACCCTAAGGGCATCATCGTCTGTGATGAGATGGCTACTTATGAAATGAAGGTTTCGACCTACCGTTATTTCCAATCTATAGAGAGGGATAATATCTCTCCCTCTTCTTTGTTGAAGTAATTCGGGACGATATGCAGATGCGCTTTTCTTCTGGAGAAAAGCGTTCGAATTAAATAAAGATTCCGCATAAAGGTTAATTGAATTTTTATTCTTGTGACTTTTGTGTGGAATCTTTGTTATCTTTGCGAATCTGTTTTTCCGATTGCTGAAATCGGAAAGGATTATATCGTTTAGAAACTTTATAGAAACTTTTATGGATAATAATACAGCATTATTGAATGAGGTTACAGCCAAGGCAAACGTATGGCTGAATGGTAATTATGATGCGGAGACCAAAGATGAGGTTCGCCGTATGTTGCAAAATTCGGATAAGATGGATTTGATAGAGGCTTTTTATAGGGATCTTGAATTCGGAACCGGAGGCTTGCGCGGTATTATGGGTGTTGGAACTAACAGAATGAATATATATACTGTAGGTTCTGCAACGCAAGGCCTTGCCAACTATCTGAAGATGCAGTTCAAAAACGAGTCTCAAATCAAAGTGGTTATCGGTCATGATTGCCGTAACAATAGCCGCCTTTTTGCGGAGACGGCTGCCAATATATTTTCTGCGAATGGAATAAAGGTGTATTTGTTCGAAGATTTGCGTCCGACGCCGGAGATGTCGTTCACCATCCGTGAGTTGGGTTGCCAAAGCGGCATCATACTTACCGCCAGCCATAATCCTAAAGAATACAACGGATATAAGGCTTATTGGAATGATGGTGGCCAGTTGATTCCTCCTCATGATGTGGATGTGATTAAAGAGGTGGAGAAAATCAAGTCTGTTGATGAGATTAAGTTTGAGGGCAATAAGGGCCTTATCGAAATAATAGGCAAAGAGGTGGATGACAAATATATCAAATGCATCACCAAATTGACGCTTTCTCCTGAGTCTATCAAGAGAAACGAGGATATGAAGATTGTTTATACCCCTATTCATGGTACAGGAGTGAATATCATTCCTGCTACGATGAAGGCTTTCGGTTTCAAAAATATTATCAATGTTCCGGAACAGGATGTGGTAAGCGGAAATTTCCCTACGGTTGTTTCTCCGAATCCGGAAGAGCCTGCGGCTTTGGATCTTGCTGTTAAGAAGGCCATAGCAACGGATGCCGAATTGGTGCTGGCCTCTGATCCTGACGCTGACCGTGTGGGTGCTGCCGTGAAAAACGACAAGGGTGAGTTCATTCTTCTGAACGGAAACCAAACGGCTATGATGCTGACTTATTACTTGGTGCGCCGTTGGAAGGAACTTGGTAAGATTAACGGAAAGGAATATGTCGTTAAGACTATCGTTACTACAGAGTTGATTAAGGAGATTGCAGACCGTAATGGAGTTGAGTGCTTCGATGTGTTTACCGGATTCAAATGGATTGCGGCTATTATGCGCGAGAACGAAGGAAAGTTGAACTATATCGGAGGTGGAGAGGAAAGCTACGGTTATTTGCCGGAAGACTTTGTCCGCGATAAGGATGCCGTTTCTACTTGTACCATGTTGGCCGAGGTCGCTGCTTGGGCTAAGGATAACGGAATGTCAATGTTCGAGTTGCTTCGTAATATATATGCAGAGTATGGCTTCTCTATGAACAAAGGCATCTCTGTGACCAAGAAGGGTAAGGCCGGCGCTGATGAAATCAAACAGATGATGGCAGACTTCAGAAGCAATCCGCCAAAGGAAATCGCAGGTTCTCCTGTCGTTATGGTCAAAGATTATGCGTCGCTAGAGGCTAAAGATAGAAATGGAAATGTTTCTAAGCTGGTAATGCCTACCACGTCGGATGTACTCCAAATCTTCACGGAAGAGGGTGACAAGATTTCTATCCGTCCATCAGGAACGGAGCCTAAAATCAAATTCTACGTGGAGGTTCGTGGTGAGATGAAGTCTGTCGCTGATTATGAAGCTGCCAATAAGAAGGCATTGGATAAGATAGAGGCAGTAAAGAAATCACTGGGACTATAAGAGATGAAATCCGTTTTCTATACGGTAATTTTGAGGCGGACTATATGGTCCGCCTCTTTTGTTGATGCCATGAGCCCGAAGTGGTTTTGGTGAAAGCCATTGCCATGAACGATGACGACAACCGTTTGTTCCGAGGTCCGTTGACGGAATTCCGTGAAGAGATTGGAAACGAGTTTCCGACAGCCGGATTACTTGTCTGCTCAATAGACGAAGTTGAGGCGGAAATGATGGATGTCGCCGGATTTTTTCAGATGCGCAGAGAAAGGTATCTGAAGTGGTATGGAGAAAAAACTAATTGACAACTCAAATTATTTCTATTCGGAAACTGCATTTTTGGAGATATTTCTTTCTTTTGATGCTACGAATAATATAAACAAAGATGATGAACCTGATTCTTTAGGTTGATTGAAAATTGATAGTAAGACGTAATAATAAGAAACTATGCAACTAACGACAGGACGTCCGGCAAATATGAGTGGCCGTTTGGATAAGGAGGTGCGCGTATATGATTTGTTGGATCAGCTCCAGATGGCGTATCAGTATGTCGATCATGAGGCGGCGGAATCGATGACCGTCTGCGAGGCGATTGAAAAGGAGCTGAATCTGACTATCTGCAAAAACTTATTCCTCTGCAACCGTCAACAGACTAAATTCTACCTCTTGATGATAAGGGGTGATAAGGTCTTCAAAACAAAGGAAATATCTAGTCAGATAAACAGCCCGAGGTTGTCGTTCGCATCGTCCGAGCGGATGGCTGAATTTCTGGACATCACGCCGGGTTCCGTGAGTGTCATGGGCTTGATGAACGATACGGACAATAACGTCAGCTTGCTGATAGACAGTGAAATTCTCTCCGATGAATATTTCGGTTGCCATCCCTGTATCAACACCACTAGCTTGAAAATTAAGGCGTCCGACTTGCTGGATAAATTCTTGCCCGCCGTACATCACGACTATACAGAAGTGTACCTGACCGGCGAGTAGTATTTTGGCCGTTTGGAAAGGTGCCATCCGGTCAGAAGACGGGAACAATTACCAAATCTCCCGGCGTACGTTTTCAGGACGGGAGGTCGAGCCGTGTTTCAAAATGGAAATGTATAGGTTTGTCCGTAGCATACTTTTTTCTCTAAAGAATGCTTTTCTTGCAAAGAAAGTTTGTAAATTATCATATTGATATTATCTTTGTGATAATATCAATATGATAATTTATTGAATAAGCCTATGAAATGTATTGAAACGTATGAGACGGGGTTGCTTTATCACCATTATGCTAATACGGCATATCCTTTGACTCCTCAATCTTTTAAAGAGTACAGATTGGATGGAGATGAGAAAATTGACAAGTTTGTTCGTACAGAATGGAAAAATGTGGACGAATTGTCGCTTTATATTCATGTTCCGTTCTGTAAGTCTCGATGCAAATTCTGTGAATATGTTGTACTTGATACCTGTGATGCGCAGTTAGAGGATGAGTATGTTGATTTGCTCCTGAAGGAGATGTCCATGTATGCTGAGATTCTTAAGGGAAAGAGGATTGTGGGATATGATTTAGGAGGAGGGACTCCAGCCAAATTGTCTGTTAGAAATCTGAAACGTCTTACAGACGCAGTTACATCTCTATTTTCATTTGCCGATAATGTGGTTTTCAGTGTGGAAACGACACCTCTTGTGGCGGCACAAGAACCGGAGAAAATAAAAGCTCTTTTTGATATGGGGTATGCTCGCATCAGTATGGGAATTCAGACGGTTTCGGAAAAGTTGCTAGAGGAATTGGGCCGAGATGGATCTACTTCGTTGTATGAGAAGGCTATGCGTTCTATAAGAGATGCTGGTTACGAGCGTTTTAATATTGATCTGATGTATGGCTTTTTGCATCAGACGGATGTCGATTTCAAAAATACGTTGAAATACGCAATCGGACTGAATCCTGAGTATATTACGCTATATAGGAACCGATATAAAGGAACTAAGTTGGAATCCGAGGCAGGTGGCGTTTCAATTTACAAGGCACTCTACCAATATCGGATTGCGTACCGTTTGTTGACGGAGAATGGGTATGAGGCCAACGTAGGTAAGAACACGTTTAGTAGGGTCCCTGAAGATTATGGTACGAGTGATTATCTGACCAAACGCGTTATATATGGTACCCCTTATGTGGGGATGGGGCTCGGTGCTCAGTCGTTCGGAATGAACTATTTGGCTTATAATTTGGGAGCTGCGGAAAAACGCATGGAGCGTTATAAGTCTGCAATTTTGGCAGGTAAACTGCCATTGCAGGATATTTATGATTTGCCGAAGGAGGAATCTATAGCTAAGATGGTTTCGGTGGCTTTCTATTTCGCGTTTGTTGATCTTAATGCTTTCAAAAATCGGTTTGGTGTCGATTTTGAATCTTATTTTGCCGAAGAGATTGCTTTCGTAATCGAGAATGGATTGATGGAGAAAAAAGATGATAGACTATATTTGACGGAACGGGGAGCTGATTTTATCAATGGTGTGATTCCATTGTTTTACTCGAAGCGCTCGAAGAAAGAACTAAATTATATTTTTGAGAAGAGACATACGGATGGAAAGTCGGATGAAGAATTGTTTCTTGAGTCGTATGATATAAAGAATTATGAACAAGTGTCTGCGACTGTTGATGTCGCTGCTTTTGCTTTGCAGCCGCAAAAGACGGAGCAATATCGGCAAGATGATGTGCAGACGTTGTCTTTGTTGTTGGTGAAGCGTGGAGAACATCCGTATATGAATAAGTGGGCATTGCCGGGTGGCTTCTTAAGAGGTGACGAGAATATTAAGGATTGTGCTTATCGTGAAATTAGAGAGGAAACTGGTGTCGTCCCGAATGCTTTGATGCAGATAGGTACATTCAGTGAGCCTAATAGGGATCCGCGTGGTAGAATCATCTCCAATGCCTTTGTCTCAATCATGACAGATACTGTGACTGCCAGAGGCGGAGATGACGCCATAGATGCGAGGTGGTTTGATGTTGATTTTATAAGGAAGGATGGTAGGTTGTTATTGACACTTTCCTCTGGCGATCTGAAACTGACGGCAACTTTGTATGAAACGCAGCATAAATTTGGCCAGTTTGAGTTCGAAATAGAGAAGAGCGACGGTTTGGCTTTCGACCATGCTAATATTATTGCTACTGCGCTATCTGTGCTTCAGGTTAATATTGTCGATTTCGATATGATTTTCGATTTTATGCCGGAGAAGTTTACACTAGCGAGCTTGCAGAGAGTGCAGGAAACTATCTTGAATATTTCGATCCTGCCCGCAAATTTCAGGAGAAAGGCTTCTGCTTATATAGAGGAGACAAATGAATATACAGAAGGCTCCGGACATCGGCCGGCACAACTTTTCCGAAAGAAAATGAAATAACGGGTTCATGAGAAGAGGGATGTGTCTTGCCTATTCTATTAATGCTATGTAGGATTTTTTGACGATTACCAAAAGAGGAAAAGCCAATCGGAATAGATTCCGGTTGGCTTTTTGTAAGTAACTGAAAAATGAAAAAATGTGTTTTTTTAAATAGCCTGTTCTATGTTCCACACAAAGGCTCTTAGTCCTAGTTGCTCTGTTTCCAAATCCATCTCATGGAGGATTTTTAGGATAGAGTCAACTTTGTCGTCTTCTACCACACTGATGATAGCTGAGCACATAGATGGCCACGCATGGCTTCCGTAATGAGGGTCTCCCGTTTTGGATCCTCTGCCTTGAACCTGCTCCAAATAAGAGAATCCACGGCAGTTCATCTTCTCAAGTGTGCTTATTATTCTTTCGTAATAAGCTTGGTCGAATGTTATTAATATTGATTTCATTGTAATCTTGTATTTGGACAAGTGTGGATCCGGAAGACTGCACATCGGAAAATCTCTTCCGATGGCAGTCTTTGGATTCTTCCACGTTGTTATGAGTTTAACTTTGCTAGTTTCTTTCGTGTATTCTTGACGCCGGTACCTGCAAATATGCAGTAGAGTACAGGAACCAATATCAACGTAAGGATGGTGGATATGGTCAGACCTCCGATAACGGAGATACCCATTGGACTCCACATCTCCGAACCTTCGCCCGTTCCGATGGCCATTGGCACCATACCAAGGATGGTGGTTAGCGTGGTCATAACGACCGGACGCAGACGTGATTTTCCTCCCATCACCACGGAGCTGATGATGGACATTCCTCTCTCTCTGTTCAATGATATGTAGTCAATCAGCACAATACCATTCTTTACTACGATACCGATCAACAAGATGCCTCCTAATAGGGACATTACGTTCAATGTCTGGTTGGTGAGGAACAGTGCGAGAATGATACCGGACAAAGCAAATGGAATGGAGAACATGATGATGAACGGATATGTCAGTGATTCGAACTGGGCCGCCATTACGATGAACACCAAGATGATGATCAGGATGGCTAATGTTCCTAAGTCGCGGAAGGAGTCTTGCTGGTCTTCGTAAGATCCGGAAAGCTCTACGTTGATGCCATAAGGAATGTCCATGTTGGCAATCTTCTTTTGTGACTCGGCAACCACATCGCCCAATGCTGCGCCTGAAATTACGGCAGTCACCGTATTGACACGTTCGCGGTCTTTTCGTTGGATGTTAGGAGGTGTGCTTCGTTCCACCACTTTTCCTAAATCCTTTACTCGTATGCCTTGACCTGCTGCGTTGTATATCAGAATGTTCTCGATGTCTTCGATAGACTGCCTATTCTCTGGGTCATACATGACTTTTATCTTGTATTCGTCGCCATCTTCGCGGTAATAAGAGGCAGTGGCTCCGCTGATGCGGTTTCTTAGATAATTGGCGGCTCCGGTGGTGTTGAGCCCGTGAAGTGCCAATTTCTCTCGGTCGAAATCTACCTGATATTCCGGTTGGTAGTCGGATCGGCTAATGCGGACTTCCGAACAGCCATTGACGGTCAACAACTCCTTCTTCAAATCTTGAGCCACTTTGTCTGTCTCGGTGAAGTCGTAACCATAGATTTCGAAGTCGATGGTTGATTGGCCTCCCATTACGGAGTTACCACCTCCTAGCATTACCTGGTATTTCTTCAATTCGGGATATTGGTCCAGATCTTTACGCATCATGTCGCATATCTCAGCAAGACTACTTTCTCGGTCTTTTGGATCGCTCAGCCTGATGTTGTAATTGACGATATGTGAGCCATTGTCGCTCATGGAGGCCCAAATGTTGTCGGAGCTTGCTTGTCCGGCAGTGTAACTGATTACATTTATCTCCGGATATTTTCTCACCCATTCGTCGTTTATCTTCTTTGCAAGGGCCTTACTCACCTCTGCTCTCGTTCCGATAGGAAGTTCGTAGGTGACCTTTATTCTGGAGTTGTCTTGTGTTGGGAAAAACTCGGAACCGATGTATTTTCCTAAGAACATACTGGCGACAAAGAAAACGATACAGCTTAAAAATACGGTGGCTCTATGCCTTACTGCCCAGTTGAGCATTTTTGAGTAGGTGCTGTCGAATTTGTCCAAGGCCTTCTCTACTGGACCGTAAATCGTAGTGAATATCTTGCTTTGTTTCCTCTGTAGTCTCAGCAGTTGCGAACATAGCATCGGAGTGAGGGTCAGGGCGCATATTGTGGATATGACCATGATGATACAAACCATCCAACCTAACTCCTTGAACAGAACACCCGTCATGCCGGTAACCAGTGTGAGTGGGAAGAATACGGCGATCAATGTGAGCGTTGAGGCTACTACGGATACGGCCACCTCGTTGGTTCCGTGTATGGCTGCCTGTTTAGGCTCGCTGCCTCGTTCTATGTGTGTCGTCACATTCTCCAATACCACGATGGCGTCATCCACTACCATACCGATGGCGATGGAAAGGGACGACAAGGAGATGATGTTCAGTGAACTTCCTGTCGCTGCCAAATAGATAAAGGATGCGATTAATGACAGCGGGATGGTGATGAGCACGATGACAGTGGCTCTCCATCTTCCTAAGAATAGGAATATGACCAGAGACACGAATATCATGGCGTCACGGATCGTGTCTGCCAAACTCTGGATGGTGTTTCGGATGTTGTCCGATGTGTCGACGATGATACCTAGCTTGACGTCGCTTGGCAAAGACTTTTGTAACTTAGGCAGTGCCTTCATTACCTTGTCCGAAATGTCGACGGAGTTGGCTCCTGATTGCTTTTGGATGACAATCATGGCTCCTTGTTCGCCGTTGTTGTAGGTCTCTTGCGCACGTTCTTCCACTGAATCGTCAATTTTGGCCACGTCGCTTAGGTAGATGTTTGCTCCGCTTTTGCTACCTACAACTATCTTTGCCATCTCCTTCGCATCTTTAAATTCTCCTTCCACACGGAGAGAGTAGGTCTGCGTACCGATGTCGAAAGTACCTCCGGGAACGTTCCTGTTCTCGGCTCCGATGATGGAGGAGATGCTCTCGACGGTGAGGTTGTAGGCCTCTAGTTTGACGGGGTTCACATATACGTGGATCTCGCGTTCTGGAGCTCCGGAAATGGAGACGGTACCCACACCCTTGATACGGGCAAGAGGGTTGACTACATTGTCGTCCAGAATCTTGTATAGTGCGGGCAAGCTCTCTTTTGCTTTGACAGACAGTAGAACCACGGGAATCATGTCCGTACTGAACTTGAATAGTATGGGCTTCTCTGCTCCGTCTGGCAAAGTGGTGACCATGTCCAGTTTGTCTCGGACGTCATTGGTCTTGACGTCTATGTCATTGCCGTACTCAAACTCCAATGTGATGATGGAGTAGTTTTCGTAAGATTTTGAAGTGATGTGTTTCAAGTCACTTACGGAGTTCAACGTATTCTCGAGCGGACGAGTGATGTTATTCTCTATGTCCGATGCGCTTGCACCTGCGTATGAGGTCATCACCATGATGGTGTTTGACTCAATGTCCGGATACAAGTCGATAGGTAATTTTGATAATGAAAACAGACCCATAATCACCACTGCAAGAAAGCAGAGGGATGTCATGACTGGCCGTTTTACTGCACCTTCATATAAACTCATATTATTTGTTTTATAAAGTTCTTAATTTTTCGAATGAATGATCCTTCTTTGTGGGTCTGCGCGTTTGGATGGAGTTCCCTGTTATCGGATAACCTCCACTTTGGCTCCGTCATTAAGTTTTGCTTGTCCTGACGTTACGATGACAGCTCCGTTCTCGATGCCGGAGACCAATTCGTATTCGGCTCCCATCCTTCTTCCTAGCTCAACTTTGTCGTAAGATACGGTTCCGTCATTGTTATATACATATATATAACGGTCGCCTGATCCTGCCCTTTTTACGATGGCGTTGTCCGGAACTACGATATGGTTCTTTGTCCCGAAGTTCATGGATACTCTGGCAAACATTCCCGGACGTATAGCTCCGTTGTTATTGGGAATGCTTATCTCAACAGGAAATGTTCTTGTCTTTTCGTCGATAGTAGGATATATCAGACTGACTTTTCCTGGAAACTTCTTGTCTCCGAAGACGTCTGTCGTCACGTCTACCTTCATGCCGTTCTTGATGTTGGTGAAGTAGCTCTCCGAGACGTTGATGAGAATCTTCACCGGACGAATCTGCATGATGGTTAAGATTGGCGTGGCTGTGTTGGAATAAAGGTCTCCGCTGTCGAAGTTTCTTGCAGTGACAACTCCGTTGATCGGACTCCTTAGGTTGGCGTTGTCCAACAGATTCTGATAAGAAGCCTTAGCTACGTCTAGTTGTGTCTTTAGTTGGTCTACCGCCTGTTGTGATGCACCTCCTGCTTTCCGGAGTTCCTCCGTACGGTTGTATTGCAGCTCGATGTTGGCGAGTTGGGCCTTTTGGTTGATCAGCGAGGTGGGATCCATCTTTACCAGGAGTTGTCCCTTCTGTACCGTCTGTCCTACCTCGGTCATGATGTCCATGATTCGGCCGGGAGAGGTGGGCGCAATGTTGTTTTTGATTTCGGGTTCTACTGTTGCTGTAAACTCGTAGGTCTGTTCTACGGGTTGTAGTTTCACGGTGTCGACCTTTACCTTGAATACATTTACCACTGTGCTGTCTTTAGCTCCTTGCTCGTTAGACTCTGAGCTGCTGTTGCAGGCTGACAATGTGGCGATAGCTATCGCCAAACAGCCGAATTGTTTTACTTTTTTCATCGTATAATGTTTTTTTATTGTCGGAATTATTTGTTTAAATATTGATTATAAGCATTGCCCAGAACCTCGTTCAGAGAATTTTTGGCGATGATGTAGTTGTATATGGCCTGATAGTAGGAGAGACTTGCCTGTGTCAGCGAATTCTCCGAAGTAATCAGTTCCAAGGATGAGCCGGATCCAACTTCGTACCTTTTCTGTGATATGTTCAGACCCTTCTCTGCAAATGCCATGGCCTCTTTCGTCGATTCTATTTGATCTACCGCAACCTTTATATTGTCTATGCTGGACTGTAGCTGCATGCCAAGTTTGCGGCGGGTGTCTTCTTTTGTGTATTCAATCTCGTCCAAGGCAATTTGTGCTTGCTTCTGCTTGTAGTAGCGGGCACCGCCTTGAAATATAGGCCAGGAGAGTGTGATGCCTAGCGTTGAATAAGGATTGATCTGATAATCGGCGAACTTGAAGTTGTCGTTGAGGGATGTCCATTGATAGACGGCAGACAACGATAGGGTTGGGTACCAACTCGCTTTCTGGAGCTTCAGCTGCCTTTCTAGTAAAGTGGTCGATATGTCGAGCAGTCTGATGTTTGGATTGTCCGTCAGTGTCGTGTCTACGGCGTTGATGTCTACCGTCTCGAACGCATCTTTCGCATAGTCTCCCAACGTTCCTTCTACCTTTATCGGGTAGTTGGCGGGTAGGCTCATCAATACCTTTAGTTGTAGAAGAGCCAAGTCGATGCCGTTTTTTGTGGAGATGAGCGTAGGTTGTATGTTCCTTACCTGTACTTCGGCTTGTATGACGTCATATTCGGAAGTCAGGCCTTGCTCGTACCTCTTTTTCGTGATCCTCAAGTTCTCATTGGCGGTGTTGTAGCTGTCTTCTAAAACCTTATACGAATCTTGAGCGTTCATGATGGCGTAGTAGGCGGCAATGACAGTAGACACGTGCGAAATCTGAGAGCTGCGGGCAGTTTCTACCTTCTGCATGACAGACTCGGTGCTCAGTTTTATCGATTGCCACAATGGCACGTTTATCAAAGGGAGTGATGCGCTGAATCCTGCGGCCCAGCTGTTGTCTGTGCCTATCTCCATGGTGTTGCCGGCAAAACTCATGGTCTGTTTCTTTAGTGTTCTGGTGTAACTGGCAGATGCGGCCACGGAAGGAAATAGTCCGGCTATCGCCTCTTTCTTCGCATAATTGGCTTTGGTTATGTCCATGCCGGCTACCTTGATGGTCGGATTCTGATCCAAGGCTATTGTTATGGCTTGGTCCAAATTCAGACGCAGCGTGTCTGTTGGAGCTTGGGAGGACAGTGAGTCCTGTCCGAAGACATTCATTTGCAGTAGCAGACACGTTGCTACAAACGAACTTTTTTTAATGAAATTACTTGTCTTCATAAAAATGTTATCTGATTTTTTAATTGTATTCTTTATTTCCAGTATTATTTTTCCGACATTATCTTCTCCATCATCTCGATTCCCTTGCTGGTGGCGATGCCTCTGAAAAATATCAGGCACAAGGTCTTATATACCTCCATGAAGTGGGTTTTGCTGGTGTTGAATTGCTGTGCCGAGAATATTAGCTCCATCTCTTCCGCAAGGAGAAGGCTGAGGTTGTTCGGGTCAAAGTCTTTTACGATAAATCCTTCGTCCATGCCTTTCTTGAAAATCTCGGAGCTCTTTTTCAGATGAAGGGCTTTCGCCTTTTCTCTCTCTTTGTTTATTTCTGGAAAATATTTCTTTATGTCTTCAATGAACTTTTTGTCGACACGCTGCATCCCTTCCAGATTTGCCTTGTATATTTTTAAGAGAGCTTCGAATGCGTTGCTTGATTCTGCGAATACCTTTCTCGACATGGATTTCTTCATCTCCTCGAAGAATGCCAAGCACTCTTTCACAAGGCTCTTCTTGTCCCGAAATAATTCGTATAAGGTCCTTTTGGACATTCCCAACTGTTCTGCCAGCTCGTCCATAGTTATGCCCTTTATGCCATTGGAAGCAAACTTCCATGCTGCGTATTCTATAACTCGTGCCCTTATTTCTGTTTCTGAACTCATTTCTATATTCCTTGATTTCTTTGTTGGCTTTCCTCTCTTTTCTCTTTTGGAGATGCTTTCCCATTTTCAAGTGGATGCAAATTTAGGCAAAAAACTTTAGAAACTAAAAAAGTTTTTTGTGTTTTCATGTTATTTAACACAGAACGGCTGGTTGTTTTCTCTCTTGTTAAGTAAGGTTATATATAATGGTCTAAAATTCATGAAATAAGGTCTGCTTTTTCTTTCGGGACGGTTGGTATAAGCCTAATTCATTCCCTGTTTCGAATCGTGTGGGAATTGAAAGCATTTGCCTTTATGTCTGCAACCTGTATTTGTTAAAACGGTTCACATTAGTACAACCTATAGTTCTTCTCTTGACAATTTGAATTTTTGAATATAGACTTTCTGTTTCGCTATTAGTGATTGTGAAAAAAAAACAACTTGGTGAAGTCGTTGCATTGTCGGCAAAATGCCACGTAGATTAACGGACGGAAACTATACGATGGACGTTTTTTATCGTCCCTTTTCTTCGGTAGTCCGATAATTGCCTTTGGCCGCGGAGTAGGGGATGTGCGTGCCGCAGCGGGAAGAAACCTTTTTGTCCGAGGCAAGAGAGAATAAAAAAGGTTTTAGCGGAGGAACTTGTCGTACCTCTAGGAAAGCGGACAGCATCGCAGGTGCTACAAATAGATAATGCCTACGGCATTTTGTCAAAGTCGTCATAATTTGATTTTTTTTTTGACAATTATTTAAATGAATTTTTTGGAAAATTCCAGCAAAACCGGAAAGTTTTAAAAAAAACGTTGTTTCTGATAAAATACTTTGAGGGATGCGAAAAAATGTATAATTTAATGGTTGTGAATTGAAGATGTTTGTGGGCTTGGCTATATCCGGCTATCATTGACATCTCTCAATAAATGTAAAGAAATAGAGTGCTATTTCTTTGTTTTATTAAATTATGTTCATAATTTTGCCAAACCCATGCTTTAGTGATAGATATATGGAAGCGTGGCCGGGGAGTATAGGAACTAATTACAAATTATATATAAGGAAGAAGACACTTCCTCTTTTTTGAAATTTAATTGATTGCATTTCGGGTTGGTCCCTTTATGGATAGGGGGAAGCCTTTTAGTTTATGCCGAATTGATTTTACTTATTTGTCTATTTTAAAGAGAGGTGTCTTTGGCTGAAATTTTACCCTTTTATAAGGAGGGAGTGTATGTTATGGAAAGAAATTTATTACATAGGGAAATACGGGTTGATATGAAAATCACAACAACATTATGGAAGAGGGGCGTGTTGTCGTTCCTTGCATTGCTGGCTGGTGTGGCGATGCTGGAGGCGCAGACTATCAGTGCGGATGAAACGTCTGCGTGTGAAAACGACCCGGTGGTATTGAAGGCCGAAGGTTTCGCCTCTTCGGTGAAAGCTATTGATTGGCTTAGAAGTACGGACGGAACGAACTGGACTACAGTGAGGTCTACCTCCGGAAATGTGGGGACTTTCGTGGATGATATGCCTGGAATGGCTGTCCGTTATAAGGCGAAAGACCAAAACTCGGCAACAATAACCAATACGGTCACTGTGACGTTGAGTACTAATTGTGCCGCAATTTGCCATACCACATCCACCGGTGATTATTTTTCCGGTACAGACTTCGATCCTGAATCCGGAGTGACAACACCAACTCCTGCAATTCCAAGTGAGGTGGTCAATTATTTTGAAGAGAATGACATTACTCTTATTTCTCAGAATTCAACTTATGAAGTTACTACAGATTTGAGTTCCCAGTTTGGTTCGTATGTTCCTTCTCTGGATGAAGGTGGTAATAGTAACTATTATTATATGTATACGAATCCTCCGAGTAGCTCCCAACCTTTTGAATACCGGTTTAAATGTTCCACGTATGTGGGTAAGCATTACCGGTATACCATGCGTTTTTATTTGTTGAAGAAGAGCGATAATTGCGGAGGTTCTGCAAAAATAAAATTGGAGACCGGACATGGTAACCAGACTACGGATAGGGCTACTCTCGATATCTATGACGATGCCGCAGATGTGAAGATGAAATCGTTGGATATTACTGAGACTTTTGGATCTACAGATCTCAATATAGGAGGTTCTGATTATGCCAATAAGCTGTTGCGTGTGGAAATCACCTATTATGGTTATTTTCCGGATGACAAATACGATCCGAATAGTGGCACATATAATGGATTGCAGTATTTTACACTGAAACCTCTATTCCAACAGTTTGATGGCTGCTTTGCTTTGGCCATCGACTATATCTCTGCGGAGATTGAGTCTGTTTGTATGAACCGAGGTGCTGTCTGTGTGGGTGAGAGTGCGGTTGTCAATGCGGCTGGTTTCCCTAAAAATGCAAAATATACATGGGAAGTGGAAAATGGAGGTGTATGGGAACCTGTTGTTATCGGCGGAATCACTATGGATAGAACCGATTTGCAAAGTGTCAATATTCCAGTCACAACGGTGGGAAAAAAGATATATAGGGTTAGGGATGCAAATAGTACTGTATCTATTGAATTTACAGTGACAGGTAAGGATTGTGATCCGGTTCAGCCTACCGATATTCTTGGCCCGGAATCTTCTTGTGCACCTGTTAATAATTTGAAGTTCTCGGTGTCGCCGGTAGATGCCAACAGCTTGGTCCGTTACTCTTGGGAGATGATAACACCTAGCGGAAACGTTTTGACAAATAATGTCTCGTTTACAGGTGGTTCCCTTAATCCTGCAGGTAGAGGAGATACGATTTATGTCACTTTGAATGGACAGGCAGAGGAGGGTGAGTATACGCTGAAGGTGCAGCCTATCATCAAGAGAAATGGAGTGGATGAATTGGTGGGGGCTCCGATAACGCGGACATTTAGGCTACATCAGACTCCTAGCGTCTCTCTGAAACTTTCCGGTTACGCCGACGGAGTGAGTGAGGGCGACAAGAAACTTTGTCCTTCCGATAAGAATCAACGCATAGTGGCTGTCGCTGATGTGATGCCACCGTCCTATTCTGACTATATTTATACTTGGGAACATGCTACTGCCATAGCAAATACGGACAGTGCGGTAGTTAATCTACCGACAGCATCCTCTTGTGATGGCTCGATGAAGTCGTTGGCTATTGGAGTTACGGTCAGTATCAAGGACATTGGCTGTCCTGCGACGAAATCCAATACCTATACTTTGGAAGACGTTGTAGCTCCAACTGTCGACTGTGGGTCGTTGACCTCTGCCCAATTGAATTATGTGTTGGGTGCAACTCAGAAGGAAGTGACAGTCGACCTCCCTATTCCGAATTTCGGCGCCGGTTGTGATTCTAATCCTTCCTTAGATATTGATGTGTTGTTTTCCGGTAAGGATGGAACTTCTTTCGTGAAGAATTTCCATATAGAAAAGAAGAATTTGGCAACTGCCGACAAGAAGGTGACTCTTCCTGCCGGTACGGCAGCCGTGACTTATACGGTGACGGATGGTTGTGGGAAGACTGCTTCCTGTACGGCAACGATTACGGTGGTAGACAATACCGCTCCAAAAATTGATTGTGACAAAATAAAATCATATACAGCCCATTTGTCTAAACAGGAAGCCTGTGTGGCTGTGCCCGGTTATGCTCCTACGGAGTTGCCTATGTTGACGGCTCCTGTCTTGACGGACATGAACGGAGTGGATGGCAACATTACAGGAATATATATGGGACGCAGGGAAAACTGTGTGTCTGAACCTGCCGCATCGCCATCTTTGTTCACGGAGTCAATCGGACTGAATGCCAGCTATAAGTTGGGAACATCTTATATCCTTTGGGCTTTCACGGATAAGTCTGGTAATACCTCTTACTGCTTGTCGTCTGTTTCTGTGATTGATGACAAAGAGCCTACGCTAAATTGTCCGGCTGATGCCGATTTAGGAGATATTGCCGCTAATGTGGGCACCTGTTCCTTGTCTTTGGACTCTTTGTTGGTCAAGATGCCGCAAGGCCAAAAGCCTTCGGCTACCGATAACTGTTCGTCTAGCAGCAGCATCACCGCAAAGATGTATTACCGTAAGGTGGGCGACGCTACTTGGATTGAGATTGTCGACCCTACGGCACTCCTCTTTGATAAAGGCGTGCAATATGAGTTGGATTGGCGTTTCTACAAGAAAACAACTAGTGCGTCGGTAGACAAAACGGTATATGTGGATTGTCCTCAGACATTCAAGGTCGTAGATAAGGAGGCTCCGGACTTCGACTGCGAATCGTTGCAGGATATCCGTGTCATGGCAAACAGTTATCGTCTATGGCATAGGGACAATGGAGGATATTGGTCTACGGAGTATGATGACTTCGCTTCCGGATCCGGATCAAGCTCGGAATCGGATTATGTCTTCTCCCTGAAGCCATATTTTGATGACAAGACACTTCAGATGCATGGGGATGTGACCGACAATTGTGGCGGTGGTGTAAAGGTGAAGATAGAGATAGATAATGTGGACGGAGAGAAAACCGTTATCGCATCTCTCTCTGCTTTCCAAAAATATGAGTTCCAAATCGGAGCTTCCACTGTTTACTATACCTTCTCTGACGATGCCGATCCTGCCAACTCGAAGACTTGTGAACAGACGGTTGTTGTCTCTTCCCAAGATGCTCCGATTCCTGATTGTGGCGCATTGCACGATACCGTGCTTTATGCCAATGCAGACTGCGAGGCAACCATGCCGATAGCTTTGTCGCAGATTCCGACGGCTACCATCAAATACAATAAGGAGGTGAAATACGTAAATGATGAGACATCTGGTTGTAATGCCATCTATGATTATGATCGGTTGAGTTATCGTAAATCTCTTACCGGAGAACGAACAATGCTTGGTTATCCTTATGCTGTAAAATTAATAAGAGAAGATGGAACATCTGATCTGTGCGAAAATATATATACAGATGCAGATACGGTACAAAGCAAGTTGGTTCAACACCGAAAGTACTGGCCGATAGAAACAATTTGTAAAACAGATGTTGTAAGCACATTGAAGATAAAACGGACGAATTTTGCCTCCGTACCGACATGCGCCACTGCTCCGTTCCATTTGGGAACCAATAAGTTGGTTTGGTATTTCGAAAATGCGGATGGATTGAATGATAGTTGTACCACCGTCATTGTGGTGAAAGACACGACAGCTCCGTCTGTTATCTGTGGCGATTGGGAAAAGAACGGTACTTTCTATGCGGACGAAGAGTGTAAGGTGCCGGCTTCTGAGGTGGCTCTGAAAAAGCCAACAGCAACAGATCTTCATGCAACGGACAACTGTACGGTATCTTCAGACTTTGATATATCTTGGAATAGGACGTTTAATGGCACTACTACAACAGATTTGTCCGCACCGTTTGAGGTTGGAATGACAACCATAAAATGGATTGTCAAAGATGAATCGGGCAACGCCTCGTTCTGCTACCAAGAGATTGAGGTGTTAGATACTATTGGTCCTAAGTTTGATTGTAGCACATTAGTAGACTTGAAGGTTTCTGCCGATGGTGATTGTGAGGCGAAATCCTCTGCGGTTATTGCTGCCGGACTGGTTACTCCGGAGACGGCGGCCGACGATGCTTGTTCGCCTACCGGCGCAACAATAAAAGGCGTTGGAGAACGTAGTGACGGAAAAGATATATTTACCGATCCATATCCAAAGGGAACGACCACAATCACATGGACATTCACAGATGGAGTCGGCAATAAAACGGTTTGTAAACAAAATGTCATAGTGACCGATGATACGGATCCTCTCTTTGTTGATTGTGATGCAATGACGGATGTTGTGGTAAAACTAAATCCGGAGGAGTGCTCTGCTTCGCTCGACAAGGTGAAGGCGTCTCTTGGTTCTCATACGGCAGAGGATAACTGTACGGGAACGATTGATGGTGTCCCTATGTTGTTACTGCCGGACGGATCGTTGACGGCATTGCCTTCTGCATTTAAGAAAGATACGACATTTGTTATCGTTTGGGTGTTTGAAGATGAGAGTGGCAATAAGACGGAGTGTAGCCAAAAATTGGTGATTAAGGATGTTACTCCTCCAGATCCGTCCGGTTCTTGCCCGGATCCGACGAAGACGGTGACTGCGACCGTTGAATGTAGTGTAAGTTACAGCGACTTAGGTCTTTCCCCAATCACCATAGATGATCCTTGCGACGGACCTCTTGTTTCTGAAATGGTCGGAAAGATTAAGCAACATGACGGTTCCGTCATCACTTATAGAGGGGAAGCAGAATTGAATGCCGCCACTTATCCTGTTGGAACACATACATTCTATTGGATATTCACAGACAAAGCCGGACTAAAAGATACTTGCGAGATGCGGCTGACGGTGACAGATGGCATCCTTCCTGTTGTGGAAGACTGTGACGTCGCTAAGGATATTACAGTGACAGTTTCCGATGATGAGTGTGCCATCCATCCGGAAGATCTGAAAGGTTTGATAGTTCATCCAAAAGCATACGACGAATGTGATGATGAAGCCGCCGGAATAGGAAAGGTTTTCTTGGATCCTATCATTGAACGTTGGTTTGATGGCTATCGTCTGGACGATGCCGAAGGTAAACCGATAGATTGGGATTCTCAGGATTTTCCAAAGGGGACTACTACTATAAAATGGATATTTAAAGATAAGGCCGGCAATGAGGTCACTTGTGAAAAACGTGTGACGGTAGAGGATCATACGGCTCCTTATTTCGATTGCTCGACACTTGATCCGGATACGCTTCGTCCTGTTGCGTTGGCCGGCCGTTGTGACGTGCAGTTCAATGAAATCACTTTCAATGACTATTATGCCGAGGATAAGTGTACGACAGACTCGATAAAAGGTGTCTTGACACTGAATGGATCGACGTTCTTGCCTACTGATTACACAATGGAGGTTGGCAAAATTTACACATTGCAGTGGGTCTTTGTGGATGAGGACGGAAACAAGAAAACTTGTCCGCAATGGATAGTGCCAAGCCATAGCATGCCGATCAACTTTGACTGCTCTACATTGCAGACGGTTGAAAAATTGGCAACGGAAGGCGAATGCACCATCTCTTCTACAGACTTGGCATTGCCTGTCCCTGAAACAAGGGATACTTGTACGAAAGAGCAGATTGTGGCAACGGGTTCTCGTAGCGACGGACTGGCAATGACGGCCGACTACCCGACGGGAACGACCATTGTGACGTGGACTTTTGTGAGTCCATACAATCTGGATTCTGTCAAGACTTGCGATCAGACAGTTTCTGTTTTAGGCAACAAGAAGTTTGACATAGATTGTGAGACTTTGATCTCCGTGGCCCGCGATACAATTAGCGGTTGTGGCACTAGCGATATTGGTGCTGATATTGAGGCTCCGGTAGTGGACGACCCTTGTGCCAATCCTGATTCCTCTTATTTCAAGAGAGTTGGTGTGGGTACACGTAGTGATGCGTTGGCATTGACAGATCCTTATCCGTTGGGTGTTACAACTATCAAATGGATATTTACGGACTTCACCGGCTCGGTAAAGGACTCTTGTAACCAAGATGTGGTTGTGAAGACGGATCTTGAAGTTGACTTTGATTGTGATTCGCTTACAAAAGATACTATCAAGGTGGCTGTGAAACCTGGCGAATGTACGGTTTCTTCTGATAAGTTGAACTTGCATTTCCCTAAGGCGGCCAATCCTTGTACCGGTGATTCTATAGAAGGTGTCCCTTCCCGTCAGGGAGGATTGTCAATGTCCGATCCTTATCATACGGGTATGACGAAGATCACGTGGACATTCACGGACACAACGGGTATTTTGGCAAAACCAGTTTCTACTTGTTTCCAATGGGTGCAGGTGGGTGATGTTAATAAAGTGCCGGTAGATTGTGATAATATGCCGGATACGTTGATAAAACTGCCGGAGAATGATTGTGAGATATTGTTCAAGGAGTTGAACTTTAATATACCTCCGGTTTATGACTTGTGTACGGGAGTTCATATCGACTCCGTTGTAACCCGTACTTCGGGTGCGGCGTTGGATGATCCGTTTAAGGTGGGCAGGGATACCATCTATTGGGATTATTCGTTCGAAGGTCAAGATTTCAGATGTACGCAGATTATTGCGGTGAAAGATAGCATGGCTCCTGAATTCGATTGTTCTACGTTGGATACAATCCGCTTGGCTTCGGTTCCCGGTAAGTGCTATACCGATTTGGACAGTGTCTTGGCAGAGTTTCCTAATCCACTGCCAACGGCAACGGAGGTCTGTACGGGACAGAAGATCGAAGGTAAATATGCTCAGGCTGATGGTTCTCCATTGCCTTCTAAAATAGCTGTGGGTGATACGCTCTTTGTCTATTGGACATTTATGGATACGGCGATCAATCTTGTTCCGAAGATTTGTGAACAACCGGTGATTGTGATTGGAGACTTGGAGCCGGAGGTTAATTGTGACGAGATAATGCCTATCAATATTTATATAGAGAGTGGATGTGATACCACACTGAAGCCAATAGATATTGTCACTCCGTTCGCATTGGACGCTTGTACAAAGGATACGGTTTATGGCGTGGCTACCCGTTCGGATGGGAATGAATTGTTCTCCAAATATCCGGTAGGCGCTACGACGATAACATGGAAGTTCATAAGTCCATACTCTACGGCTGTCGCCTCTTGCGAACAAGAGGTCCATGTCTATACGGAGAGCCAGCTGATATTTGATTGTGAGACATACTCCAATGATACGGTCAAGGTGAAAGTTCCGGAAGGGGAGTGCTTTGTGGATGTGACATTGGAAACTCCATTTGCGTTGAATCCTTGTCCTGACAACACGGATCAAGATACTATTTGGGGTGAGCCTAAGCGTAATGATAATAAACTTATCTCCGATCCATTCCCTACCGGAATAACAAAGGTGGAATGGACGTTCACCGACCATTCCGGTACGTTGCGTGATAGTATAATCATGTGTACTAAGGTTGTTCAAGTAGGTGACGTGAATGAAATTCCGGTGAAGTGCGAAAATATTCCGGATACGGTGTTCGTGCTAGAACCGAATGATTGTGACATCAACTGGAGCGAGATGAACTTCAATGTCCCTGATGTGAAGGATTTGTGTACAGGAGCGTTGGTTACGCCAACTTTTGATCGTACATCTGGCATCGATATGTCGCTTCCTTTCAAGGTGGGTGTGGATACGGTAAAATGGCATTATGACTTCTCGGGACAGACATATACCTGCTCGCAGGTGATAAAGGTGAAGGATAGCATGGAGCCAGAATTTGATTGTTCTACGTTGGATACGATAAGGATGAAGTCTTTGGCGGGTGAGTGTTATACTACACTGGATAGTCTGAAACTTGCGTTGGGTAATCCGGAGGCGTTGGATAAATGTAGTGATAAGAAGATTCCGGGAGTGCCGACCATGATGGACGGATCGGCTTTGCCTTCGCAGATAGCAGTGGGCGATACGTTGATCGTGAAGTGGACCTTCTTTGATGATACAATAAATACTGTCGCTAAGGTTTGCGAACAGGCTGTTCTCGTAATTGGTGACGGAGAACCGAAATTCGAATGTTCTTCTTTGAAGGATACGGTCCTCTATTTGCAGTTGGTTGATGAGTGCGAACTGCCAGCAGGTAGGTTGACGCTGAATGTTCCGGTAGCAAAAGACTCCTGCACGGATGCGGATGTTCCGGGTGTGGCCACCCGTTTGGATGGCGCCAATCTGACCGACGTTTACCCTAAGGGTACTACGGAGGTAAGTTGGACATTTATCAGTCCATATAGCACTGCAACCAGAACATGTTCTCAAAATGTGATTGTAAAAGATACGTTCCCTCCTGTGCTCTCTTGTGAGACACTGAAGGATACCATAAAGGTGAGGATTACCACCTCCTCTGCTTCCGACAATTCGGTGACTTCTGCTGAGGCGGAGGCTGCAGGTCTGGTTGCTCCTTCGGTGACCGACCCTTGTGACGGAAACATCACGGCGGTTGGTTCTCGTGACGATGGTAAAACCATGCAGGATGTTTATCCATTAGGCTCTACCAATATAGTGTGGACCTATACGGACAAATCCGGCAATTCGGATACTTGCCGTCAGGTGGTTCTGGTGGAAGACTGGATTTTGGATACGTTGTATTGTCCTCAGGATTTGGAAGGAAAGACATTCTCTTGTGTGACCGGAGTTCCTGATCCTTACGCTACATTTGAAGAGTTCAAGTTGGCGGGAGGTTCCTTCTCCAATGAGGGAAAGATAAAGGAAGGCTCGTTCACCTACACGGATAAGATGGATGGAGACTCTTGCTTGATGACCTTTATCCGTACTTATAAGGTGACGGATGTCAGAAATAATGAGATTGCTTGTTCTCAGACGGTCTCTGTTAAGGATGACGTTGCTCCTGTCTTTGACCAAGAGTTGTCGGACATTAAGATCTCTTGTACGGATGAGATTCCTGCTGTTCCTGTGGTCACGGTTACAGACAACTGCGATCCGAACCCGACATTGAGTTATTACACAACAGACGACAGGTCGGACAATCCTTCTGATTGTTCTTACTATACGTATGATATCAGACATATATGGAAGGCAATTGATCGATGTGGAAATGAAGAAACTAAGATTCAAGTTGTTCATGTGGTGGACGATCAGAATCCGGTTATCGATTTCCCGAAGGATTGGAAGGATACGGTACTTTCCATTTACCGAAAGGGATGTGTGTTTGAGGTTCCTGATTTCACGGATACCGTTCGTACTTTTGTCTCTGACAATTGTACGGATATATCTAACATTAAGGTTTGGCAGCATCCTTCAGCTGGCGACACTCTCCTGAGTTCTGTGCGGGTTTGGGTGTACATCAGCGATATGTGCGGCAATATGGATAGCTTGTCACGTTATGTGCTTGTCCCTGCTGCGGGTAGTGTGGTCTCCTTGGTGGCTCATGATACTACGCTTTGCGGATCTGACGCTTCTGTTATCAACTTGTGGAGTCAGCAGATCCGTTATGCGGAGGGTACGATTACGGTGAAGGATTGGGACGAAAGTCTTATTGACATCGCAAGCTCATTCGTGTATGATTGTTATAGGGATACGTTGGCTGAGTCCAATCTGGTTTATAGCGATAACCCTAATACTTATTATTCGAAGTTCTATGGTTCGAATAAGGTGGAGAGGGATTCGATAAGAAATTCGAGAATCAAGATAAAAAAGATGTTGCAAAGCGGACGATACTACTTTGTCGCAATGGATACGATGACCTTGTGCTCTGATACGGCTTCGGCCTATCTCACAATACATGAACGTCCTCGTATCTCGATGAGGTCTGAGTTGCAGAAGATATGTGAGCTGAACGGTGTGGATACGGATGAGTTACACGAATATGTGAATTGTGTGAATAATATGGGCGCAGAGATTACAGATCAAGGTTGGTTGTTGGGCGACTCTATATATAACAGCAATGATACGATTTATTACGAGGATGACAAGAAGTCGTTTGTCTATTTCGCCGAGAATGAGTGCGGACGTAGTACGAGTCTTGATACGTACAAAGACTTCTGTAATAATCCTCCAAGAACATACAAGGATAGTCTTGCTGCGGTAGGTGGAAGTGCCGACTTGTACAATCTGTTAAAGACGGACGACCTCAAAACAAGGGATTCTTTGTTTGCCGAGGTTCACAGACGTTATAGTCCGGATTCTCTATTCTTATTGCCGACGCCTAATGATCCTGCCCGCATCTGGCTGGGAGATGAGGTTACTCTGACTGTGGTCACGAATTATGTTTATGATGAGGTCTCTTGGTTTGAGGTAATGGGCAACTACGACCGTAGGTTTACGACAGGATTCGAACATGATGAATTTGTCTTCTCTGATCCTTCTGACCAAGAAGACGATAAGTTGTATTCGAGTGAGTATGGCGATATGAACTATATCACCCAAACTCCTAGAGACACGGTTAGATATTATGTCACTATTACAGACAAGGTCTGCCCTTCTGTGGCAAGTAATGTGGTGAGTGTTGATGTTCTGAGCAAGGTGCCTACGGCAATCACTCCTTATGATAGGGATGGATTGAACGACGTCTTTATGAAGGGGCATTCGGTCATGGTATTTAATCGCTACGGACAGAAGTTGTTCGAAGGAGTGGATGGATGGGATGGTACTTATAGAGGTCAATTGGTTGATCCTGGTGTCTATTTCCATCAAGTTGTAATGCGTGACGGAACGGTGATTAAGGGTACTATAGAAGTAGTGAAAGTGAAATAATTTCTTGAGATTATAGGTGAGGAGGGTTCCATGGGTGCCATGGGACCCTCTTTTGGTATGTGGGCTGTCCGAACCTTTGCGGCGTTGGATTTGTTGTTTGCTTAGTAATGATAAAAAAATAACTTCCGCAACTTTAAGTGATTATGAAAAAACAACTTGCTAAAGTTCAAAACATCTTGAAAGTATGCTTTCCAGGCATTGCATTGATAGCAAGCATTTCGTAGATTTTCGAACATGATTTCTAAAACGTCTCTTTTTCAACAGGCGTACACTCGCCTTTGGCCGCGGAGGAGGGGAGTGCGTGCCGCAGCGTGAAAAAACCTTTTTGCCCGAGGTACGAGGGAATAAAAAAGGTTTTAGCGGAGGGACGTGCCGTACCTCCCGGAAAGCGGGCAACAGCGCAGGCACTTTTGCTTACTTTTCTTGCCGGAGAAAAGTAAGTGCCCGTCCGGCAGGAGGACGGAAATAATTGTCGTGTATGGTGCATTCCTCCGGAATGCGGTTGCCGATGCCTATTTCCCCCTCTACAAAGAGATAATGCCTATGGCATTTTGTCAAAATCGCCATAAGTTGTTTTTTACCGATTACTTAGTAATGGTTAAGGAATAACTTCCGCAACTTTTTAACAGAAACTCTTTGCATTTAAATTTCGGTAAGCAGAAATCTGCGGAAGTTATTTTTTTTACTGTTACTTAATGAATTTTGTTAATGAAAAGTCTATCTTTTCAAAAAAAAGAGGAACATGAGATGGAACGACTCTTTGGTCTCGAATAGTAACCGTTATCAGTGGTTTGTGTTGGCCAATGTCATGTTTGGCACATTCATGGCAGTGCTGGATGCAACGGTGGTTAATGTGGCAGTGCCTGATATGATGAAGGCTTTTGGTGTGGGTATGTCTGAGATGGAATGGGTGGTAAGTGGTTATATGTTGGCATTTGCCTTGGTTTTGCCAGCCTCATCTTGGTTTGCTGACAGGTATGGCAATAAACTCCTATATTTTGTGGGCTTGTTTATGTTCACTTTGGGCTCTTTTTTGTGCTCGTTGTCCGTGAGTGAGCATATGCTTGTCGCTTCTCGTATTGTGGAGGGGATGGGTGCCGGCGTTATACAGCCGGTAGGTCTGACTATAGTTACAAGGGCATTTCCTCCTGAGAAAAGGGGGGTGGCGCTTGGCTTTTGGGGTGTCGCAATTGCGGCTTCCGTCTCTTTTGGCCCTATCGTGGGTGGATTTTTAGTGTATTAATTTGGATGGAAGTATATATTCTTGGTCAACGTTCCTATTGGAATCTTGGCTATGGTTCTGACTTGGTTGCTCCAAAAGGAGTTCTCTTTCTCAAAGAAGACGAGGTTCGATTATTTGGGTTTTATTCTTATTTCTGTCTCGCTTGTATCTTTGTTGTATGCGCTCGATTATGTGAATAGGTCGACCAATCTGCTAGGATGGTCATCTCCCGTTGTCTCTGTGTTGATGCTTGTGTTTGTCCTGTTTCTTGGCCTCTTTGTCGCCTTTTCTCTTAAAGCAAAAAGTCCGTTGTTGAATTTACGTCTGTTTGCCAATCGCAATTTTATGGTCGGGAATCTTATCTCTTTTGTTTTTGGCTTTGCCGTTTTTGGTACTAATCTTGTCCTTCCTTTGTATCTGCAGAATGTGTTAGGCTATACGGCCCTCCAGTCGGGGTTGGTGTTTCTGCCGGTTGGGTTTGTCCAAGGTTTGCTCTCTCCCTTTGCCGGAAAGTTGACGGACCGGTTGGATGCTCGCTATTTTGTTGTGGTCGGGTTGCTCCTGTTGGCTTTGAGTTTTGAATTATGTTCCTCATTTTCTCTTCGAACAACGCATGATTCGGTGATGCTTCCTTTGTATATCAGAGGGGTGGGGATGGGCCTTTTGTTCTCTCCTATGACAACGTTGTCGTTCGTAGGCTTAAATAGGTTGAAAATGGGTGATGCCTCTGGTATTTTGAATACGATGCGTCAGGTAGGAGGCTCTTTTGGAGTGGCGGTTTTAGGCGGTCTGTTGTCCGAACCATATCATGCAACTTGAATGCGGTGTCGTCGGAAAGGTTGTTGCAGTACGTTATTTCTGTTGATTTCTCATTCAAAATAGCTGTCTATCTTATGGTTGCCGGTGTTGTCTTGTCATTCTTCTTTACACGTAATAAGTAAAGTCTCCTTATTGGTTCGATTTTGCTATGGAGTTTTCTTTCTCGGCACGCAACTTCATGTTGTTCAGAAATTCGGCCAGCCTCCATTCTATGATGTCTTTATATCTGGTTTGTGTGAAAAACATATCAATCAGAAAGCCGAATTTCAGTTTGGAGTGGAGAATGAGTACGGTGGTGTTGTCTTCTCTAGGAATGGCGGATATGCTGATGATACCGTCGTTCAGTACTTTTACTTTTTTTGTGACATTTAGACACAATTCTCGTCTGCCAGTGTTATAGCATACGTTTTTTAGCTCGCCTTCTATGCGTAATTCCATCTCGTCGTTGTCATCCATTATCATCAATAGCGTGACAATGTAAGCGGATGTCTTGGGGTCGTAAGAGACGCTTTTTTCATATAGTTGTACGTTGTCGTCTTGCGTTTTTGCTTTCCCTAGTCCGTCGAATGCCCATCTGAGACTTTGGGTCGGGGTCGATTTTAGGCCGTTAAACACCTCGTTTATGACAGCCTCCGTTTTCTTAAATGGAGCGTTGACCACGCATGTGCTGTATGTGTGGAAGTATCTGCCGTCTTTATATTCCGACCTTGTTGTGTTTTTGCTTTTGGGATTTTGTGCAAATAGTAAGATAGGAATGGAAATAGCTAGTATGAGTAAAAAGAAATGCCGCATCATAATTCATCTTTTTCGCATGTAAATATATTAAAAATGGATGGAAAATAAGAGAAATGGGACTGAAATTTGAGAAAATATCAATGTGTTATGTTTGAAAGGAGATATAAAACTTAAATTCTGAATTTTTAGTTTTTGAAATTCCCGATATATAAATATCTTTGTGTTTCCTAAATAATAGCATATTGCTAATAAATGAATTTTATAATTGTTGAAGACTTGTAGGTTATGACAAAAAGATTTCTGATTACCGTTCTCTTTTGTTCTTTCTCATTGCTGATGTCGTATTCGCAGATATCTATGCAAAATGTTGCCACTGTGAAGGTGGATGAGCTTTCTGATCAACAAATCCAAGCCTTTGTTAAAAAATATACATCGGCAGGTTATACTTTTGCGGATGTGGAGAACATTGCCAAAGGAAAGGGTATGCCGGTTTCCGAGTTGGAAAAGCTAAGGCAGCGTGTGCAGTCCGCTCAGAATACACAGACGGAAGATGCTTCCATCAATGCGGGCAGAGAGGCAGACATTAAGATGAGTCAAGTGGAGAAAGCTTCTTTGGAGGAAGAGAAAAAAGAATCTAGGGAGTCTGTTTCCGTGTTTGGATCTCATCTTTTCAATAATAAGAACATGACCTTTGAGCCTAACATGAATCAGGCAACACCGCGTAACTATCAGATTGGTCCTGAAGATGAATTGGTTGTCGATGTGTTCGGAATGTCAGAGAATACGATGAAGCTGAAGGTCTCGCCGGAAGGTATGATACGCATCCCGAATGTGGGGCAGGTCTCTGTTGGTGGAATGACAATTGAAAATGCGGAGAAGATGATTCGCAAACAGTTGTCGTCTATCTATAGCACCATTAATTCGGGTCAGACAAGGGTTGCCGTCTCTTTGGGGAATATAAGAAGCATAAAGGTGTTTATAATTGGCGAGGCTCAACGTCCGGGAACTTATACGCTATCTTCCCTGTCTTCTCTCTTTAATGCTTTGTATGCGTGTGGAGGCCCTTCTAATGCTACGGGTTCTATGCGAAATATAAAGGTGATGAGAGGCGGGAAAGAGGTGGCTGTCGCTGACCTATATGGATTCCTTCTGAAAGGAAAGATGGAGAATAATATAACCTTGCAAGATCAGGATGTTGTTTATATCCCTACCTATACGAACAGGGTCTCGGTAAAGGGTGCCTTGAAACATAATGGAATCTTTGAAATGAAGGATGGTGAGTCATTGAGTGATTTGATCTCTTTCTGTGGAGGTTTTACGGATGATGCTTATATGGATAGAATCTCTGTTGTTCGTAACTCGGAGAACGAGAAGAGCGTCGCCGATATTCCGAAGGAGCTTTATCCGATGTTTATCCCGAAGTCGGGCGATGAGTTTACCATAGGTAAAATATTGGACAGGTATTCTAATAGGGTGCAGATCCTTGGTGGAGTTTTCCGTCCTGGCACTTATGCTTTGACGGATGGTATGACATTGAAAGATTTGGTGAATAAGGCGGACGGGTTGAGAGAAAATGCTTATATGCAGAGAGCTTCCATCTTGAGGCTGAAAGAAGATTTAACTCCTGAATTGGTCTCCTTTAGTGTGAGCGACTTGATTGATGGTAAGTATAACATTGAACTGAAGAAGGAGGATATTGTCACGATTGGTTCGAATGAGGAGTTTGAACGCGATAAACAGGTCTCGATAGCAGGGCAGGTACTTGCTCCTGGCACATTCCCTTATTCGGAGAATATGACGCTGAAAGATCTCATCTTTATGGCAAAAGGATTTACTGAATTTGCCGCAATGGATCGAATCGAGGTGACGAGACGTGTCTTGGATGGAGATAAGTTGAAGGAGGATTCAGAGAAGGTGCAGGTGTTCTCATTGTCTGTTGATAAGGATTTGAATTCGGATGGTGAGGATTTTATGCTACAACCTAAGGATGTCGTCTCCGTCCGTACGTTAGAAGGTCTGGAAGATTTGTCTTCCATGCAGGTTCTGGGGGAGGTCCGTTTGCCAGGTACTTACGCCATTATAAGTAAGAAAGAGAAGATATCTGATGTAATGAAACGGGCTGGTGGCTTTTCTCCATATGCCTATCCAAAGGGGGCGTTCCTTATTAGACGCAGCCAACGTAGTACAGCCGAGCAGATGCGCGACTTGAAATTGATCGAACTACTTAGTAATATGACAGAGGGGGATGATAAGGATGAGTTGAGAAAGTCTCTTTTGTCGAGAACGGATATGGTTGGTATTGAACTGAAAGAGATTGTTGATAATCCGGGTTCTACTACTGATCTGTATCTGGAGAAGGGTGATATCATCTTCGTGCCGAAACAATTGCAGACCGTTTCCGTATCGGGTGCAGTCCAGGTGCCGGGTATGGTAGTCTATTCTGGACGTTCGTTTAAAAAGTACGTGAATTATGCGGGTGGATTTGCCGATAATGCCGACAAAAAACATTCTTATGTGGCGTATGCTAATGGTTCTATTGGTGCAACGAAACGCTTTTTGTGGATGAGGGCTTATCCGAAGATGGAACCTGGCGCTCATGTCTTTGTCCCTGAAAAGAAGAAAGAGGAGAGCCATACAAAGGAAAATCTATCCTTCTTTACCTCCATATTTGGAACGATGGTCACTATCACGACGTCTATCGTTTCTTTGATAATCATACTTGATAAGTAAGTAATAAAAATAGAAAATAGGAAACAATGTCAGATATAGAAGAGTTCTACAAATCAATAATGGAGGAGGATAAAAAATCCGGATCCAACATCTCTTTTAAAGAGATATGGGCTGTCGTTTGTGAATATGTCGCATACCTTTGGTCTAAAAAGATAATTGTCATTATATGTGGCGTGTCATTCGGAATTTTGGGCCTTGTATATTCATTGGTTAGAAAGGTGGATTACACTTCTACCTATATTTTCTCGATAGAAGGCGGTAGTGGAGGTGGAGCTTCTTCCTTCTCCTCTTTATCCTCATTGTTTGGCTTGGGAGGTGGGTCGATGGGCGCATTCTCTGGCGATAATTTGGTGGAGTTGATGAAGACGAGAGCTATGGTTGAGAAAACTTTGTTGCGGGAGGTTCCTGACATGGAAGAGAAGATGAATTTTATGGAATATTGTCTTTTGGTGGATAGCGCAAGAGTAAAGTGTGGCGAGGAGGAGAAAAAGCCGGATGTTGTCACTATCTGTGATGTCACATTTCCTTTGGGACAAGAAAGAAAGTCGTTCACGAGGGCTCAGGATAGTATTTTGATGGCAACGGCATTTGAATTGACAAAGAATATATCGGTCGCAAAGAATGACAAGAAACTCTCTTTTGTTACCTTCTCTTTTGTCCATGGAAATGAGGAATTCTCGAAGAAATTTGCAGATGCTTTTGTGGATGAAGTTTCTAGCTTTTATGTGGATACTAAAACTGCCCTTTCTCGTAAAAATATAGCTTCTTTTCAGAAACAGGCCGACTCTATCAGACGGGAATATGACATGGCTCTCTCTTCTAGAGCTTATTATGCGGATGAAAATGTAAATGCAGCCAGACAGGTGGTCGGCGTCCAGATTCAGAAGAAACAGACGGATATTCAGATCCTAGGAACGGCTTATGCTGAGATGATAAAGAACATTGAAGTGCTGAAGTTGGATTTGGCAAAAGAGTCGCCTCTTATTCAGATTATTCAAGAGCCGGTCTTGCCTCTTGAAAATAATAAGATGAGAAAACTAAAGGGACTAGTGGGTGGTGGATTCTTAGGTGGATTCCTCTCTTGTCTTGCTTTGTGTGGTGTTTGTTTCTTGAAAAATGCAATGAAAGAGGAATCTCATGATAATTTGCCGGCGGAAGTTTAAGAAACCGATTGTTGGAATGATAAAAGGGAAAGGGAAGACTTGATTTTAAGTCTTCCCTTTCTCCTGATTTGAGATTTTTGTTTTATTTCAGAGACGGCTGGAGTTATCATCCGTCTTTTTTATTTCGAAATTTCTTCTTTTGCTTGTTTCGCCAGAAAATGAAGTCGGTTCAGAACATTGACTTCGCTAACGCCGCTGTCGAAATCAAGAAAGAGCAGGTTCATATCCGGATAGGTGTCCTTCAGCCGCTTCTCTATGCCTTTTGAAATGATGTGGTTGGCTATGCAGCCAAATGGTTGCAGGCTGATGGCAAAGTGGATGCCACGCTCGGCAAATGAGGCAAATTCGGCTGGTATGAGCCATCCTTCTCCGAATTGGGCCGCCAGATTGATGATCTTTTGAGCATGTTTGGCCTCTTCATGAATGTTGTCGTTGACTTCGTAGTATCTGAATTTTTGTGCCGATTTGTCGATTTTATGCGCCATCCTATTCAACCAAGTCTCACCGAGGAGGGAGAGCATCTTCCCTTTTATGGAACGCTCTTTGTCCAAGTAGCTATTCTCGTTGAATTTGGCGTTTGGAAAATATTGGGTGAAGAATTCGATCAGAGATGGTATCACGGGCTCGATGCCCTGTTTTATCAACCAATCAACCACATGTTGCTGCCCGAACGAGTTGTATTTTATGAATATTTCTCCAACGATACCTACCCTTGCAACCTTTTTTTCAGAGGCGGCTTCGTTAAATCGAATGGCGGCCTCTTCGAGCGTTTTGCAGAGTTTGTTCGTGTCTTTCTTCTCAATACAGGCGATGCCTCTGTCCAAAAACTCCTTCTTCAGCTTGTTGGCGATGCCAGGCGTTTTTTCCCTTACTATTGTGGCGTAGTACATTTTGCTGAGAGCGTCGCCGTATAACAGTGCGTAGATGGTGGCTTTTGCTCCGTTCTTGACATTTAGCTCAAAACCGGGCTGGTCGTTGATGGTATTCATTATGGAGACGGAAATGACCGGTATGTCGTCATATCCGGCGGTGAGCAGAGCCTTCTTTATCAGAGCTATGTAGTTGGTGGCTCGACACTGTCCTCCTGTCTGTGTGATGGCAAAGGCGATGTTGTTGTTATCGTATTTGCCGGACTGGAGGGCGCGGATGCAGTCTCCCACTATAAGCGTGGCGGGATAGCAGATTTCATTGTTCGCATATTTTAATCCCAACTCTGCCGATTTCTCGTCGCTAGGTTCCATGTTCTCCATCCTGCATCCCATCAGTCCGAATGCGGCAGGGATGAAAGGGGAATGAAATTCCGAAAAGAAAGGCACTAACACACGTTTGCCTTGGTCTTTCTTTTCGTATGTAGGTGTTGTATGGAACGCTGATTTGTTTAATTCCGTTTCGTCCTTGAATTTCAGTGACTCGATGAGTGATCTGATTCTTAGTTTCAAAGAGCCCGCATTGTTCACGTCGTCCACTTTTAGTACGGTGTATGTCTTGCCGTTTCGGTGCAGTAGGTCGCCGATCTCATCTATGATGAAAGAGTCTGGCCCGCAACCGAATGAAGTTATCTGAACGAAGTAAACCTTGTCGTTGGTGTTGGCTACCCATTGGGCGGCTTTCATGATGCGGTTCATGTAAGACCATTGCGGAATGAGGTGAGAACCCTCTATCTTTTTGTCCGCGCCTCTCATCATGTCTTCGGTGATTACATCAACGCCGAACGATGTGATTATCTCCGAAATCTTGTGCTGTATGAGTTGGTCGTTATGATAAGGACGCCCGGCAAGTAGGATGGCAAAACGATTCTCCTCTTTTGCCTTCTCTATCAGATGCATCGCTTTCTCGTGCAGTGTCAGTTCGTATTTTTCCTTGGCGCATAACGCTTCCTTGAATGCTTTGTCAAATTGTTTTTCGAAGAAGCAGTCCCGTAAGATCGTTTTCAGATATTGCTTGCAGGCTTTTTTTAGAAGCGTTTTGTCGTTGAAGTTTATGACGGGAGCGTCCAGTGGAATTCCAAACTTTCCTTCCGGGTTGATGGAACTTCTTATCACGTCTGAATAGCCTGATACAACTGGACAGTTATAGCTGTTGTTGGATTGTGGCTCTTGCTGCTCGTAGATGACGTAGGGTAGTAGAATGCGGTCTACCTTCTTCTCTATTAGGTCGAAGATGTGTCCGTGCGTAATCTTTGCAGGAAAGCAGATGTTGTCTGCCATTACCGTGTTCAGACCCTTTTCGTATAGTCTGAAGGTGGAACGGGCGGATGTCTTTACCTCTATGTTGTTGAGGGTGAGTAGCGTGTTCCAAAATTGGAAGTTTTCGTACATGTTCAGTGCACGAGGGATGCCGATGGTGCAGAACGGCTTTTGCTCCGCTTCCAGACGTATGTTCTTCTTGAAGGATAGCTCGTTCCTGAATAGACTCATGTTGAATGCCAACCGTCCCTTCTCTCCTTTGTTGGTATATACTTTCTCACATTTGTTGCCTGAATAGAATGTCTTTCCGTTCCCGAATGTGTTCTTTAAAATCTGGCAGTTGTTTTCACAGCCTACGCATCGTAATTGTTCCGTTTCGTAGCCTTTGATGTCGGCTAGTGTTTCCAATGAGATGGTGTCGAATTCGCCGTTTGTGCTGCGCTTTTTCGCATGGAGGGCGGCGCCGTAAGCTCCCATTAATTCAGGATAGTTGGATACAATCACATTTTTGCCCGTCAGTTGTTCGAATGCACGTACTACGGCTTTGTTGCGCATTGTCCCTCCTTGCAGCACAATGTGTTCGCCGAGTTCTTTGGGGTCTTTTATTTTCAGTACCTTGTAAAGGCAGTTTTTGATGACGGAATAGGCAAGCCCGGCGGAGATGTCCTCGACGGATGCGTTTTCCCGTAGACATTGCTTTACCTTGGAGTTCATGAACACCGTGCATCTTGTGCCTAAGTCTGACGGATTGTTGCTATGGCACGCTTTCTCCACGAAGTCGCTGATGTTGCACTCCAGGGAGGTGGCGAAATTGTCGATGAACGACCCACATCCGGACGAACACGCCTCGTTGATCTCCAATCTGTTGATGGCGCCGTCTTCCACAAAAATGGCCTTCATGTCTTGTCCGCCAATGTCCAGGATGAACGACACCTGCGGATTGAGTCTGTATGCTGCCGTATAATGGGCGATGGTCTCTACCATTCCGCAAGAGAGGCCGAAGGCTGTCTTTATCAAGTCTTCTCCGTATCCGGTCGAACAGCTGGCTTTAACTCGGAGGCTCTTTCCGGCGTTTTTTGCTTCCTGACAAAGGAGGGAAAGCCCCTCTTTGACCGTCTCCAATGATTTTCCTCCGTTCTTTTTGTAGAATGTGAAGAAAATATGGTCGTCATTGCTGATGGCTACTATTTTGGTGGTTGTGGACCCGGAGTCGATGCCTATGTAGCACTCTTCGTCCTGAATGTCCTTTATCTCCGTTTTTTCTATCTTATGCAGGGATTTTTCTCTCTTCCATTCGGAACGCTCCTTTTCGTCTACAAATAGAGGTTTCAGTCCGGACGGTGTCCGTTTGAATGGTTTCGCTTCTTTGAATATGGTGATGTATTCGCTTATCTTTTTCGGACATGACTCTTCTTCTTCCGAGTCCAGACTTGCGCCCCAAGCTGGAATCACGGACGCATTCTCGGACAAGACGAGGTCTTCTTCTCCTATTCCCAGCTTCTCTTTGAATGCGGAGCGTAGTGCGGGGATGAATGTCAACGGGCCTCCGCACAAAAATATCTTAGGTTGTATGTCGCATCCTCTTGATAGCGTAGATATTACTTGTGTGGCTACTGCATGGAATATGGAGGCGGCAATGTTTTCGCGTTTTACATTCAGACTGATCAGGTTCTGGATGTCTGTTTTTGAAAACACACCACATCTGGATGCTATCGGGTAGATGGTGTCGGCATTCAGCGCTAGCTGGCCTAAGGCGGATGGTGTCACGCCAAGTATGGCAGACATTTGGTCGATGAATGCGCCCGTTCCTCCGGCGCAGTTCCCGTTCATCCGGATGTCGGCTTGCCGTTGGCTGTTGAAGAATATCATCTTGCTGTCCTCTCCTCCTATGTCAACCAATGTCTTTACCTCCGGATATTTCTTCTCGATGACGATGGTTGCTGCAACAACCTCTTGTACGAATGGTATGTTGTACCTTTCAGACAGACCCATGCCTGCCGATCCGGTTGCTGTGATGCTGATGTCGATGTCTCCGAATTCTGATAGGGCTTTCTCCAATGATAGGGAGAGTGCCAAAGGAATGTTTGCGTGATGTCTGTTGTAGTCTGAGAATAGAATGTTGCCTTTGTGGTCTGTTATGACTAGCTTTAAAGTTGTAGAACCTGCATCCAAACCTGCTTTGTACAGATTGTTTGGGTTTGTTCCGTCGCTTTTCTTTTGAAGGGTTTCTGCCATGAAATAGATATTCAGCTTTTGCTATTTTTGTTTACAAAGATAGTGATTTAGTTGTTGCATAAAAATCTGAATTTGATGAAAATGATTTCGGATGGCATGAAAAATTAATCTTTCTGCTCTTTGCTTTTGCTGTTTCTGAAAGAGACGGAGCTTCGTCTGCCATTTGTTGCCATTTGTTGAATAAAAAAATGGTGGTTGCGGATATTTTTCTTTTGATAGATTATATCTTTGCACCTTGGATGCAGACAGAGGCAAGGGTGGATGTCCTGAGTGTGTTTGTTCATTCGTATATCAAATTCAAATAAAAAGGAATGAAAAAAATTTTTTCTTTCTTCCGTTTGGTGATGAATTTCATAAAGCGGTGTGTTTCATGGTATTTCGGATTGTATAGGAATGCCAAATGGTATAAGAAACTTTTGTTGGGGGGTGCCTCCTTTTTTGTCTTCTTTATGCTTTTCCTTGGTGCCATAGATGTGAATTTCTTGTGGCTTTTTGGCAAATCTCCGAGCATGGATAATATTGCCAATCCCATTCAGGCCGAAGCTTCCGAGATTTATAGTGCTGATGGTGTGGTGATGGGTAAGTTTTTCAGGGAGAATCGTTCGCCTGTCGGGTATAAAGACATTTCGCCTATTTTGATACAAACGTTGGTCTGTACCGAAGATGAACGTTTCTATGGACATTTCGGCATAGATGTGCAGGGCCTTTTTTCTGCCACGAAAGATGTCTTTAGTGGAAAGAAGAGGGGAGCCAGTACCATTACGCAACAGCTGGTAAAGAATATGTTCAAGGTCCGCTCCCAATATTCGAAGGGTTTGTTTGGCTATATTCCGGGTATGAGCCTTGTGATTATGAAGTTCAAGGAGTGGATATCTGCGGTGAAAATAGAGATGCGGTATGATAAGGACCAAATCATCACGATGTATCTGAACACGGTCGATTTCGGAAGTAATGCTTATGGCATAAAAACCGCCAGCCGAACCTATTTCCAGACCTCACCTCGAAAGTTGAACTATGAACAGTCTGCTACCTTGGTCGGATTGTTGAAGGCCACAAGCTATTATAATCCGCGCATCAATCCTAAGAATAGTTTGAGTAGACGTAATGTGGTGCTTGGTAATATGTTATCTCACGGACACATAACCAAAACGCAATACGATTCGCTGTGTGCTCTGCCTATTGATCTGAAATATGAGGTGGAGTCCAATTATGACGGGAAGGCCTTGTATTTTCGTGATGCGGTTTTCAATAGCGTGAGGGATACGCTGAAAAGTCTTGGATACGACATCTATTCGGATGGTTTGAAAATCTATACTTCGTTGGATTCCCGTCTGCAGATGTATGCTGAGAATGCGGTCGTGAAGAAGATGCGCTCCTTGCAGCGCACGTTCAACCGCCATTGGGAAAATGCCAATCCGTGGCAGAATGAGGCTCATCAGGAGATTCCCGGATTCATAGAGAATATAGCGAAACATGGCGATTATTACAGATTCTTGGATAAAAAGTTTAAACGCAATGCCGACTCCATAGACTATTATATGAATTTGCCTCATAAGATGAAGGTGTTCGAGTATCAACGCATAGGTGACAGAGATACGACGGGGCGTGTGGATACGGTTCTTAGTACCATGGACTCTATCCGTCATATGGTGAAGTTCATGCATTGTAGTTTTGTGGCCATCGAGCCGCAGACCGGACTGGTTAAGGCTTGGGTGGGTGATGTCGATTTTTCTTCATGGAAGTACGACAAGGTTACGGCCAAACGTCAGCCGGGTTCCACGTTCAAGATATTTGACTATACGGAAGCGATGAAACAGGGCTATTCTCCTTGCGACGAACGGGAGGATTCCTACATCGCATGGGAGGTGTGGGATAAGGGAAGACGCGTCAATTGGGCGCCTCATAATGCTGATGGTTATTTCTCCGGGCAGACATTCTCATTGAAGGCTGCTTTCGCAAGGTCGTTGAATAGTATTGCCGTGAAAATTTCGCAGGAGGTGGGTGTTCCTAATATTAACCGTACGGCACATGATATGGGCATCAAATCTCCGTTGAACGATACGGTGCCGGCTACCTGCTTGGGCGCGAGCGATGTCTCTCTTCTGGAACTGGTCAACTCTTATTGTACGGTCATAAACGAAGGTGTGACGCACGAACCTGTTTTGGTGACGAAGATTGTGGACCGTGACGGAAAAGTCATATACAAGGCTCCGAAGACGGACCGACAGGTGCTGGACTATGAGGTGGCGTTCCTGATGCGAGAGATGCTGCGTGGTGGACTTACGGAGGTGGAAGGTACTACTGCTGCTCTTTGGAGCTATATCCATCCGGTGTTGGGCGAAACGGATTTCGGAGGAAAAACGGGTACTTCGTCCAACCATTCTGACGCTTGGTTCGTAGGCATCACGCCTAAGTTAGTGGCCGGTTGTTGGGTGGGAGGCGAATATCGCTGCATCCATTTCCGTTCGGGCGAGTTGGGACAGGGAAGCCGAACGGCTTTGCCGGTGTTCGGCTATTTTGTACAGGATGCTTTGCAGGATCCGGCATTGGCTGAGTATAGAGGAAAGTTTGGTAAACCGAAACGGAAAATTTCAAGGGAATATAACTGTCAGCGGTATTTCCGCACTACAATGGAAGAGGATTCTCTAAGTGCCGACTCTGCTTCTGTGTCTGCCGATGCAGGTGCATTGGATGTTTTAACGGAGTGACTGCTCCGAACTGCCATGTCGCTAGGGTGGTGTAGTCCGGAAAGTGTAAATTAGTTGTGGAGATAATCCATATTTTTGAAATTATAAGTGATCATGAAAAAACAACTTGCTAAAGTTCAAAACATCTTGAAAGCATGCTTTCCGGGCATTGCATTGATAGCAAACATTTCGTAGATTTTTGAACATGATTTCTAAAACGTCTCTTTTTCAACAGGCGTACACTCGCCTTTGGCCGCGGAGGAGGGGAGGTGCGTGCCGCAGCGTGAAAAAACCTTTTTGCCCGAGGTAAGAGGAAATAAAAAAGGTTTTAGCGGAGGGACGTGCCGTACCTCCCGGAAAGCGGGCAACAGCGCAGGCACTTTTGCTTACTTTTCTTGCTGGAGAAAAGTAAGTGCCCGTCCGGCAGGAGGACAGAAATGATTGTCGTGTATGGTGCATTCCTCCGGAATGCGGTTGCCGATGCCTATTTCCCACTCTACAAAGAGACAATGCCTATGGCATTTTGTCAAAATCGACATAAGTTGTTTTATGCCGATTACTTAGTAATGGCTAAAGAATAACTTCCGCAACTTTTTGACAGAAACTCTTTGCATTTAAATTTCGGTAAGCAGAAATCTGCGGAAGTTGTTTTTTTACTGTTGCATAAAATAAAAGTTGAAAATACATGCTGGATCCGGTTTGTGAAAATTATGTTGTGTTTGGTTCTGTTGTTTAGATTATCAAAAATCAGAATGTTGAAATGAAAATTCGTTTTATATACTTAATTTATAGAAGTCCCCTTCATTCCTTCTGCTGAAATCGTTACCCACTTAATTTGACACGGACCTATGTTTTTTTGTCAATAACAAGAAGCTGGAAATATAGGGACTGTTAATCCGGTGTTAAAAGAAAATGATTTAATTTAAGAAAACATATGGGCAACTCCTGAGTTTTCATAGTCTGTTATTTTGAAGTACCTTTGTCTGGAAAAAATCGAGTGGTATGAATCTGATAGGCTATATAAAGGATTATCTTCCGTTTTATCGGAGAAATTTGATTGTTGCCATTCCTGTTGTGTTGTCGCAATTGGGGCAAGGCGTGGTTATTCTTGCCGATTCTATCATGGTGGGTAGTTTGGGTACGAATGAGTTGGCGGCAGCTTCGTTTGCCAATGCCATCATATTGGTCGGTTATCTTTTTGTGTTGGGCATTTCGTTTGGTGCTACACCTGTCATAGGTAAACATTATTCAGGAGGCAAACATAGGGAAGCTGCCGTCTTGTTTCAGAACTCCATATTGTTGGATATGCTAATTCTCCTAATTGTGGGGGCTGGGCTCTATGTGACCTCTTTCTACTTGGATAGGATGGGGCAGGATACTGCAGTTTGTGAACTGGCCGCACCCTATTACCGATGGTTGCTCTATTCATTACCACCTCTTTTCCTGTTCCAGTCGTTCAAACAGTTTATGGAGGGCATTGGCGATACAAAGTATGCTATGATGATCACCCTCTTTTCCGATGCTCTCAACATTGTGCTCAATTATCTTTTAATCTTCGGAAAACTGGGATTTCCGGAGATGGGGATGGTCGGTGCGGGTGTGGCTACGTTTTTAGCCCGGCTGACTATGCCTATCCTTTATCTCTGTGTTTTTTTCATGAGACCATCGCTCATGCGGTATTTCTATTTTTTCAGGGTGAAGGTTTTTTCCTTGTCCAGACTGAAGAACTTGGGCTCGATAGGTATCCCTATCGGATTCCAAATGTTGATAGAGTCGGTTACCTTCAGCCTGTCGGCGGTGATGGTGGGGTGGTTTGGTGCTGCGTCGTTGTCTAGTCATCAGGTGGCGATGAATCTTTCTTCCATTACGTTTATGATGGTGAGCGGTATATCATCGGCAACTACCATCCGTGTAAGTCATCAGTTGGGGTCCCATGATTATGTTTCGATGCAGAAGGCCGGTTTCGCCTCCATGCATTTGTGCTCCTGTTTCAACTTTGTCTGTGCCTTGCTTTTCATTCTGTTCAGGTATCAGATACCGTTGGCGTTTTCCTCCGATCCGGAGGTTGTCGAACTGTCGGCTACGTTGCTCATCATGGCTGCGTTGTATCAGATAGCAGACGGGCTGCAGGTGGTGACTCTTGGCGCTTTGCGTGGCATGTCAGATGTGAAGGCTCCCATGCGGGTGGCGGTGTTCTGCTATCTGGTGGTGAACCTGCCGGTGGGTTATCTGCTTGGTGTCGTGTTGGAGATGGGGGCTGTGGGGATATGGATAGGGTTTATCGTCGGTTTGAACTTGGCGGCTGTCTTGTTGATACGTCGATTTATAAAAACATCGTCCAAAATAATGGCTGATAATCGATAAAAAGAGACGCCGTGATCTGTTTGGAAATCACGGCGTCAGTTCTGGTTCCTTCGTTTGCCTATTTTATCGTTACCATAGTCGCACCAAATCCATATTCTCGGAAGGATGCGTCTTGTGAATAATCGTTCGGATATTTGTTTTTCAGCTGTTTCAGTATCTCGTTACGCAGCACTCCGTCTCCCTTTCCGTGTATGAAGACTATCTTCTGTCCTTTTTTCTTCTCGTTCTCCTTCATTGTCTCATTGAACTTATCCAATTGGTATTGCAGCATGTCTGCGTTGCTGAGCCCGTTCAGATTGTCCAGCAGCTGGTTGATGTGTAGGTCTATTTCTATTATGTCCGGCGTGTTGCTTTGTCTCTTCCAGACTCTGGCTGCCAGCTTCGTCTCCTTCTGGTTGATGGCCTTTGCCAATTCATTCTCGTTGATTTCCTCTTCGCCTTTCGCCATGTCGTCTTTCACCAGTTGGAAGAGGAGGGCAGGATCGTCGAAAAAGTCGTTTTCCGTGAAGCTGTGCAGTTTGTAGAACTTGACTGCGTTTATCTTTATCTGTACGTCGTAGGTGGGTTTGATGGTATATGCCTTAGCCTGCTTCATCGCCATGAGCTGTACGTTCATTGTTTCTATGTCGTTGAGTTGTTCTTTCTTCAACTCTTCGACAAAGATTTTTGTGTTTGGTTGGATGAATCCTGCCGATCTGCTGTATGCCATGCGCCCATTGCCGCTTGCTATGTTGTAGGCAAGGTAGTAGTTGCTGTCGTTGATTAGGTAACACTCGTAGGAGGTGCTAGATAGTGTCTTGATGTCTAGTGGCAGGAACGCCAAGTAGAAGTTGATTTTCTCTCCCTCTTTGGTCTCTTCTTCCGGATGGTACTCCTCGGCTTTTGGCTCGGGAAGAATCTCCTCTATCTTCTGTTTCGCCTTTTCCTTTGGCTTCTCCTGTGTGTGTATGGTGTCTTCTGTCTCCACGACAACGCATTCGCGCACCAGTGTAGGTACTCCGAACCCATCTTCATCTTCCACCTCTACCAGCTCTTTGCTTATTATCTTCGTGACGGTTCCTCCTCCTGTCGCATTGAGGAAACGGACTCTATCTCCAATTTTTATTGCCATGTCTTTTCCTGTTTGTGAAATCCTCTTTTCGTCAAGAAAACGATATTTTAGGACTTCTTATTAACTAATGAACGCAAAGTTCACTAATTTTGCGCATAATTTTGAATTAAAGATTGATAAAAAAGATGTCGGACACGAAAAAAATATCGATAGAGGAGTATGATTATGCCCTTCCGGACGAGAGAATAGCTAAGTTTCCTTTGGAAAAGCGGGATGAATCGAAACTTCTTTTGTATGAGAACGGAAATATCTCACATACGGTATTTAAGAATATAGCGGATTATCTGCCTGAAAATTCATTGATGGTGTTCAATAATACGAAGGTAATCCAAGCCCGCATCCTTTTTCATAAGGAGACGGGTGCACAGATAGAGGTCTTCTGTCTGGAGCCGCATACACCGTCGGATTATGTGCTGGCATTTCAGGCTACCGGAAGTTGTGTGTGGAAGTGCTTCATAGGCAACGCCAAACGATGGAAGTCCGAGGTGATTACCAAACGCTTCTCTATAGGAGCGAAGACGGTGGAGCTTTCCGCCCGCCGCATAGCGGAAGAGGAGGGTACGGCTTTCCTTGTCGAATTTACTTGGAATGACCCTACCGTGACCTATTCCGAGATTTTGGAAAATGGAGGACAACTTCCCATTCCTCCGTACCTGCACCGTGAAACTTGCGATAGGGACAAGGAGACCTACCAGACGGTCTACTCTAAGATAAAAGGTTCGGTGGCCGCGCCTACTGCCGGGCTCCATTTTACGGAGGCTGTGTTTGATTCTTTGCGCAAACGCCATATTGACTGCGAGGAGGTGACTCTCCATGTGGGGGCCGGAACTTTCAAGCCGGTAAAGACGGAGACTATCGGTGAACATGAGATGCATACGGAGTTTATCTCCGTGCGACGTTCTATCATCGAACGGCTGATTGCCAACAACTGTCATGCGGTGGCGGTGGGTACCACTTCCGTACGCACGTTGGAGAGCCTCTACTATATTGGAGTGCTGCTATCGGATGGGGTTTGGTCGGCAGACCGTGAACTAAAGGTGGGTCAATGGATGCCGTATGAAACGGAGTCGGAAATCTTGGCTGTCGAGGCTATGCGGAACATACTTGGCTATCTTGACGCCACGGGGTTGGAGACACTGAAGGCGGATACGCAGATTATCATTGTGCCTAGCTATCGGTTTAAGGTGGTGAAGTCTATCGTGACCAATTTCCACCAGCCAAAGAGCACATTGCTGCTGCTTATCTCTGCTTATGTGGGTGACGATTGGAAACGTATCTATAAATATGCCCTTGAAAACGGGTTCCGTTTCCTGAGTTATGGCGATAGTTCTTTGTTGAAGGTGGATTGAACGGAAAGGGAGGGAAAAACCACTCTTTTTCGGAAAATAGATTTTTACAGGTTTCCCCCCTGTCGGTTTTTGAATTATTAGATAGAAAAGCATCCACACGAATCTCTTTAAACTTTACCAATTTGTTTTTTGTGATTATGAAGGAGTGACTGCTTCGATGGAAAAAAGGACGAGAGAGAAGAGACTTAGGGTTTTCTTCTCACTCGTCCTTTTTTTTGTTCCTATATAAAATTTATCTCTTGATGAACTTGATAATCTGTTTCTCTCCGGTCGTGGAGTTTGTTACGATGGCGAAGTAGAATCCGGAAGCTAGATGTCCGACCTCTATGCCCTCTTTGTCTGCAATCTCCGTTTGGATAGTAGTCCTGATTCCGTTCATGATCTGTACGTTGGCTTTTTCTTCCCATGGTAGGCTAAACCAAAGAATGTCTGTGGTTGGGTTCGGATAAACGGCGATGTTTATGCCGTCAGACTCGATGGTCTCGACGCCAACGCGAGTTACATATTCATTTTCGGCCTTGAAGGTAGGACGGGATGTGATGCGCCAGTCTCCGCCCATGTCGTATGCGAATCTTGCATACGATTCTCCCTTCTCGTGAGGTGAGTAACGGATGGAGTCGATGACGAATATCTCTCCATTAACTACTTTGGAAAGAGATACTGTCTGTTCTCTTGTCAATGGCAATGAGAAGTTGGTGTGGAGAATGCCTTGCTCCGGCTGGCTGTCAGCCCAGAAGATGAGGTATCCTTTGGCAGGGACGGTGGTCTGTGCCGGCATGCTGTCTGCAATCTGATATTTGCGGAGGTCTTTCCTCTCGTCGGAAAGGAACATGCCACCTAAGTCAATGTCTTCACTTCCGTCGTTGTATATCTCTATCCAATCTTCGTCTTCCATGAATTCGTCGACATATTGTTTGTTTGTGACGCATACCTCATTCAGATATAACTTGCTGCATTTGTCTTCCCATTCCGTGTCTTCCGTGAATATGGCCTTGTATGCCGTTTCTCTTGCGAAGTTTTCGGAATAGGAGGTGTTGTTGCTGGTGGAAATGTCTTTCCCGTTGTCCGGGTCGTGGACTGTAAGTGCGAATGCCATGGTGGAATTCGTTGCCGCTGAATTGTGGATTTCCACGGCAATTGTATTGTCTCCCTCTTTTAGAAGCATTTTGCTGACCTCAAAGTCTACTCTTTTATACTTTGACATATAAGAGGTGGCTTTCGTGTCGAAAGTGATTTTTGTCGCGGGTAAGTTATATCTGAATATTTCGTTCCCGTTCAGGTATATTATGGCACCGTCGTTGACGGTGGCAGAAAAAACGAGTTTGTTGATGCTGGAAATGTCTGCTATGTTCATCGTCTTTCTGTAGTAAGTGGTAAGGTTGTTTATTCCCTTGCTGCTCTTTTTGTTTACTGTCGTGTTGATGAATCCTGAGAATCCGAATCCAAGCGGTGCCTCTCCCGTTTTCCAAGAGGCATCGTTATAGCTGCTGCTTGCCCATGCCTCTGCGTCGAGACTGCCTTCGTCGTAATAGCTCCAAGAGTCCATTTGGTTGATGATGTTCTTCTTTTTCTGAATCTCCCAATGGTCAAACTTGTATCCGTTTGGTGCTATTGCTTTCACCCGTATGTCAGATCCTGCGTAGTAATAGCCGATAAAGTCGGAGAGGTTGATCTTTTCTCCGTTCAGTAGAAACTGAGTGCCTTTTTCCTCCGCATAGATGTGCAATCGAGTGGTGTCGCCTAGCTTTAAGAAAGTGCCGAGGTGGTTGTACACGTAGTCGGGTCGTTCCTCCGCAAACTCTTTCATGTTGTCAATGTCGGTGTTCCAAACTGCTTCTACTTTGCCGTTGTCTACTAGATATTCGCGGTAGATGAGCGCCTCGTCCTTTATGTAGGAAGATATGCTGTCCAATATATGGACGACTCTGTCTGGTTGGAAAGTGGTTGCTAGGTGAATGACGAATTTGGTCATGAGTTTCTCCTTGATGGTCGGATTTTGGATAAATCCCTTGAATGCTACGTTCTTCGATGCATTGGCAAATCCGTTGCTGCTATAATTGTCCCCGTAGCAGGAAAATCCGAAGTCTGTGTCGTATAAGATCCATCTCCATTTGCCGTTTATGATTCTTTTCCATGCCTTCAGGTTGCCTCCGGCCCAGTCTGAATTGGCGAAGTAGATCTGAGACATGAAGTAATTAAGGAATTCATCCACGTCGATTAGTGAATCTATCTTTTTGAAGGCCTCGTCTGTTGTCAGGTCTTCCGTCAGCATTTCGAGAATCTCTTTGTAACCCTCTGTGTCCGAATAGGAGGTAGATGATGACGAACTTTCAATGTAGACCTCGTCTTCGTCCAGCCCGTAGTTGGAATAGATAAAGTCGCTGTTGCTTCTTTCCCTGATGTTGAGCAGTCCGTAATATTTGCCGTTGATGTAGACTACGGAAGGCTGGTAGGCTTGGTGGTCTATGTCCATCTGTCCTATCAGTAGGCTCTGCATGAATCCGTCTCGGAGGTAGGAACGTCCGAAGTCGTTTCCGGAGTTTCTCAGAACTACGCTCTTCCATTTCAAGTTTGGTTTCTCTTTGAATATGGTGTAGTCCATCTTGTTTCCGCCGTAGGCCTTGGATGCGTTTATCTTTATGGATTTGGTGAATTTAGTTCTAGAGCAAGCTCCGAAGTTTCCTGCCTTTACCTCCATGTTTAGACGCTCCGCCTTGTCGTCGTCAAATAGTTCGAAGTTGCAAGGTCGGTCCCAGTCTTCTTGGAAGTTGGCGTATTCTTCGTTGAAACTGCAATAGTTTGGTATCTCCGTGGTTCCGCTAACACCAACTACCAGCATGCCTATGGTGTCGTCATAAAACATCTTTGGCTCGGTTACCAGAGAGACAACCGGCAGCGTCACTTTCCTGTTCCCGATGAAGTAGGATGCTGTGGTGATGTCGCTCGGCAGTTTGCCTGCCTCTACTGCAATGGCTCTGATAGGCGTGTTCTTTTCTAGGCTGACAGGGCCGGTGTATTGCAACTCTTCTGTCGCTTTAGGTTCCGAACCGTCTGTGGTGTAATATATCATGGCTTGGACCGAGGGGGCTGTGATGCTGAGGGTCTGCCCCGTACTGTAGAATCCGGGAGCTAAAGAGAAAACAGGCGGCCCGGCCTGTTCTGTCATCACGGAGCTGGTGTTGTTTGTTAGCCCGGGAGTGGGGAAGCTTAGGAATCCGAGAGAGCTGCCTCCGTCCGTGCTCCGTCCGTAGGAGGTGTTGCGGATCGGTTTCGGATAATTGATCTGGTCTAGTTGCGTGCCGTTCTTGTCGGATAGGGTGAGTGTGCCTCCGTCTGAATCCAACTTGAAACTTGCATGGATGTTTATGTCCGTCTCATTGAAATAGAAGATGGCATATTTGCCGGGGGCAAGAATGGAGTCTACCCCGCTTTGCCAAGTTGTTTCTCCGTCGGAGAAGGTGCAGTTGGCGAGGTTGTAATTTTCCGCACCGGAGTTGTAGACTTCAACCCACCCGTCGAAATTGAAATTCTCATTAATCATGTATGAGACATTTCGAGGCATGAGCTCGTTGATTAGAATGGATGCTCTTGCCGGAAAATAGGACAAAAGAGCCATTAATAGAATAAAAAAGCGGCTTTTCATGACAAAACAATTAACATTATATACTAAAAATATATACAAATATACGGATAAAAAGAAACATATATAAAAAACGCAAAAAAATGTTTCTTTCTTTGTGAAAACAAAATTTGTGCCGTGTTATCCCTTTTGTGCCTATATTGAGTGGGAGGCTTCTCTTATTCCTCCGTCTCCAGTTCTGTGTAGAAATATTGTTTTTCTGAAATCTCCTTTGAAAAGGTGAAGAAGGTGACCACGCCTTCCGTGCAGATTTCACCCTCTTTGTTCCGTATCGTTACGTTGATGATGGCGATGTTTCGGAGTCTCTTTTCCATTCTAGCCCTAATGGTCAGTTCTCCTTTGTTGGTGTAAATGGGTTTTATGAATTTTGTCTCTATCTTGGAAGTTACGCCGCAGGCTTTCATGAAGTAATGGGATGTCCACCCTGCAATCTCGTCGATTAGCGTGCATTGTATGCCTCCATGTAAAGTGTCAATCCATCCTTGGTAATGTGCTTCCGGATTCCAGATGGAGACTATCTCGTCCCCGTCTACGTGAAATTCCATTTTCAGACCGTGTTCATTGTTTTGTGCGCATCCGAAACACTGATATCCGGGCATGGCATTCCAAGGGTTCTTTATCTTTTTCATGCAATCTGTTTTTTTGCAAAAATACAAATTGTTGAATTTCATGGAGTGTTATAGAGCATGTTTTTTTCGGAAGTTTATCCGCTCATTTTTCAGAATTTGTGTATTATCTATTTGTAGGAAAGCGGCTTGTGGATGGACCTCGGATGCTTCTTCCGCTTCTAATGCTCGTCTCTTCGGAAAAAAGTGGAATAAACCTTTTGGAGAAATGTCCGTCTATGCAATTATATGACAAAAGGAATAAACAAGGCGTTTCTCTCTGTTGTTTTTAGAAGAGCTGCCTTGTTTTTTAGTAACCAAAAGAAAGAATATCGTTATGAAGACAATGAATAGAATGGTCGCTATCATCATAGTGATGATAGCGGCAACTTTCACTTCCTTGGCGGGAAGGGGAGACAATGAAGTAAGAAGAAGCGACAGAGGTGTAAGGACGGAGCCGGGTAGACCCGTTAGGGTTGCGCAGCGGCAGTCGCCAAACGAGAAGCCTGACAGGCAGAAGGCTAGACCCCATAACAATGCGCCGGCAGCACCTGCCCGTCCGCATCAGGGTAGACCTGCGCCTCAGAGTCCTGCCCGTCCACATGCCGATAGGCCTCAGCCTGGTCGTCCGCACCATGGACAGCCTGCACCCGGACATAGACGCCCGGTTGTGCACAAACCCGTGCGTCCAGTGCCTATGGGTCCGGGGCCGGTAAGATATATGGGCAGTATAAACAGAAATGCGCGTCCTTTCTATCTTGACAATAGGAGATATTACCATTACGATGGAGCGTTCTACCGCTACCATCCAGGATATGGATATAGCGTGGTTTCCGTCCCTTACTATTCCTATTTTCCGGTGCTTCCGTTCCCTTGCCGTCAGGTTTTTGTAGGCCCGGATTCCTACTGGGTGGGCGATGGATCGTGGTTCGTAGAGGAAGATGGAGGCTTCGTCTTGGTAGAACGTCCTTCGGTTCCTGTGTATGGGGCTCCGCTGCCTCCTGCGCCTCCGGTGGTGCCGGCCAAGCCGCATGTGTCGATAGAATTTTCGTTTTGACGGGCATCCGTTGCCTGTTATAAATAGGTCAAGTCCGAGAGCCAATGCGTACTCGGACTTTTTTTA
>JACJXK010000011.1 GCA_020636675.1 Prevotellaceae bacterium
AACAAGAGATTGGGATTTGCTTAGTCCGTATTGCGGATTATCATATAATAAAATGCATCAACAGTTTCTCTGACGATTATAGAGTACCGTTCTCCATGCACGTTTCAGGATACAAATACCATGAGATTGCAGAAAAGATGAACCTTCCAATCGGAACAGTCAAAAGCCGCATCTTCTTTGCCCGCCAACGACTTCAGAAAACGCTCCGCGACTATAACAAATGACAGCTTATAAACGTATCTTTGCGAACAGATTCGAGAAAAGACGAATATGCCAGATACGGACATCATACATACTTACAAACTATGCGCAGGCTCCAACTTAGAGAATGCAGAGGACATCCTCACGGATGCTATCGATGCGCTGTGTGCCAGATTTAGCTGCGCAATACAAACTAAAATCAAAAAGACAGCCGCCATCGGGATACGCTCCTGCACCCACTTCCATAATGTAGGCATCATGATCAGGACAAGACTTAATCCTGTCGAACTGAAGGAAATATTGGACAACACGGAAAAAGATTTCGGCCGAACAAAAAGCACATCCTCCGTCGCACTAGACATCGACATCATCGCCATGGACGAAGCGATCATCCACCCTGATTACCGGCAACGGGAATACGTGAGGGAACTGATGTTGGAGCTGGACGCAACCACACACGCCTCATCCCAATTTAATTCCCGAAAGCAACCGTCCGGAGTTTAATCCCTGCCTCCTCGCCGAAAAATATCTATCTGCCTGTGAATAGGTACAACCAGGATGGATACCTATATTCTTCCTGTCAATTCCAGCATCTATGAATTGAAGCTCAACCGCTCTACGTAAATCCAAGAAAAAGGAAGTATCTGTCGCCCTTGCCACCAACATCATCTGCTCTCTCGAAAAGAGAGATGAGAACGTATCCACCAACTCCCGACTGACTTCATATGCCGCCGCGGAGACGCAGGGACCCGTCACCGCACAGACAGAAGAGAGCGGCACTCCATATTCAGACACCATCATCCCCATCGCCTTAGGGACAATGCCATTGACCACACCACGCCAACCCGCATGCACAGCCATCACTACCGTTTTCTCAATGTCGCACAACAGAACGGGCACGCAATCTGCCGTAGTAACGGCCAGACAGACATCAGGCATTGTGGTAACCAATGCGTCACACGAGTTCAAGAAAGTGGCTCTACCCTCTTCGTTCATCTCGAAATAGGAGGAATCGATCCTACATATGCCATCTCCATGCACCTCGTGGGGAACCACCAGATGGTCGGGACGCAGACCCAACTCATCGCAAAGGATTCTACGGTTGGCCGCCACCGTCTGCGGATCGTCCCCACAATAGGCACCTAAATTAAAGGTGGCGTAGGTACCTCCACCCACGCCACCTTCTATCGTAGAGAAGAAGTGCGACACTCCGCATCTCTTCTGTAACAATCTCGAATGTTCTAATTTTAGCATCTATACTTTTCAGTCAAACTCATATTCATCGTCAGAGACCTCACATTCCTCATCGTCATCCAACAAAGAGATGTCCATCGGTTTATGGGAGATGGTCACATGGCGGTTTTCGTCCTTGACCAACTCCTGCCACAACATATCCTTCAACTCCGAGATACCCACATTGGACACCGAAGAGATGAAGACATGCGGTACATCTGTAGGCAGAGACTTCTCTATGTCTTCCATCAGCTCCTCATCCAACATATCCGACTTCGAGATGGCCAAAACCCTCTGCTTATGGAGCAACTCCTCGTTATATTGCGCCAACTCATTCAAAAGAATCTCATACTCCTTGAGAATGTCGTCAGAATCGGCAGGAACGAGGAACAACAAAATAGCGTTACGCTCTATATGTCTCAAGAATCGAAGGCCAAGGCCTTTCCCGCCAGACGCCCCCTCTATGATGCCGGGGATATCTGCCATGGCAAACGACTTATGGTCGCGGTAAGGCACTATACCCAAGTTTGGCACCAACGTAGTGAATGGGTAATTGGCAATCTTTGGCTTCGCAGCAGACACGACAGAGAGCAAAGTGGACTTTCCGGCATTCGGAAATCCAACCAGACCGACATCGGCCAAAACCTTCAGCTCCATCACAATGTTCTTCTCAATGGCAGGCTCTCCCGGCTGCGCATAACGCGGAGTCTGGTTCGTTGCCGAGCGGAAATGCCAGTTTCCCAATCCACCACGGCCACCCTTTAGCAGTATGACCTCCTGCCCGTCGTCTGTGACGTCGCAAAGGAAATCGCCGGTATCAGCATCATAAACTACCGTACCGCAAGGCACCTCAATCACCTTATCACCGCCATCCAAGCCAAAGCTACGGCTTGCGCCGCCGCTGCCACCGTCGCCGGCGAACACATGCCGTTCAAACTTCAAGTGGATCAGCGTCCAGTAATTCTTATTGCCTTTCAATATGACATGGCCACCACGGCCGCCATCACCTCCATCCGGGCCTCCCTTAGGAGTAAACTTCTCCCTATGCAGATGGGCAGAACCTGCGCCACCTTTGCCCGAACGGCAAAATATCTTTACGTAATCAACAAAGTTTGTCTCAGCCATAGATTATCGAGAATTTATATGAATTGTACTTTTTCTGAAAAAACAGACGGATCAGGAACGAATCCCAGCTCCGAAATCAAACACATCAGTCAATGTATCGCCGCACTATATCATGGAACTGGTCGACCCTTCTGTCGCGAAGGAACGGCCACCAACGACGTACCGACTCCGAACGCTCCTTGGATATTTCCACCACCAAATTCTCCTCCTTATCATTGGAGGCCTCCGCCAAAAGCTCGCCTTGCGGCCCTGCCACAAAACTGTTGCCCCAAAACAGGATACCATTGGTCGCCCCCGATGGATCCGATTCATAACCGGTACGGTTGACAGACACCACATTGAGTCCATTGGCCACAGCATGTCCACGCTGCGAAATCATCCAAGCATCCTTCTGCCTACGCTTCTCCTCATCCGTATCCGTACTCTCCCATCCTATGGCGGTAGGATAAATCAACAGCTCAGCCCCGGCAAGAGCCATCAGTCTGGCAGCTTCCGGATACCATTGGTCCCAGCATACCAGCACACCCAACTTTCCCACCGAAGTTTGGATAGGTGTAAAGCCCAAGTCTCCTGGCGTGAAATAAAATTTCTCGTAATAGGCAGGATCGTCAGGTATGTGCATCTTGCGGTATTTGCCCGCAATGGAACCATCTCGTTCCAAAACAACAGCCGTATTATGATACAATCCAACAGCCCTTTTCTCGAACAGAGAAAGTACAAGGACAACGCCCAGCTCCTTGGCCAAAGCACCAAACTCTTCGGTCGACGGACCTGGGATGGTCTCCGCCAAATCGAAATTGTCAGGGTTCTCCGTCTGACAGAAATAGAGGCCGTTGTGCAGTTCCTGTAGGACAACCAGCTCTGCACCACGAGAGGCACAATCGCGTATGTTCGCCTTAAGTTTTTCTATGTTGGCACGCAAATCCGCACCGTTTGCCTGCTGAACTAATCCTATCTTCACCTTATTACAAAATTAAATTCGGACACAAAAGTAATAAATATTTGCATATATGCAGTAACATACAGGACATCAGCTACCGAAACATCGACTCCCATGTAAAAAAGTTCACGTAAAAAGAGAATTGACGAAAAGATGCGTAACTCACCGCACAATTTCCTCTCCTCCTTTTACGTGAACAAGAAAGCGGACATTCCCAGCATCCTACTGTTGGGCCGGTTTTATGTCCTTTATCATCAATTGTATGGATGTGTTACCATTAAAGGTATTTTCCTCCACGGTATAACATATATCGACCGGATTAAGCGCCTTAATATGGGCGTTAAACTCTGACTGACCGAAGGCGATGCCGTTCATGATACATTCTGACTTTGAATCAATCAGTTCCAACTTCAGGTGCTCCTGCTCCTTGCCTACCACACGGCTGGTGCCATAGTCGAACACACGTTTCGTCACGAACACAGGCTTCATGTTTTCCGGACCGAACGGATTGAACTGTTTCAACAAGCGGAAAAACTTAGGAGTAATCTCCTTGAAGTCGATGATTGCGTCGATGTCGATCTGAGGCTCCGTCTGATCCGGAAGAATATTTCCAGCGACATACTCCTCAAACCTACGTTTAAACTCCGGCACATTCTCCTCCTTCATAGAGAGCCCGACCGCATACATATGTCCGCCAAAGTTCTCCAGCAAATTGCGGCAAGACTCAATGGCCTTATAGATGTCAAACCCTTGCACCGAACGACCAGACCCTGTGGCAAAGCCATTCGAGTTGGTCAACACGATGGTCGGTTTATAATAAATCTCCGTCAAACGGGAGGCCACAATGCCAATCACACCCTTATGCCAACTGGAGTTGTAGATAGCGATAGATTTCGTATCGGCCAGCCCCATATCCTTCTCCTTTTCCAGTTCGGAGTAGGCCTCGTCGGTAATGTTCTTATCCAAATCCTTACGCGTCTGGTTATACTGGTTGATGCAATCACTCTTCTCCTTCGCGAAAGTGAGATCTTTAGAGATAAGCAACTCAACCGCCTCCTTGGCCGACTGAATGCGACCAGAGGCATTCAACCGCGGACCTATCTTGAACACAATATCACTGATTGTTATCTCCCTATCCGTCAAACCACAGACCTCAATTATACTTTTGAGACCAAGACTCGGATTAGAATTCAGCTGCTTCAAACCGTAAAAGGCAAGAATTCTGTTTTCTCCATTAATAGGCACAATGTCGGAGGCAATGCTGACCGCCAACAGGTCCAACAAAGGAGTGAGAGATTCGAACTTGATGCCATTATTGATGGCGAAAGCCTGCATGAATTTAAAGCCGACGCCACAACCCGACAGATTAGGATCCGGATAGTGGGAATCCACCCGTTTGGAGTCCAGCACAGCTACCGCCTCCGGCAACTTATCGTCCGGCGTATGGTGGTCGCAAATGACAAACTCGACCCCCTTCTCCTTGGCATAGGCCACCTTCTCCACTGCCTTTATACCACAATCGAGGGCAATGACCAACTTAAAGTTGTTTTCCGCCGCAAAATCAATTCCCATGTAAGAGATTCCATACCCCTCCGTATAGCGGTCGGGGATGTAGAAGTCCACATTAGAATAAAATTGTTTTAAGAACTTGTAGACCAAGGCAACAGCCGTTATTCCATCTACATCATAATCTCCATAAATAAGGATCTTCTCCTTCCGCCCCATCGCCACATTAAGCCGTTCGACGGCCTTTTCCATGTCGTTCATCAAGAACGGATCATGAAGGTCATCCAACTGGGGTCTGAAAAAACGTTTCGCTTCATCGAACGTCGTAATACCTCTCTGAACCAATAACTGGCATAATATAGGACTTATACCTAACTCCTGAGCCAAATTTTCCTTTTGCTCTTCCTGTTCTTTAGTCAGAGGGGTAAAAACCCATCTGTTTGTCATTTATTTAGTTTTTATTTTATTTTCAAGAAAATGCGGATATGTCAAAAAAATCACCGATTTCATCGGTTTTTCCTGAATGAAACCAGACATATCCGAAGATAAAAGACAGCGGGCATCGGGACGCCTCCTTATTAAACACAGGGGGAAAATAACACAGCCCCACCCGATACCATCCGAAATAAAACTTGCATGAGAGGAGACAATATCAACATCACAAAATCCAAAAGACAAATGCCATCCGAAATAAAACACTATGCAATTTTGTAAAGGTAATCAAAAGTATCCTTTTTTCCTTGTTTTTTAACGTCAAAAACAGAAATCAAATGTCAACGACATAATAATCAACCACAAAGAGAAGAACAAACATTCTCCCGAAAAACAAGGTATGTTAACATTTCAGGCTAAAAGAAAAGAAATGTTTCTCATTCATTAAAATCAGACAAAAACGGGTCAAAAAGAAAGAAAAATAGTATTTTCGCATTCTTATTCTAGTTTACAAACATAAAATGCAAGAATTATTTTTAAAGGTACTATCATGGAGGGAGCGCAATATCAATGAAAAGCACTTCATTCTGATTCTCAGTTTTTTGGTAGGACTCTTCTGCGCACTAGCGGCATTCGTACTGAAAGCAATCATCGAGTTTGTCCATGAGGTTGTACGGGAAAGTTTCACCGAAGGCAACTTGAACTACCTCTACTTGGCAACACCTATCATGGGTATTTTCTGCGCCAGTTTCTATGTGAGATATTTTGTGAAAGATGACATCAGCCATGGAGTAACGAAGATTCTATATGCCATATCGCAAAGGAAGGCAAGGATCAAGCCACACAATATGTGGTCGTCCATCATCGCCAGCTCACTGACCATCGGATTCGGAGGTTCGGTAGGAGCCGAGGCTCCTATCGTACTGACAGGTTCGGCCATAGGTTCAAATCTCGGGAAAGCCTTCCGTATGAATCAAAAGACGCTCATGCTGATGGTAGGTTGTGGGGCAGCAGGAGCCATCGCCGGCATCTTCAAGGCACCCATCACGGGCGTGATATTCACATTGGAAGTGCTGATGCTAGACCTTACCATGGCCTCCATCGTGCCGCTGCTCATCTCGGCCGCAACCGCGTCCGTATTCACCTTCTTTCTGTCCGGAGAGTCTTTCATGTTCGAATTTACACCGGACAAATTCCAGCTCGACCGTGTACCCTACTACATCCTATTGGGCATCGTATGCGGATTCGTCTCCCTATACTTCACCCGCGGGATGAACAAACTGGAATCGTTCTTCGCCAGCCTCAACACGCCAATAAAAAAGCTCATGGTGGGAGGCATCATGCTGAGCGTCCTCATCTTTTTCCTGCCACCGCTTTACGGAGAGGGATACGACACCATCGGCTACCTACTAGACGGCAAGGCCGAGATGGTAACACAAAACAGTGTGTTCTACGGGTTCAAGGACAATTTCTACATGCTCTCCTTGTTCCTATTTCTCGTCATCTTCTTCAAGATATTCGCATCCGCCGCTACCAACGGCAGTGGAGGTACGGGAGGTATCTTCGCCCCCAGCCTGTTCATGGGCTGCGTGAGCGGCTATATCATGGCCTACAGCATCAACTTCATGAACATAGCCAAGCTGCCGGAGAAGAACTTCGCGCTGGCTGGTATGGCGGGCGTGATGGCGGGCGTAATGCACGCACCATTGACAGGCACCTTCCTCATCGCCGAGATGACCGGCGGCTACGGACTGTTCCTCAGTCTGATGATAACCTCCACCATCGCCTACATCACGATCTTGGCCTTCGAGCCTCATAGCCTTTACGCCATGCGTCTTGCCAAAAAGGGCGAGTTGCTAACCCACCACACGGACAAGAACGTGCTCACCCTTCTGAAAACAGAAAACGTCATCGAAAAGGATCTGCAGGTCATACATCCCAACATGTATCTAGGTGAGATAATAGACATCATCGCAAAATCAAAAAGGAACATATTTCCCGTATTGGACAAACATCACCGACTCGTAGGCTTACTAAGTCTGGACGAGATACGCAACATCATGTTCCGTCCGGAACTATACAAACGATTCAAGGTATCGCAGCTGATGGTGACCCCTCCGGGATTTGTAACCCTCAACGACTCCATGGAGAAGGTGATGCTCGTTTTCGAGAAGACACAGGCATGGAACCTACCCGTTCTCGACGAAGCGGGACTATATGTAGGGTTTGTATCAAAATCAAAGATATTCAACTCCTACCGCGACATTCTAGTCACGTTATCAGACGAATAGGAAAATAGAGCACAAACAAGAATATCTTGGCAGGGGAAAAAGCACCTACGCCGTTGCCCGATTTCAAGAAGGCACGGTACGTGCCTCTTCTGAAAAACCTTTTTTGTTTTTTCGTACCGGGCAAAAGGCTATTTTCTTGCCACGGAACGCACCTTCTCTTCTCCGCAGGCAAAGGCGAGTGTGCGCATGTTGAGGAAGAGAAGGTTAGAAAAAACCTATTTATCCTGTAAATCCTGTCCGAGAGGCTGCGATGACGGGATGTGGTCTCGTCTTTCATTTCTACCGATAGATTATCCCTACGGGATATCCGTCCGACGATTTAAGGAAATATTCGGCAAATCTTCCTAAACAAACGGGCTGTTGAAACAAAACTCCATTTTTTCGGTTTTTTTCTCCTTCTTTGTTTACTGTCCAGTACCTATTTTTGTTCCGTAATCTTAAAATGTTATCACGATGAACAAAAAGTTATTGTTTATGATCATTGCGGTTTGGGGCTGCTTATCGCAAGTCCAGTCTGCAATCAGTACTACCCCCGTCACGAAAGATGCGACGGAAGGTGCCAAACTGTTATATGATTTTTTATACGAAAATTTCGGAAAGAAGACCATATCCGGAGTCATGTGCGGTGATATGGACAATGGCGGCAACAGTTATAAGACGCAGGTCGACGTATCTTACCTCTACTCCATAGACGGGAACAAATATCCGGCCTTGGTAGGTGTCGACATGATGAATGCCACCGGAGCACAATCCGACGAAAGCTGGTTCCAACAATACACCAACAGTGGCATTTCATTGGCAAAAGAGTTGTGGAAAGACGGTGGCATTCCATCTTTCACCTGGCACTGGCGTGTCGGTAACGAAAAAGCATTCTACGCCCAAGGCGCCAACAGCAACTATACGACCTTTGATTACACAAAGGCCTTTCAAAGCGGAACAACTCAGTGGAACACATCTTCCGACGAATATAAGTTGTTGATTGCCGACATAGACCATGTTTCGGAATTGTTTTTAGACTTGCAAAAGTCCGGCGTTGCCGCCATTTGGCGACCTCTTCACGAGGCTTCCGGAGGATGGTTCTGGTGGGGCACCAAGGGGGCGGACAACTATATTGCACTTTACCGTTTGGTTTACGATCGGATGGTGAATGTAAACGGCGTCAAGAACCTTATCTGGGTATGGAACCTGGAGAAAGACCCTCAACAGAACTACGCCTATAATGAAAAATGGTACCCTGGTGATGCATATGTGGACGTGATCGGCGTAGACCTATACAATGGTGCCAATAACACACAGTCAAACATCAGCGCATGGAATACAATCATCAGTAAGATGGGTTCCAACCATATCATGGCACTTACGGAAAACGGACCAATCGTTGACCCTGCAGAAGCTCAAAAGAATGGAGATATCTGGTCTTGGTGGATGCCATGGTACAACTCTTGGAGCGGAGGCTTTATAGACCAAACGAGTTCATCTCTATGGAAAAGCGCGATGAGCGACGACTTCATCATCACGCTCGACGAAATGCCTGGCTGGGGTACTTATGTGGGCGGTTCTGACGATCCGTCCGTAGCATGTGCAGAATCGGAGGCAAATGGCATCTATGAAGTGGAATGCGCAACCGACTTCAAAGCTTCAACCGTGTCCGTATCCAACAAATCGGGGACAGGAGCCCTCAACCTTGAGAACGATGATGATTATGTGACTTTGAACGTCAACCTGTCCGAGAAAGGATCTTATAAGGTTTATGTCGGATACAACTCCATTTATGGCTATAAAGAGATTAATTGCGCCATAAACGGCATAGGAGGAACCGCCCGTTTGGGAGAATCGTCCACCGATGCGAAGGTTGACAAGATGGGCGAGGCATTGGTTGGCACTTATAGCTTTTCGGCAGGAGAAAATACGGTTAAGCTGACTCCGAACTGGACTTGGGCGGTGGTCGATTACGTCCGCATTGAAAAGGACGACGATGCCCCCACATACGACTTCAAGGTATCTGATGTTGACGGGTTCAAGGTCAGCGGCTCTAAATTACTGGACCATTGCAACAATGAATTCGTAATGCGCGGTGTCAGTATGGCCTATACTTGGTTTAAGAGTTCTGCTTATAATCAGTTGGAGGCTATCCATAAGTACAACGCAAATGCCGTCCGCATCGTATTGGCTGGTAGTGACGATGCTACTTCCGTCATGCAAATTGTGGAGAAATGCAAGGAATATGGAATGGTTGCCATCCTTGAAATTCACGATTGTACGGGAAGCGACAACATTTCCGACCTATTGACTGCCGCCAACTATTTTGCTAACATGGCATCTGCCTTGAAAGGAACAGAACGGCATGTCATCATCAACATTGCGAACGAATGGCACAACTCCTCCGCAGCCACCAATTGGCGCGACGGTTATGTTCAGGCCATCCCCGTCATCAGAAATGCAGGCCTTCGCCATTGCATCATGGTCGATGCCGGCGGATATGGACAAAATGCAGCGACCATCCACACCTACGGCAAGGATGTTTTGGCGGCCGATGTGGACAACAATGTAATCTTCTCCGTCCACATGTACGGCACGGCAGGAAACACAAACAGGATAATTCCGAACATTGACGGTGTGATCAATCAAGATTTGGCACTGTGTATCGGCGAATTTGGTTGGTACCATAGCGACGGCGACGTCGACGAAGATAAAATTCTTTCCTACTGCAAGGAAAAGAACGTAGGATGGTTGGCATGGTCTTGGGTCGGCAACGGCAGCCCGGTTCAGTACCTTGACTTAGTGACGGACCAGTCGGCCAATCCAACGTTGGCTTCCTATACAAACGATGCACAAGCAGGAAACTCCTCTTCCGACTGGGGTAAAAAGATTACCGACGCATGGAAGGAAGAAGCGAAAGTAGCTGTGTTTGATGAATGTGCCGCTACGGAAGTGAACGAAACAATTATGTCCAACAATAAATTTTCAGCCTTCTTGTCAGACAATTCAGACCTAAATATTGTCTTGGAGAATGATGAAGAGATTGTGATTTCTGACATTTATGGCCGTACCGTTTTCAGGAAGGAGATGTCTGCGGGAATCCATGTGATTTCTATAGACAATTGGTCCAATGGTATTTACATACTAAATGTAGATGGTTCAATTATGAAGTTCATAAAAAAGTAATTATGATTACAAAAAACCTTTTCTGGCAAGAGTCCAGAAAAGGTTTTTTTATTTTTGCAAATGGCACAACAACAGGACATCCGAACAGACAAGTATTTTGAATAAGTCCCGGTTTATCCTGCATTTATGACATCTTTATATTTACCGCGTCTCCAAGTACAACCGTTCTCTGGTGAAAAAACAAAAGTCATTTGATAAATACCACTACATAGACAATGGATCGCGAGACCCCGTACTTATGCCTCAAAGCAACGACAATGGAAAGAATTTGGAGAACCGTGTATTCATGCAAATTAACAGAAAGAAGCAAATTTCCAACAAAATATCATATTATCAAGGAAATATCGAATGTGATTTTGGACCTATAGACACATACAGCTGTCCTTTTATCCTGCGATTTGACCTACACCCTTTATTTTCGTCCTTTTTAGGTGTCATTCGATTTGAAATTCGGACTTAAAAGCATCACACAGACCTCACCAGCTAAGTGTTTTTATCTTTGACGGCCATTTACACTTAAAACGTTCTCTGCCTGAATACGCATCGAAATAGAAGTGCAAGGATAAAGAATGAACGGATCTGTGTTGAATCGTGTGGGTAACTTAATAAAAACGGTTAACTTTGGAATATTATGATAGACGAGGAAGCCGGAATAGAGCAAGACGGAAAACAAATCCATATTGTCCCGGCATGGAAATGGATGTTGCAGGATTCGCCCGAACGCTGATTGAACCCTTTCTCCTTTGCTTCAGAATTGCGGAATTGGATTTCTTATCGGATCTAGGTCATCAGAACAAAAAAGGCAACGTTCCGTCAAAATAGCCCATCTTCCTGAAAGATGTCTCGACAAGAATCTTAAAACACAAATACCTCACCTTCTTTCATCAACGGAGGAAGCCCAATATGATGGACATATTGGGCTTCCTCCATTTTTAATCGTCTTCTACACAAAGAGTTCTACTGTTTCCTATTAAAATAATATTGAAGGGACAAGCTCTTGACCAATGACTGAACTTCCTTATTTTTTGGAGCATATTCAGACTGCATGAACCTATTTTTATCCAATTCCAGCATCAGAGAGTCTGATTTCAGTTCGAAATCAAGGATATAAACCTTACCATCACCAAGATTGACAATAAGTTTATTACCCGAAATCTTATAATGCCACACGGATTCCTTGCCGTTCTGTTTCTTTGTCATCTCCGCATCGGAAAAGGCATATTCAAAGATTTCCTTTTCCCTCACCGTATCCCGTTGCAAATAAGAGAAACAGCTATCCAGATAGTGCTGTTTGGAAGGATCCGAGGAGAGCACTTTACAACTCACCTTACAGATTTCCCAATCGGATGAGGCCAAATCATTCTTTTCTGCGAAAGCAGACAGACTGACCAACATGGACATCAAAACAAAAAAAGTGCGCATTTGATTATTATTTTACCATTTTATAATGACACGGGATAGGATCCTTCCTCTTGCCATATAGGCAACGAGGAGTCCTCCATACAAGAATCAAACCATCTCCTTTCTCTTCTTACCTGTCTTGACCGGAGCAGCAGCCACGGACGACTTCAACTCCTTCATCAGTTTCTGGTTTTCCTTCGTCAACTTATTGATCAACTCCTCCTGAGCATTGATGGTCAATGTCAGAGAGTTCAGCTCCTCGTTATCCACATTCTCCGGGAATTTGGAATTGACACGGTCGATGAAATCGCTCAATATATTCATATAGTTCATGAACGCCTCATATGGCGAGTCGTACGGACTATAATGGCTATGGACAGCACCATCCGAGAAATGTTTTGTACTCATATAGTAGAGATGGTCGCTCGTCTGAAGATAGTACCAATCCTGCATAAGCCTACGGTCTTTGGACATACGGACACGCTCGCCAATACCATTCAATTTATTGAACGTCTCCTTCTGAAGTTCATTGCCTAACCAGGCAGAAAGGTCACGCTCCTCATCCGCCCAAGAGATAGGATAAGGCACATTGATGCTGTCAATCGGCTTCTGGCGGTCAAAGATTTCAGAAGGCGTGGCAAAAGTAATGTTGCGTTGTGCAGCAAAAGAAGGCAAAGCCTTCAAGAAATCGAATATTCCGGTGTTTGCGCCCTGCATTTCACCGAATGTCTCATAATTCATGAACAGATTGACGACATTCTCCTCCTTCGGAGTCGCAGCAACCCAGTCCATATATTTGTCGGCCGTAAGAGGGAACTGATCCCAGCCCCAATCCGAGAAACGGAAAGTTATATCATCACTCAGTTTGAAATTTTTGAGCAACAGTTTGAGTCTTGGATTGTTGGCGCAGCAATAGACATAATTAGGACTCTTCCATCCCAACACATGCTTAGCACCCTCCGACAACATACCCTTAAAGCCCATATTCACCACACGCTCTCCGATTTCATCCGAATAGATGAGCTCCGTATTTCTAAACACGGTAGGTTTGACACCAAACAAGCTCTGTATCTTTTTGGAATGCTCCTTCACCTGAAGTTCGAACTCATCGCCCTCCCAAAGGGAAGCCAACGAATGTGCGTAGGTCTCCGCCAAAAATTCCACACAGCCCGTCTTCGCCAACTCACGAAAACTATCCACCACTTCCGGAACATACAGTTCCAACTGCTCCAAGGCGACACCCGATATGGAGTAGGCCACCTTGAACGCACCATTAGTATCCTTTATCATCTGAAGGATAAGCCGGTTAGCCGGAAGATAACAATGCTCAGCCACACGTCTGATGATCTCCTCGTTATTGTAGTCATCATAATAATAATGGTCACTACCTATATCGAAAAAGCGATACCTTCTCAAACGGAAAGGCTGATGTACCTGAAAATAGAAACAAACTGACTTCATTATCTAAACTTAACGATTAAAACTCTACAATAAAAAATCAACGATGCAACACCATGTCATACACCTTGCGGACCTTTAGGGCCGCATACTCCCACTTTATCTCATCCACCTCATCTTTCCCTTCCGTCTTCAAAAAATCGGACATGGCCGGATAGGTGATGATGGAATAGATGGCATCCGCCATCGCATCAATATCCCAATAATCCACTTTTATGGCATTGTTCAAGATTTCCGCACACCCCGACTGCTTGGAGATGATTGTCGGCACACCTACCTGCATGGCCTCCAACGGAGAGATTCCAAACGGCTCGGACACCGACGGCATGATGTACACGTCGCTCGACTTAAGCATCTCATAAACTTCCTTTCCCTTCAGAAAACCCGTGAAGTGGAACTTGTCAGATATATTACGATAGGCCGCATGGCGTATCATCTTGTCCATCATATCGCCACTACCAGCCATCACAAAACGCACGTTATTAGTACGTTGCAGCACCCGATAGGCAGCCTCCACAAAATATTCAGGGCCCTTCTGCATGGTTATACGGCCAAGAAAAGTCACCACTTTATCTTTTGTTCCACGTTTTGGTTGGATAGCCTCTATCTCTTTACTGATAGGCTCCACGGCATTGTGCACCGTCGTCACCTTGGCCGGATCGATGTTATAACGATAAATGACAGTATCCCTTGTCAAATTGCTCACCGTAATGATATGGTCGGCCTCATCCATTCCCCGCTTCTCTATTTCATATACAGCAGGATTCACATTGCCACGGCTACGGTCGAAGTCGGTGGCATGGACATGGATAACTAGCGGCTTGCCCGTCACATGCTTGGCATGGATGCCGGCCGGATAGGTCAACCAATCATGAGAATGGATGATGTCAAAATCCAACGCCCGGCACACCACACCGGCCACCGCGTCGTAGTTATGGATTTCCTCGAACAGATTGTTCGGATAACGGCCGGAAAACTCAACAGAACCGATGCCGTTGGTTCCTATCTTCGAATTATCCTCGCGGATACAGTCACGGTAATGATAATACTCATCCGTAGAAAGACGACCGTTCAACTCCGAATTCAAATAATTCCACTCCGGATCTTTCCAGACAATAGGGACCTTATTGGCACTCACAATCTTCAAGAAGCTCTGGTCTTCATCGCCCCACGGTTTTGGCAACATGAACGTTATGTCCATGTCGTTCTGCAAAGACATACCTTTGGTAAGTCCGTAACTTGCAGTTCCAAGACCACCCAATATATGGGGAGGAAATTCCCAACCAAACATCAAAGCCTTCATAAACAAAATAAATTAAAAAGATGAAAGGATCACGCCTTGAAATTCTTCAACACTTTCAAGATCCTCAATATTTCGGCCACATTCATGGCAAACGAGATGCCGCCTCTTCCCTTAAACGGAGGGTTGGCATCATACATTTCGGAGAGGGAACCGATACAGTTCAAATACATCTCCTCCTCAAATCCAATCAGCGAACGCTCGGCAAACGAGACGCCGCTATGCTTATATATTCTCAAGTAAGCCTCAATGTAAGCGCCCATCAGCCAAGGCCAAACCGCACCTTGGAACGAGGAGAAATCCCTGTCCGCCTGCGAACCCTCACACGTGCCGTGATAGTTTGGACTCTTCGGGCTCAACGACCTCACACCCTTCGGGGTAAGAAGCTCCTTCGTAGTAATATCCAGAATCGACTTCTTCTGTTTGTTGTCCAATGGCGAATAAGCCAAAGAAACCGCAAAAATCATATTCGGACGAACCGACTGCTCCCGATAAGATTCAGACACAAAATCGTAAAGATAAACGCCGTTCCAAAAGACGGAAGAGAAGCTCTCCTTGGCCTTCTCTGCTAAGGCAGAAAGGTTGTCGGACAGATATGCTTCCCCAAACTTGCCCGCCAACTCGGAGGTAAATCGAAGAGCATTATACCAAAGGGCATTTATCTCCACCACATAACCACTGCGTGGAGTGATTGGCTTCCCGTTGAAAGTCGAGTTCATCCAAGTCACAGCCCTATCCCAACCATTCACATAAAGAAGTCCGTTCTCGTGAAGGAAAAGATTAGGATGACGTTGTTTGACAACGAAATCAACAATATCTTTCAGAAGAGAACCATACATCTCCCACATCTGTTCAACGCCAGCCTCTTTCGAATATTCCTGTAACGCCCAAACCACCCATAGCAACACATCCGGATCGTCAATCTCCAGCACATCGCGTTCTATCGGCTCTCCGTTCATGAAATGATAGATGGCGGGAGTCATCGTCTTCATAATCTTCTCGAAACCTGTCAGGTCATCAAATGCCAACGAAACGCCCGGCAGCGAGACAAACATATCCCTAGCCCGGCACTTGAACCATGGATAACCGGCCAACAGATACAGTTCCTCCGGATTCTTCCGGTTAAAGAACTGCTGCGCCGAGTTCTTCAAACAATTGAAGAAACTGGAACGGGAGGTCCGTTTGGAAATTTCTTCCCGATAGATGCCATCCAAAGCATCCACGTCCACCTCGCTGATGCCAGCAGAGAAGATAATGGATTCTCCTTTCTTTATTGGCAACTCAAAATAGCCGGGAACGAAAAGATCCTCCTTATAGGCATAACCGCGTTCCTGCTCTTTCGGATACTCTATGCCTTTGTTCCATGAGGGGCAAGAGACAAACTCCGCCTCCTTATTAAATTGCATGTACAGATCCGGATATCCGGGATACATACGCATCGACACTCCATACTCCACCTCCTTATAGGTAGTATTGGCATTGTAATTTTCGGAACACAATGAGTTTACGCTACGGAATGCCAAAAACGGACGAAACCGAAGCGTCGTCTCCGAATGCGCATCAATCAATGTATACTTGATTAGAATTCTATTCTCGTACGAGATGAAGATCTTCTCTTTCGCCAAAAGCACGCCACCCACCCTATAAATGCAATAAGGGACGACGTCACAGTTGAACTCTCGCATATATTTATGCCCTTTCGGCGAATAGTTGTCACCCGCATATTTGTGGATGCCGAGATTAAACTCAGCCCCATGCTGAACTACCGTTTCGTCAAAAGAAGAAAGCAACACATGATTGTCATCATCCAAACTCTTAATCGGAATGGTCAACAGTCCATGATACTTTCTTGTATTACATCCTATTATCGTAGTACAATGATAAGCCCCCGACTTATTAGTACGCAACATCTCCTTCGTGAGCGACTCTTCTAGGTTGGAGAGCAGAGACTTATCAAAATTCAGATAACCCATATATCTTACGCAATTTTAATTATAACGGGAACTCCACTTTAATTTCAGTTCGCTTTTTCGCATACAACGGCCATGAAAGAAGACAATGTCATAAGCTCAAATAAGCATCCGGTTTTCATCAGAACAAAAGAAAAACCGTCTCTATTCATAGCGTCAAATGGCAGTTCCTTTTAACAATCATAAAAGTACATATTAAAAGCAAAACACACAAAAAAAAGCGAACTTTTTCAAGACACAGAAGGCACAAGTGGGATAAAATCCGAAACTCGGCCTTTTCTTAATCAAATAACAAGAGAAATGTACAGTTGTTTTTAATTTCGGAGGAAATAATTACGTAATCGCAAAAACAAGGTTTCTCTTTGGATTAAGAATTCGTAAAAAAACAACTCGGTGCGGTTCAACTCATCTTGTCAATGTGAGTGATTCTCAACCATAGCATGGACAAAAAAAGCATCTCATGGGTTTTCGGGCGGGATTTATAGGACAATGCAGAACTTTTTGAAGACGCATCCCCATCAGCAGGCAGACACTCGCCTTTGGCCTCGGAGACGAAGAGGTGTGTGCCGCAACGCAAAGAATCCTTTTTTATACGAGGTATAAAGAAACAAAAAAAGTTTTAGCGAAGAATCGTACTACACAGCCCAAATAACTATGGCATTTCATCAAAACAGGCACAGGTCCATTTTTAACGGTTACTTAAAGTGGGGAACCGCACCTCCGCCTCATCCTTTTTTCTGACACTCCAACCATCCAACAAAGACAGCAGCTCCGACATGACATCCGCCCTATTGGTCTCATTCAACATTTCATGACGTCCACCTTCATATTCATGCATGGAGACGTCCGCCATGCCCATTCTCCGATAAGCCTCATAAAGTTTGCGTGGAGACGAGCCGTACTCCCCCACCGGATCTTCTGACCCGAAAAAGAGGAAAACCGGGAGATTTTTCGGAATCCCCGCCATCATACGGGAAGTATGGATAGAAAAGAGACCCTCAAACATATCACAGAAAAAAGAGACAGTGGGCACAAACGTACATTTCGGGTCGGCATCATAATTTCGAATCAGGGCCTTGTCCCTAGAAAGCCATGAGTTTTCACTCTCCGGACTCTCCACCCTCAAGTTGTAACGGCCAAATACCATCCATTTCAGCAAAGCAGAACGATGTCTCGCACCCCTAAACAGACGAATAAATCCAGCCAGAACCCTAGCCGAGGAGACCAACGCCAACCGTGGACCCGCCGTTCCCGACAGCAAACAGCCAGAGATGACGTGTTCCCGTCCATATCTCTCCATATACCCCTGAGAAACAAAAGAGCCGAAAGAGTGACCGAGAAGAAAGACTTTGATTGCAGGATAGCGGGAAGACACCGCACCCAGCACCTCCCTCAAATCGTCAACGACACGGCCAAAACCATGACGCTCGGCCAAAAAGCCCAAATTTTCGGAAGCGACGGCCGTCTCCCCATGTCCTCGTTGGTCATGGGCATAAAGGGCCACCCCATTCGCACAAAGGAAGGTAGCAAACTCATCATAACGTTCGGCAAACTCCTTCATGCCATGACACACCACCAACACATATCTGGGCTGCATATCGGGCAACCAAGCATGCAATATAACTTCTACGCCGTCTGTCATTATCAGTCCTTCCTTTTCTCTCCTCATTTTCTCCTTTTTTTGTTTCTCCACAAACTTACAATTTTTATTTGTCATCTTCTTTTCTATAATTATCAAAAAGAGAAACGAGATTCTTTCCCTGATAGAACAGTGAACGGCTTTCTATCATTTTTGGAGGACAAGGAAATACACTTTTCAAAAAAAAAGGAAAAACCTTATTTATTTACGGGGCACAAAATGAATTGTACAAGTACGGGCATATGTTTTGATTCATTTGCTTGTATTTTTTGACCGACAAAACGGTGATTTCTTTAATTTGCCTTTGCACCAGCTTGGATATTGGCATTTAAACAAAGGAAAAGCCCCGTTTAAAGGGCTTTCTCGCTGCGTTGTAGCTTCTCTCTGATGGCTTCGTTGATGAAGCGGCTACGGTTGGGTTGTGCGTTCTGTAAATCCGATAGATCGGCGTCTATACGGAAGTTTACATTGACGGTTGCACCACACTTTGATTTGCGCCCCGCACCTTCTCTTTTCGCAACTTTAAGTGATCAAGAAGAAACAACTTACTAAAGCTCGAAACATCTTGAAAGTATGCTTTCCAGGCATTGCATTGATAGCAAACATTTCGTAGATTTTTGAACATGATTTTTCAAACGTCTCTTTCTCAACAGGCGTACACTCGCCTTTGGCCGCGGAGGAGGGGAGGTGCGTGCCGCAGCGTGGAAAAACCTTTTTGCCCGAGGTACGAGGGAATAAAAAAGGTTTTAGCGGAGGGACGTGCCGTACCTCCCGGAATGCGGGCAACAGCGCAGGCACTTTTGCTTACTTTTCTTGCCGGAGAAAAGCAGGATGACGGAAATGATTGTCGTGTATGGTGCATTTCTTCGGAATGCGGTTGCCGATGCCTATTTCCCCCTCTACAAAGAGATGATGCCTATGGCATTTTGTCAAAATCGTCATAAGTTGTTTTTTTGCCGATTACTTAATAGTATATTTGCAATGAACAAGTCCAAAAGTGGGAGGGGCTGCAACCTCTCCCTGAAAGTTACCATTTTGTGGTTACCATTTTATGGTTATCGTAATGGTTGCCTTCCCAATTTTGAAAGTAAGTTTTACCTCTTTTACTTCCATTTTAATTGGCTTTTGGCTTGTTTTTCCTACTCTTTTCAAGGTTTTCGGAATCCCCTGTTGTAACCCTTTTGATTACACCATATTGTTAGTATATGGCATCGCCAAAGATTCAGCACGCCCACCCACCCTCCATCATCACGACATTTGAAATTATATGCCGGAAAGGCTCCCTATCTAGCCGTTTTTTTGTTTATTTGCAATCCAAAACAATCTTTCAAAACTACAAGGAATGAAACTAGACGGAAGACGAAGCAGCGGCAACGTGGAAGACGGACGTTCCCGAAAACCGGCGATGGGCGGCAAGGGATTAAGCATCGGCGGCATCGTCATTGTAGGCATCATCGTATGGCTGATGGGAGGCAATCCGACTGAGATACTGCAACAAGTGCAGCAGCAAGGCATCAGCCAGACCGACGACAAGGAATACCAACCCACACAGAAGGAGGAGGCTCTCAAAAACTTCGTCTCCATCATCCTTGCAGGGACAGAAGACGCATGGAAAGAAATCTTCGCAGAAATGGGCAAAGAATATAGAGAACCGAAACTGCACATATTCCGGACTTCCGTCACCTCCGGTTGCGGAACGGCCACCGCATCTACGGGTCCGTTCTACTGCCCAGCAGACGAGACCGTTTACATTGACCTGTCCTTCTTCGACGAGATGGAAGGACAGCTGCACGCCGGTGGCGACTTCGCCTACGCCTACGTCATAGCCCACGAGGTGGGGCATCATGTGCAAAACCTATTGGGCATTCTTGACAAAGAGAGGGCCGAAGAGGCTGCCAATCCAAGGAAAAGGAACGAACTCAGCGTGCGGACAGAACTGCAAGCCGACTTCTTTGCCGGAGTCTGGGCCCACCATGACAACAAGAACTTCAACTCTTTGGAAGACGGAGACATAGAAGAAGGCCTCAACGCCGCCGCCGCCATCGGCGACGACCGCCTACAGATGGAAGCCCAAGGCTATACGGTACCGGAATCATTCAACCACGGCACCTCCGCCCAACGCGCAAAATGGCTGAAGTTAGGCTATAAAACCGGAAATCTGAAATTCATGGACACCTTCCGTCCCGACTATTCAGAACTATAAAAGAGAGGATAAACATAACATTGACAAACGATTATTTTTTGACGAAAATCCGAACATGTATATAATAATAGATAGCGGCTCAACTAAAACGGAACTAAGACTGCAAGGCAGCAAAAACTCCGACAACGAGTCCATCATCATTCCCGGCATCAATCCGTTTTACCAAACGGAGAAGGAGATTTCAGACCTCCTGCAGAGCGCCATCAACATAGAGCTACCCGCCCAAAGCATACGCAAGATTCACTTCTACGGCGCCGGCTGTTCCTTCCCCGACAAGAAGACTATGGTAGCCAACGCACTCAAGACATTCTTCACGAATGCGGAGATAAACGTGGAGAACGACCTGTTGGCCGCATCCCGCGCACTCTTCGGTAATCAGGAGGGAATTGCCTGCATACTCGGCACCGGATCCAACTCCTGCCTATACAACGGCAAGGAGATAGAGATGAACGTCTCCCCGCTGGGCTTCATCCTCGGCGACGAAGGCAGCGGAGCCGTCATCGGGAAAAAGTTTGTGGCAGACTGCCTGAAAAACCAACTACCAAACGCACTGAAAGACAAATTTCTGGACAGATACAGCACCACGCCAAAAGATATCATGGACAACGTCTATAAAAAGCCGTTTCCCAACCGATACTTGGCCTCTCTATGCCATTTTCTCCTCGAAAACATAGAGGACACGTATGTCCGAAAGATAATAAAAGAGAGCTTCTGCGAATTCTTCGACCGCAACATCAAACAATACCCTTACAATGGAAGACTGGGTTTCGTAGGGTCCGTAGCCTTCCTATTCCAAGACATACTGACAGAAGTGGCCGATTCGAGAGGCTACAAGATAGAGAAAATAATCAGGGCTCCCATGGAGGGGCTCATCACATACCACGCAAAAAACAAAGAACAATGATAACAAAAGACGAAATATTCAGGATAGGAAAAATCCTCAAACCGCACGGACTACAAGGAGAACTAACGTTCGCTTTCGATACGGACATTTTCGACGAAGTAGAAACTCCTTACTTCATCTGCGAGATAGACGGCATATTCGTACCTTTCTTCATCGAAAGCTACCGTTTCAAAACAGACGAGACGGCCTTGGTTAAGTTCGAAGGAATAGACAACGACAACGATGCCAAGGAACTTTCGAACACGGAGCTCTATATGTCTCGCAAATTCATTCCGGAGAATGAAGACACAGACTCCATCGAGGCCGAAGGGTGTGACTTCTACGTGGGCTACCACATAACAGACAAAGACGGACAAATGATTGGAGAGGTGGTTGAAGTAGACGACTCGACAGAAAATGTGCTATTCGTTCTGGAAACACCGGACAAAAAAGAGGTTCTCATTCCCGCCCAAGACGAGTTTATCATAGAGATAGACGACGTCAAACACTCCATCAAGATGGATCTTCCTTACGGACTGATAGATTTAGACGATCCCTCCCTAGAAGAAGCGTAAGCAAAAGCAAAAGGAAAAAGAAACGGGAGAAATCTACCTGACACAAACAAAAAGGAGAAACTCCGAAAAGGAGATGACACAAACAAAAATCAGCATAAAAAAAGCCTCGAATGCAACTTAGTCGTATTCGAGGCTATCTCTGGTTCTCATCTTCAATATTTTCCATAAATCTACATCTTAAGAAGTTATTTACAGATTGAATCTTTAATCACCCAGATTCTCGTTGCCATTGAAATTCCCAAAACTGCTGCAAAAATAATACCTAGTACCATAATCGTAAATTTTAAGTTGTTTAATAATCTTGTTTTCTTAATCACACTTCAAAGATATATACATTTTTTTACTTTGTCAAGCATATTGAGAATTATTTTGATATTTTGATTGAAAAATTTAATTCAAACGGTCAAAAAGCTACTTATAGAAGCCATCAAAATTAATTTTTATCATCCATTTTAATATAAACAATTCATATTAGCGGAATAAACCGCACAAATACCGCATAAAAATACACAAATAACATAAAAACCGCATATATCATCTATTCGCACCGAAAATACGCAAAACGGCTTAAATATCTTTCAAAAAGATTCTTGACAGAGTTTACAAACAATCACAAAAAGAACTTGGCAAACTTGTATGTGTTCGTTTCCCAAGTATTGCATCGACAGCAAAACGCGGACAGGATTTACAGGATAACAGAATTTCTCTAACCGTCTCTACCTCAACAGACGCACACTCGCCTTTGCCTGCGGAGACGGAAAGGTGCGTACAGTAGCAAAAAGAAACCTTTTTACCGGTACGAGAAAAAAAGTTTTTTCAGAAAAGGCACGTACCGCACCTTCAAGAAATAGGGCAACAGCGCAGATGCTACAAATAGATAATTTCATCAAAGTCGTCACAAGTTATTTTTTGACGATTACTAAACAAAAAAGGTGTCCAGATTTACATCTACACACCCTTTCCTTACTACACCCCAAAAACCACGGGAACCCATTTCTATCTCACCTTCATATAGACGGTGTACATCATCATCTGATTCTTCGTATAAAAGCAGGAAGCATCATCCACATAATCATATTCGTTCTCACCTTCAATAAGGAGGACACCATCCTTCAGCGAATATTCGTAGGCAAGGGCAGAACCAAACTTCATCGTACATGTAAGTTCGCCAATGATAGTACTAATGAAGACAACATTCTCCGTCACAAAATACATAACCGAAAATTGTGGCAAATTGGAGTTAGACTCCGGAGACACACTCGTAGCATAAAAATGGCCAAGAAAAGGATTGGTTCTTGCCACAGAATCCGGAATCTGACCTTGTGGCAAATCTTCCGATGTGGTATATTTCACGGAAGAAATCTCATCCACCGGAAAGGAAAGATGGACATACTGCATCTCTGCCGTGGAAACCAGACTATCCACATTAGCCTTCGGATAAACATATTGTTTTCCGTCTGTCTTGGTAACCAACAGGACATCTTCGGCGTAAAGTGCGTTCACGCTCAAAATCAAAGTCAGAACAAATAAAATCTTTTTCATTTTCCTCTATTTCATAAATTATATACCTACCTTTTCACTATCTCAAAAGAGAACAGTTCGCCTACACGCAACAAATAGACACCACTAGGCAGCCCAGATACGTCCAGTTCCGCACTACCATCCGTCACCCGCTGCTCCATAAGGAGATTTCCCCGAGAACCATAAAGCGCAACGAACGCAGACGGCACATGCTCCAAGAAAAGCACATCGGATGTCGGATTCGGATAAACGACCAATGCATTGGATACGGACAAATCGCCAACGGACACCTCGTCCCGATATTCAAAGCCAGACACTTCGTCAAAAAAGAAAGTCCGGAGCTCTTCTGCAGACGACAAAAGCATCGTATCCTCCACAAAACGCACCACTGCCCTACTCTGCAGAGCGAAAGCATATGTACCGCCATTTTCACACTGCACCACCAAGAATTGCTTCCCCGCATTAGCGGAGAAGGAGACCACGAAAAGCAGGAGTAGTACAAAAACATGCTTCATAATGTCATCTTTGAGTGTTTGACCGTCCAAGATATTACATTTTCATGGAAAAAAAAAGAGAACATTGCCAAAAACAACGAAGGAAAAATAAAAACAAAAAAGGGTTTTCTGAAGAGGCACGTACCGTCACCTTCCTGAAATCGGGCAACAGCGCAGGTGCTACAAAAGAAAAAAAACTACGGCATTTCATCAAAATCGTCGCAAGTTATTTTTGACGATTACTCCATCCCTCTATATTATTGCACCAATCATCTTCCACCTCCATTCTTACACTATCCGATCAGTTTTCAGAACAGATTCACATTACTCTTGCTCTGTACATCCACATTTTTTCCTGTGGCCAGTTCCAAATTTTGTTTCGTGCTATCCAATCTGATTTTATCCGCAGTAAACTCCATCCCCTCAGATTTATGAATTTCATTTTCAGACACATCGACAGTCATATTTTTAGCAGACTGTTTGGCATTTTCTCCGACAATGACCCTCATATTCTCATCAACATCCACAAAAATATCCTTGCCGGCATTTATTGTCAGTCCCTCTCCTGCTGCGATACAGATGTTATTAGCCAGCAGACTCAATGATTCGGCGGCGGTAATCTCTATATTCTTGCCATTCGTATCCAGCCGAATCGTATTTCCACTCTTATCACTTATGGTGATGCCCCAATCGCCTTGTTGGCCATCATTGAAGACAATCTGGTGTCCGCTTTTAGTACGGATGCTCCGTACCTGATTGTCAGGACCGCCCCCCTCACCCGTCTTGCCACTGAAGAGGCTACCCATCACAAACGGACGGTTGGGATCTCCATATTCAAAACCCACCATCACTTGATCGCCCACCTCCGGCACGGCCACCAAACCACGATTAACAGGAACATTTTGACTTGTGCCCGCATCCGGTGTCTGCACACGGATCCAATTCGTACTTATCCACTTCGACTTTTGCCAATCAAAGCGAACCTGCACTCGTCCCTGGCTCTCGGGATCTTTATTGTCAGACACAACAGCCACTTCCGGATAGGCAACCACCTTTCTTGGCGAGGAGCAAGGAAAGTAAGAGACCTCCGCCGGCATGGCACGGAACCTATTCGTATAGTTGCCATTCTTATCTATGTGATGATGTAGACTTATGATACGATATTTACCCAACGACGGCACTTTCATCCTATCTGGGAATCCTATCTCCATCCAGCCGCCGAGACGAAGCCGACAAGTCCTCGTCTCCCCTTCCACAACAAGCATCGCAGCCGAGACGGAAGACTGTTTGGCATTGACCATATCAGAGACACTGGCATCCGTATAGGCGGAAGTTTCCGTCGGAGAAATGCCTTTATCCGGAAAAATCCGGTCTGATTTAGAAACGACCAGCTTCAACAACGGGTTATCCGATGGTAGACCAGCACCACCATCCTTACAGACAAACACATCGTCTGACGGCAGATAGGCGTAACAAGATTGCATCCGCGGCAGTGCCATTCCACAAGTACGCATACTTTGAATGTCCTGATCAAGGTTTAGATATTCTGAACGGGGATCGTCAGGAGCACCAAAGAAAAGATCTCGCCCATCATAGAAAAACATCTCGCCAAATAGGCTTGCCAAACGACAAAGAAAAGCGAAATTGCTTTCGGCATACTGCATGGCAAAAGGGAGGACGCCTTGATATCTCGGATTGCACTTCACTTCGAAAAGAGAATTTTCGGTCATGGAGGACACGATAGTGGATAGTTGGCTATCTACAAAAGAGTTCATGGTAGGAGTGCCCTCCAGACTCACCACATCACCTTGACCTATGAAATGTACCCTATTAGAACGACGAGGAGATAAATCGCCATCCATGCCATCTTCCCAGGCTTCGATCCGGACATCCGTGACCCATCCTGAAAATTCATACGGACGGCCGGAGTCTATGTGTTCGAACCGTATCAGAGCCCTCGCTCCTATCATCTCCATCAGTTTTTGCGGTGTCTCTTTCCACATCGCATCCTGAGACATGAACTCTTTCACCACCTCAAACCGATGGCAGGAGTTCATGTCTTGATCAAGTGTCAACGACTCAAAAAGGATCTCCTCTCCGTCGAATCTCACTTTAGGCCTTACCGGATTCAACCATTGTTCCATAAAAGAATAATAGATTACATTGTTTACTCTTGAGCATATTCGCTATTCCAACTGGCCTCATCATCCCCCTTGGTTCCATCCAGCTTTATCACGAAACTTTTGGCAGGAAAATATGGGGTGATATGGATATCCAGATAGATGCGGTCCTTCTGGTTAGGATCTCGTTCCAAACGCATTATTTTGGAACGTTCAATCAGTCGGTCTGGGCCCTGAATGTCATCCAAGAATTTCACAATCTGACTCCGCAGATCACGTTCCGTCTTGCCGCTCCAATTCTCAAACGAACGGCGGTTCAAGAAGTCAAACAAGACCTTGGTCACATAGTCGAACACACGCACCACGGAGTAAGTCTGCAATCCCAGATTATCTCCATTGAACAGCGTCTTGGCAGAGAAAGCCATCACCTTCCCGTATTCGTTTACCATAGGCACCAGACCCATCGAGTCGAGCTGCGAGATCTCACTCTTGCGCAAAGGGAAAGCAACAGACTCCACCTCATTCAGTCCTCCATATTTCTTGCCGGCAGTCACTTGAGACATGAGCGTAGTGTACACCTTCCCGGCCAAAGCAGCCGCAGGCGACACATGCAGATCTTCAGACTCTCCGATTTCCTTGTAAGCATTTCGGCCCACCAACCAGTTACAGCACATCACCGTATTGCATTTGAAGGCATCGCCTCCGGCCAGATTGGCAGAATAGAAAAGATCCACCACATCGTCAGGATTCTCCAAATCGGCAAAATCAGTGAACATCATCACCTTATTCTCATTGGCTATCTTCGACCACTTTTCTATTACCATGTTAGACCCCAAATATCCGGGAATGACCAGCAACGAATAGTTGTTCCTTAAATCCAGACGGTCATAGTTCTGCTTCAGCTCATTAGCCACATAATCGATGAAACGGGAGTTGTCCAAGTCCGAAATCTGTTCCGGAGATGCATTAACTATCGTTATGTTAGAGAGCTTGTCCGATTCCGTATTTTTATAAAACAACTGGACGGCACGATAGGATTGTTCCATAACCTTAACGGAATCGACAGCCGTCAGTTGATTTTTGGACAACAGCTCGCCAACAGACTCCGCCCTTCCCTGGCATCTGTCCACCATCTCCGGAATATCCTTACTCTCCGTCAGGAGATTCAGCCAAAGTGCAATTTTATTGGAAAGATCTTTCCTCTCGTTCTCCTTCTGCTCCTCCAAAAGAAACATCTTTTTTCGTGCCTTACGGTCTGGGTTCATGTTTTGTATGCCGTCAATGGCCGACTCCAGAAAACCGAACCCTCCATAACGGGAGAGCCCCATTATCGCCGCATCCATCACTTGTTGGGAATATCCATCCGCAACCTTTTCCTTATATTCGTTTTGCAACGGAGCATTCTGTTCCGCCTGTTTCATTTGTTCCATCATAATCGTTAACGAGCAGAGAATTGGTTAAGTTCTTTTTGTAACTGAGTCAGAGCATCGACCATAGCCTGACGGCTCTCTTGATTTTCCAAAGCCCTTTGCAGGACTTTATTGGTGCGGAGTTGTTTCACCAGCTTTTCATAAAACTCCTTCTGAACTGACAGATTGTTCAGGAAACTACTATTTTCCGTCATCTTCTTCACCTGAAAATCGGCGGTATTAGAGAATCGGAAATTCTCTCTGACAGGTTCTCCCTCCTCATTTTCAAACTCCACATCCACGTTCGGTTGGAACACGGCATAAACATCCTCAATGGTTTTCATGTTATCCACCGCTTCCGGACTGACAGGCTCTTCGGAAGTCAACTGACCAATAAACATGGTCCTGTTTTGTGGAATGTCGGCAATGCCTTCCATGGCATCTTGCTTCACCTCATTTCCACCTATTTCGTAATTCAATATACCCATAACACTGATTTAAAATTTTTCATACAGAACGGGTGCAGTTGCCCGCACCTCGTTCCCTTTTTAGTTGACAGAATCAATTAGTTGGCCAATTCTCCTCGTACTGAGCCCCTCCTATTTTGATGGTTTGAGCAGAGATTGTCACAGACAAGGTCATAGGCGCATTACCTATAATATCTATGCCTTCCTCAAAGTCAATGATATACGCATTATCAAACGATAGCTCTTTCATCTTTGACTCCTCGTCTCCCTTTTTGAAGACAATACTTCCACTGAATGGTTTGAATTGGTTCACCATGTGCTCCAGAATGGTCGTGTCGGCAGTAGATTCCACACGAACAGTGACACGTCCGCCGTAGATGTTGGACGAAGGACGTCCTTTTGAGTCCACATCACGGTGGAGCGAATACTTGCAGTCGAGCACATCGTACTCCTTACCGCCTAAATTTAGAGATGATCTAAACGCCATAACTATAGGTTTTAAATTGTAAAAAAGTTAAGTTAAAGAACAGGGTTTTCCAACCCCACTCCATTTATATTCAATTAATTCATATTTCTTGATTTCCCATACCGAGACTCCTTCCTCCATGTATGGCAGGACAAAAAACGCATATCATACAAAGGCATTGCAAGAAAGCAGACCGTTACAGTTGAGCACATCATATCCTATACCTCTCCGATTAAAGGTTGATCCAAATACCATACTTTAGGTCGTTTTACAAGAAGCTGCCGTAAATTCTTCTCCTATTCCTCCCACCCATTCATTTCTAGTTCCGTTGATTTTTTGCCCGAAGATTCGACCTCATTCCACGACTTCACACGCAAGGAAGCTCAAAATCTTCTTTCTAAAAAACAGAGAGATCCATTCCGAAAACATTGATTCAAAACAACCAAACAAAAGGATTCAAACAACTTCTAAATTAAACATATCAAGCAACAGGAAAATTTTTCTTCTATTCCGTTCCTTTACATAAAGATTTAATCATCACGAGGACAAAGATAATTAAATAATTTTATTAAATGAAATATTTATAGCGTCAATATTATCATTACGGCAAGACATCCGCATCTATTTTATAATATGTTTCGCCATTAAACACCAATTTATTGGCAACCACAACCGACGACTCCAAATCCTTCCCTTTTTCCAAAAAATACTCCTGCAACTCATCCAACTGTCTGTCCGTCAATACATCTTTATCATCCAAATCACGCACACGGAGCGAACGTAACGTGTTATTGAACGACGGAAGTGTAAATACTAGCTGTTGCGCCTGCGACAAAGTGAAGCTTCTAATCTCCCTTTTCCTCCTCGGATATACCTTTTCATCCCGAGTCCATTGCAAATACGCTTTTCTCATAGACCGCCTCGCCTGCGATGTGTTCCGGTATTCCCTAATTTGCAGAGAATCGGCAGACAAAGAATATCCCTTGTCAAAGAACATATCCGGGCAGGATTTGTTCCTATTCTTCTTACCTCCTCCTCTTGCCGAATATTTATAATCGACACGGACTGAGGTCAAATCTCTTAGAAACCCCCGTATCCGTGACAATTCAGACTCTGTCAGAAACAACACATACCTCCCCTGCTTCAGATCCCGGATAGACGTTTTCAGGGAAATGGGGTAATTCGTCGTCGGACGAAGCGAGGCCATCGGCTGAAGCGCCAAAGGCTTCACCGCATACGTTTCAGAAACACCACCAAGCCTCAACCACATAGGATTCAGAGAGGTACGTCCCACACCGGAGTTTTTAAACGCAGAACGTATATGAGATAGCACATCCTCATTGTCAGACTCCACCTCTCTGACAATGGAGTCGGTAACAGACAGGAGCAAATCGGGCGACAGATTTTCTTTTTTCTTCGGAAAGATAATCCAACCTTGTGTCATGCTATTCTTAGGGAAATCCAAAGCATAGACATTTTCGGAATACTCCTTATATTGATTGACCGGACGCAACTGCTCTGAATGGACCAACAGCCGTTTCTTCTTCTGAGAGACACGTGACGCAGAGCGGCTGATCATATCCTCCATCTGCAAAACAAAATTATTGAATGAGTTTCCCTGCTTGGAAACCAACTGACATCCTACTAGGCGACAGTTCGCATCTACCAGATCATTCACCAGCGAAGCATCCACTTGCTCCCTCACATTTCCATTCTCCCCTATCAACACCACAATATTACTCTCCGACTTATATGGAGACAACAGCCGGAGCGCGCGTTTCAATGCCCGCCAGGCATCCTCCCTGAAAACCAACTTTTTTCTACTCTTCGCATCTGCGTAAGTTTCCATCGAGGAGAGCACAGAATCTATGTTTGCATTTAATGCGAATTCTCCTCCATCAACTCCGCCGTTTCCGTCAAAGCCAACAACATAACCCATCTTAAACGTACAGCCGGACACACTTCCCTTCAGAATGCCATTCAGGCTCTGCAAAGAGGATACTATCTGCTCAAATTTTTCACAGACCATCTTCTGGTCAGAAAAGACAACCATCAAATTGACTTTTTGAAGATTACTGCAGAAATCATCATACTGCCCCCTCGTAATGGGTTCGTCGGATAGGCTATACACCAGATTGCGACTATCATCCATCATTCTAACCGGAAGTGTGGTTTTGATAACGGCATTGTCGTCTCCTTCATTTTTTATGGAATAGACAGGAGAAATGCCCTCTAAATCAGGAAGTAGATAACTGGAATAGAGTTGCATTACCGTTTCCTTCTGAAGAGAGAAGTCCTGCTGCCCTTTCGAAGAAAACGAAAAATCAAGAATTGGCATTTCCGAAAAATCAGCATACAACAACTCACCGAGAGGCATGACCAGAGACGACGACACCCAACCGGCCACCATCGTTTTAGCCCCGTCTGGAGTCGTCTCTTCTTTTCCCACCAAAAGACTCTTAGTCTTATCCACACTTCTCTTGGCCAAAAAGATAGGCTTCTGAAACGGGACCTTTCCTATCGGGTTCAACAACTCAGGCTCCTGAAATATAACGACAGAGTCGGCAGAAAAGAAATCTTTGGTGCGGGAGAATGGCGTTGTATCCCGAACCATGGTGATCATTTTTATGGAAGCACCTGTCGCCACATCCGTTGTGGCATGGGCCGAGAGCAACAAATTATCCTTATGCATCCATCCAAAATATTCCGCCATGTCACGATTCTTCCACTTCCCGTTTTCCAAAATGCCAGAATCATATTTCACCAAACGAAGATAATTACCTTTTTCTCCAATAACGACAAACGGATCCATAAAAGAAGCTACCTTCATCTGCACTTTTCCGCCTGGATTATAATAAGTTGAATTTCCGTCCCTATCAGAATAGACAATCCACGGCCCTCTACCTCCAACCGACTTTGGCACAGAAACATCTCCGCAACAATAGTTCTTAGTGTATTCTTCAGGCGTTTTCCTGACCTTCGTGAAAAGATTCACTGGCGAACAAGCATAGAACAAAAACGTAGTAACGCAAAAAAACAAAGCATTTCTCTTCCTTTTAAACCTCATGGCTTCTCCTTTATCGAATTCTGATTAATTAATAATTTCCTCACACAACTGGCATTCTTGTCCGTCTCCACCACAACCTCATTGATCGTCGTAGAATATTGTCTGCCTACAATCTTCAGCCCATAGCAATAAGAATAGAAATCGTTCTCCTTATCACTATTGACCAATACCATCACATTGGGATTGTCATGAAGGTATTTCTTCAGTATGTAGTTGTAATTGGCGTTGAACGAACCTTTGTCCACTATGTTTTGCAGATGTTCCTGAATATCTACGGCAATCAGCGTCATGACGTCAGACGAATCGCTCTCCGTATATTCAGGAAGAACTTCCACCTGATGGACTACAGGATATTTTGTGGTCTCCGTACTGAGACGGATTTCATAACAGCCAGGCTGCGAATACGCATAAATCGGATTGCGGTCCTGTGAATCGACGTCGCCACTCTCGCCAAACTCCCATCTCCAGTCCTTCGAATCGCCATCGGCCATGAAAATAACCCGTTCATTTTGCAACACCCGCTTCGGCGCAATAATACGGATAGGCCTTCGCCCAGGAGTCATCCTCCGTTCTCGCACCTTCACGACAAAAAACTTCTCCATGCAATTGTCTACCGTAAGACGTATCTGATATTTTCCAACTTCAGGGAAGACATACCTTCCTCTCTTTTCTTGGGAGAAATCGCCATTGCCAAATTCCCAAACGACCTTATAGGTTTTGTATGTGCTATCAACAAAAAAGATAGGCTTCCCCAACTCTATCTCCGAAGCAGAGACTTCGGCATGAATTTCACGTCCAGAAGCCAATTTCCGAACCGACCATGCCAGCAGAAGAAATATCGTCAAAATAGAAAAGACAAGCACCTTACCTCGCGAAAAAACACTCTTCATAAAGTCACTGCATTAAATCAATCTTCTTTTTATCCATACTATTACGACATCGGTCCAAATCGGAATTGAACTTCTCTATGTTTTTCTGTGTTGTCCAAAGTCTCTCCTTATCAAACACCCGCAACTCATAAAACATAGCCAAATGGTCGAAAATACGATAACGTTCGTCCCATTTATTTTGGACATGGACGTTTCGAATCTCGCCAAGAAGAAAATTAATTTCCCGTTTCTCATACGAAGCGCTCAGACTTGGATCTATTTTTGCCACTCTGGACTCCACGGACGAAATCTTCTCCATCCAAGCAGACTGCACCCGTTCAAAACTACGTATTCTGGACATCCGCTCCAAAGCCTCCTGTTTGCCTCCCAAACATCTATAGTCCGGATTGGAGAAGAACAACACGAAGCCACACGATGTCGAAGCCAACACAAAAAGAATCAGCACATAAAAGAACGCGATAGTGCGCTCTCTGGGATTCAATGAATCCAAACTCTCTTTCTCTTTCATATTCATTTGTTTTTTCCATAACTAAGTCGCCCCACACGAACCCGGCGCGTTATATTACGGCTCTCCTCATTACACCTGATCAAATCCTCTTTAGCCGTCGCCTCCACTTTCTTCAATGCCGATATGGAATCGCGGACACGAAGAAAATCATCCATTTGCAAAAGCAAATGCCTATACAGCACAGCATCCCTTTCGCCCAAAGTCTGCACCCTATTGGACACATTCATCTTTTTTGTCACAATAGAATGCATTAGAAAATCAGGATTCACATTTTCCGACAAGTCGAATGTCCGATATAATCCGAAAATATCCGAAAAATCCTCACTAATGGCGATCTGCGCCGCATAGATTTCCTCACTATCGCCGGTTCTCTCCTTTATTGCGGAGACTTCGGCAGAAGAGACCTTCATGAACGAAAAGACACACAACTGCGACACAGCCACCAAAGCCACCATGTAAAAGGCAAACTTGATATGCGAACGCATCACCTCCTTATTATTTAACGCCTTCATCTTCTTCTTTTTTATGATAATACCGTTGTAAATCCTAGAATAGGGACGATTCCATCTCCTTCAAAAAGGAGAAACCCTGCCGCGTCCTGAGCTGCGTTTATATGGACCTGCAACTCTGCATCGGCAGGAAGGAAGAGATCTATGATACAAAGTAACTGCTTATACGCCAAACTGTCAGGCAGAAACAAGTCTTTATACGCTCTATTCAAACCGGTTATATCTACCTTCACCACCGGAAACGAATCCGTAACGCCACCGCCCATGGTGGCAGACATACCCAGCCGTCCATAACCCAAACTCCACATTTCCTCCTCACGAATAGTTAACTGCTCCTGACACAAAGATATGGAGACCTCGCAGTCAAGACATACGGACAACACCTCCGCTATCTGATCGGGAGTCGTCAGCCGATAACTTTGAGACAGGAAATGGACTACAAACAAAGCCTTATCCAATTCCATATCTTTCAGAAAAGGCCAATGGGAATCCAGTAGCCGGACAAACTCACCATGTTTGTCTCTTTTCTCCAAACGCCACTCGTACAGATGAGCTACGATGAGCATCCTATCCATCATCATCTCAAAAGGCCGGAAAAAGAACCTAGCATTGAAGCTCTCCTGTTTTCCTCTTTTCATGGCATCCAGAACTGCCCGCCTACCTTTCTTACCCTCCGGCATCTGATTGTAATGAAACAATCCCTCCGGCAAAGACTCATAAAGGTCCCGTTTGATGACATAAAAATTCAGATAGTCTACAAACTCATCATGCGAATATTCACGGGCAATCTTAGAGATGGCTTTACCTCCCGTCCTTTTACCCATACGGACAATACGCACCTCATCTGCCGGAGTCCCGCTTTCCACCAGACCAGCAGCCAGCAGTTCCGCCTTATAGTCTGTCGACAGCGTATTGCCAAGGGGTAAGTCCTTGCGTCGTTTCTTCTCCATACTCAGAATCTGTTTTGCATTTCCTACCATTTTTTCACTTGCATTCATTTAGTCAGACTTCCCGTAGTAGAACGAGAATAGCCGCCATCAAAATTTTGGCGACAAATTATTCAATACACCTCTCAATCCACCACCAACCAACCAGTACCTTTTGACGATGCGCCATCGGAATGTCGCTCCGACACCGAGATGACAATACTCTCTTTATGCTGACCGATATAGTCCAAATGACTCAAGTTCACGAAGAGCTCTTCCAACGTGCGGATAACACCATCCACCACCAGCATAGACGAGCGGATGCGGTTATGATTATAGGGTTTATCCACAGCCTCCTCCATCATATGTTCGAACGAAGAGGGCGAGATTCCGTTCCATTCGTAGAAATATTTCAACATCTCCTCCTTCTCTCTCTTTGGCAGGAAACCCAGACCTACCATCACCGAGTTAGCAAGAGAGGTCAGAATCTCCACCGCCTGATACGGAGACAAAGTATAGGCACAGTTGCGCCACCTGAAATAAAGGGATCCCAAACTCCGCATCAACTCTTTGCTTAATAACAACACGCTATCCATGACCGAAGATCTGTCTGATTGCCCCATAGCCTTCTCTATAACCAGACGAACGGAATTCTGTATCGTGGCAATTTTCTCCGACAGACTATTCACATAACCTCGCAAATCAGGATGCGAAGACATCGTCATGGATGACGGTATATAATTGGCATCCAAAACAAAAGCGGACTCCTTCTTACGGAGAAGGCCAACCACCACATCAAAAGGACCATATCTATTCACCTCCTTTTTAAGTCTTGCCACCATGTTGAGACGATAAGAGGGTTCTACGAACGGGTAGCGAGGTGGCGTCTCTTGCAGATTCGGCTCTCCGCTCGGATTCCGATCATACGGGGAGACAGACAAGACCACATCCCAACCCGCCTCCGGCACCTCCCCTTCCGTCTCGCAAGGGCAACTCACACTCTCGTTCCCGTCGTTCAGGAGAAGCATATACCCGCCAGGAGTCATTCCCCGATACGCATCCAAAACCAATAGAGCATGGCTTCCTTTCCCGTTTATTCGCAGACGCATGGACGGTTCTCCTTTCTCCTCCGGCAACAGTCCGTACAGAAACGGAGATTGTAGCACCGATGTGTTACGAAGCATTCGCTCCAACAAGTAATTTTCCGTCGCCACAAAATGGGAGGATGACACGTTCATGCCCTGCATCCAGTTAACTGGCAAATATTCCGATTTGTTTTCCATATCAATTAAGTTTTCACATTCCACACTTTCTGACCCGTTTCGCCACAATCAGATTCTGCTCCACAAAGGCATTGTCCACGAACGACAGGTCGGGATCCATGTATCGGCGGGGTCTAAAAAAAGACGATTTGGTATAAAATATCCACCCATAGGGAGACTCCGAATCATTGATTTCTATCCGGTTGCCAGACTTCTTCTGGTTATAATCGGAAACAATCAGGCCAAACCAATCGCCCAAAACCATACTAGGCAACGATTTCGCCTTAATTCTGATAGGTTTCCCTTCGTCCACAGTTCGGTAGACTTCAATCTCGCAAACCAACAAACCGTCGGCATCTATCGACGATTGAGACACATTGAAAGTATCTGTCGACAGATACGTCCGCATCTTATAAATCTCCAACGGGATTTTCAGATAGCTCTCGTATGTTTTCAGGAATAACGGCACCAACAGTAACGCGCAGACCGACGAGCCCGCCCAAATGCCATACAGGAAATCGTTCGTGAGGTTAAACCAGACGGAGAAAAGAGCCCACGCCATCAGCATCTGAACAAAGAGGAAAAGGAGCAACAGACATAACGATCCCGATTCCAATCTCTTCACATAACGCACCAATAGCCTATGATTGACAAAACCGGCCAAAAGATACAACAGCTGAATAGCCAGAAACGTATACGGCATGAACATCACTTGCAGGAAACCAAAAAAACCGGGCAGGGATAGCACAAAGCATGAAACAAGGATAAAAACGATTGCCTTCCTATCGTCCAATAACTTGTTTTTCTTAGCAACAAACAAGACCACCGCCGCCAACAAAAAGGCTAACAAAGGAAACAGCAGATAAGTCTTGAAGAGATCAGCAAAAATAAGATTCATATCATTCTATAAATATTCGATAATTAAATGTCATGGGTGAATTTTCACGCAGGCAGTCATACAGATTGTCCGAAATTTGCCTTCGCTGCTTCTCATCCTCCATCGGAGCGAGAGGTCGCAGATGCACGTCGATAGTCCGCAACAAACCCTCGCCGGGCAAGAGTCCCCGCATCACACCCTTCTCGATGCGGACATCAGAAATGAGATCGGAGAGTTGAGCCAGACAGAAGTTACGGATGTCATTATTGGTCACAATCCTATTGCGGCATCCCAGAACATACTTAAAGCGAGCTATCCTCTCACTCTCCGAAGGTGCCGCCGCACCACCCAACGAAGGTGTAACCAGAACAGCAGGATTCATGTCACCAAACAGGGACTCCTGAGGATTCAACGACAGACCGATGCGCATACCGTTAGACAATGGTCCTAATGTGGTCCAATAACGTACAAAAAACAAGGACGTGCCTTGAGGAGGCTCCACAAAAAGATAATACGGTTTTTCCGTATCGGCAATCACTCTTCCCGACATTCCTCCTATCTTGGAAAGCAACCGCTCTATCATGTATGTATTCTCCGTATTATGGGAAAAATCAGAAGAGGAAAAGATGCTCATTTCTTCTTCCAAAAGATTTTGAAGCCGCAACAGGAAATCTTTCGCATCCCGCTGATCGAAAGATTCACAGCCACCTTGCCGCAAGGTATAGAAGTTTTCGTCCGCCCTTTCCTTGTAGCCAAAAGTCCGAACATAACGTACTCCATTTTCATCCAACACGTCCAACACATCCAACAAAGACTCGCCTCCACTTGCCGGAATAGGTATCACCCCAAAATCATTACGCACCGAGTTGGTTATGCTATGCAGCTCCTTATTGACCAAAGGGACAGCATTGGTCAAAATCTGTATATCTGCCAGAACCGTAGCCGAGAACTGAGGAGGAAATTCAACCTCCAACCAGACAAGGTCCTCCTTACAAACAGTAGAAGGAAGCGTCGAACCCACTTTCGTCTCCGGAAAAGGAGAAGCATCCTCTTCCGTAACAGAAATTTCCTCCTCTATCGTGACATAACGTTTACGATAAAAACTCAGAATGTCTTTGCTTACTCGAACATCATTTTCTTGGGAACGGAAGAAACCCGGCACCCCATCCATCTTTTTATCCTCAACCGCATACAATCCATTGGACACGCGGATGGGCAACCCATTAAACCGCCAATCACAATAGGTCAACAAACGAAGATATTCATTGCGATTGTCCACATTCGGGAAATCGACATAAAGAGAGAGATGGCGAAGAACCGCCTTTTTTGCAGGGATCCGCAACCCGACAAAAACCTTGTTATGATTTTCAGGAGAAGACTCGCCTCTGACCACCAGTTTCTTCTCCATATCAGGCAAAACCTCATATACATCGCCACCAACGACGATTGACTTGACAGACATACGGTGTAGCGGTGTGCGGCAAACGGGATAAAAAGAATAACGACGGCTCTCTTTCCTTCCAAGAAAAGGAGACGTGGAATAGAATCCGGACAAAGGGTCTGTCATAAGACCATCCGTCAACGGATCCAAATATGCGATGGCATGGGCAGGCCGCGCCATCGATACAGACTCCGGCAACAAAACCTCGCTCAACCTCCGCATGGTGCGCACCTCAATATCCGCTATATCGTCAGACAGAAGATGAAGCTGCATTGACAACGCTTCGACCAACAGTCTGACAAAAGGATCCAGATTCTCCACTTTCTTTATATTCCAAAAATCCAAGGCGGTCCTTATCATCCGGTCCTTTATCTCCTCCTTACTTTCCCTATATCTGTTCATTTGCAAGATTAATCTTTAGACAACGGGCCCAAATACAATGTATAATGCAATCGGCAGCGGTCTCCTGTCGAATTCAGAACGGCATCCACAAAAACATCGACACGTTTTTTTACACTAACATGATTGACCATACCGTTTTCAATTAGCACATCCTCCACCTCCAGGCGGAAACGGCAGTCGGATATTCGTTTCTCATACAAGCCCACAGCTCGCGCCAAACACTCGGCAAACTTGGTTTTCCAGGCATCCAACGAGACGATCCTCTCGAAATCCATCTCCCAAATCCCCGTACCATAGGTTCTGTCAAAAACATGTTCGCCGGGATAGGTCATAACCAACAGCTCAATGTGTTGATCCACCGACTCCAACTCCGAACATAAATCTACACTTCCGTGAGTTTCATCCAACAAGGCACCAAAATCCAACGGTATCTTATAATATCGTCCTTCCATATAAAATTAAGTTGAAGAAGATGATTCATTTTTTCACGTTCCTACTCTCGATTTTTCACTTCTTCTTTCTCTATTCTGCCAGCAACTGCAGGTTATACAAATTCTCATAAAACACAAAAACAAGGATTACCACACCAACAATACAGGCACATAGGCATTCCCTTCATGAATTTACAGCGCAAATATAAACAGAATTCAAAAACTATACGTACAAATAATTTTTATTATATAAATATTTTTTCAACACACACATCAAAGATAACATAGGAATCTGATGTAGAATGGGTAATGATGGAAAGTCCGTTTCTATCTCCGTAGATTCTCGGACAGGATTTACAGAATGAACAGATTTTTTTCAAAAGCATCTCGCCATCGGCAATACAACACTCGCCTTTGTTCGCAGAGGATGGGATGCGTGCCGCAGCGTGAACAAACCATTTTGCCCAAAAAGAGAAGAAACAAAAAAGGTTTTAGCGGAGGAAATTGCCGTATCTTCCGAAAAATAGGACAACAGCAAGTGCAAACAGATGATGCCTAGTGCATTTCGTCCAAATCGTCAACTGTCATTTTCTGATGACGACTACTAAGATGTAAAGAACAAAATTTTTCGGAAAAAGACAAAGAAACATCCGCACCATTGAGATTCGGAACAGAATGGGAACGAGCACGTATAAACAACCCATAACACCAGATTCCATCACAGAATCAACCATACACCATCATTCGGCATCATTTCCATTCCCTTCTTGTTCCCCAAAATCCCAATTTATCAAACAATTCCATACTCATTCACAAGTTTTTCTAATAAAAAATTCATAATTTTGCGGACTAAAAACATACGATAAAGTTTCTAAAACATAGATAAAATGGAATTGGCAAGCAAATACAATCCGACCGACGTAGAGTCAAAATGGTATCAGTACTGGTTGGACAACGGGTTCTTCAAATCGAAGCCCGATGACCGCGAACCCTACACAATCGTAATCCCACCGCCTAACGTAACGGGCGTGCTACACATGGGACACATGTTGAACAATACCATTCAGGACATACTCGTGCGCCGCGCACGTATGCTTGGCAAGAACGCTTGCTGGGTGCCAGGAACCGACCATGCATCCATAGCCACGGAAGCGAAAGTGGTAAACAAACTGGCACAAGAGGGAATCAAGAAGACAGACCTCACCCGCGACCAGTTTCTCGGACACGCATGGGAATGGACCCACAAACACGGAGGCATCATCCTCGAACAGCTGAAGAAGCTGGGCGCATCCTGCGACTGGGACCGCACAGGCTTTACTATGGACGAGACCCGCAGCAAGAGCGTACTGAAAGTATTCTGCGACCTATATCAAAAAGGTCTTATCTACCGCGGCGTGCGTATGGTGAATTGGGATCCGAAGGCCCTTACCGCACTGTCTGACGAGGAGGTCATCTACAAGGAAGAGCACAGCAAACTCTACTACTTGAAATATTACGTGGCAGAAGACGACGGCAAGGGTGAAACCGGTGACGAAGGCGAGGTAGTCCACCGCGATGAGAAAGGCCGCTACGCCGTAGTTGCCACCACCCGTCCGGAAACCATAATGGGAGATACCGCCATGTGTATCAACCCGAAAGACACTAAGAACAGATGGTTGAGCGGAAAGAAGGTAATTGTTCCGCTGGTGAACCGTATCATTCCGGTCATCGAAGACGAATACGTGGACATCGAGTTCGGTACCGGATGTCTGAAGGTAACTCCCGCACACGACGTGAACGACTATATGCTCGGTGAGAAATACAACTTGCAGACCATCGACATATTCAACGACAACGGAACCATCAGCGAGGCTGCCGGGCTATACGTCGGCAAAGACCGCTTCGACGTCCGCAAGCAGATTGAGGCAGACCTTCAGACGTCCGGCCTGCTGGAAAAGGTAGAGGCCTACACCAACAAGGTGGGCTATTCGGAAAGGACCAACGTAGTCATCGAGCCTAAACTCTCCATGCAGTGGTTCCTGAAGATGGAACATCTCGCAAAGATAGCTTTGGAGCCTGTCATGAACGACGATCTGAAGTTCTATCCTTCTAAATACAAAAACACATACCGCAACTGGTTGGACAATATCAAGGACTGGTGCATCAGCCGTCAGTTGTGGTGGGGACACCGCATCCCGGCCTATTTCTTGCCGGAAGGCGGATATGTGGTTGCCCAGTCGGCAGAGGAAGCTCTGGAATTGGCAAAAGCAAAAACAGGCAACGCCGCCCTTAAAATAGAGGACCTACGTCAGGACGAAGACTGTCTGGACACATGGTTCTCCTCTTGGCTGTGGCCAATCTCCCTCTTCGACGGGATCAACAATCCTGGCAACGAAGAGATCAAATACTACTATCCGACGAACGACTTGGTGACCGGTCCGGACATCATCTTCTTCTGGGTGGCACGTATGATTATGGCCGGATACGAATATGAAGGCGAGATGCCGTTCCGCAACGTCTATTTCACGGGCATCGTCCGCGACAAGCTGGGACGTAAGATGTCAAAATCGCTCGGCAACTCTCCTGATCCATTGGAGCTGATTGAGAAGTTCGGCGCAGACGGCGTGCGTATGGGCATGATGCTCTCCGCTCCTGCCGGAAACGACATTCTCTTTGACGAATCGCTCTGCGAACAAGGACGTAACTTCAACAATAAGATATGGAACGCCTTCCGTCTGGTAAAAGGATGGGAAGTGGACGAGAAGCTGGAACAACCGGAAGCTGCAAAAATCGCCACCGGATGGTTTCACGAGCAATTGGGCAAGACCATCATCGAAATCAACGACTGCTTCGACAAATACCGTATCAGCGAAGCCCTGATGGCCGTCTACAAACTTTTCTGGGACGAATTTTCCTCTTGGTACTTGGAAATGGTGAAGCCTGCCTACCAGCAGCCAATAGACAAAGCCACCTACGAGACCACGCTCTCTTATTTCGAAACGCTACTGAAGCTATTGCATCCGTTCATGCCATTCATCACGGAAGAGCTTTACCAAGCCATCAAAGAGCGTGACGGGAAGGACAGCATCATGGTCAGCCTATTGCCTACGGCAACGGACTTCTGCGAGAAGAGTATCCACAGGATGGAGACCACCAAGGATATCATTGCCGGAATACGTAACATACGCGCCGACAAGGGAATCTCTCCAAGGGAATCATTCGACCTTTTCTACAAAGGTGACTTCTGCGGGAAGAACAACGCCATCATCGAGAAACTCGCCAACATCAGCAAGATAACGGAGACAACAGGCTCCATCAACGGTGCGGCAGCCTCCTTCATGGTAGGCACCATCGAGATTTCCATCCCTCTCGGAAACAATGTGGATGTGAAGGAAGAGATCAAAAAGATGGAAGATGAAATCAAATACCTGCAAGGGTTCTTGATTTCGGTGGAGAAGAAGCTAAGCAACGAGAAATTCGTGGCCAATGCGAAACCGGAGATTGTGGACAACGAACGCAAGAAGAAGGCGGACGCCGAGAGTAAAATCGCCACATTGAAGGAGAACATCGCAAAGATGAAATAAGATTCAAAAAAAACATTCATAGGAAAGCCCGAAACGGAAAGTTTCGGGCTTTCCTCCCATTTATCCGTCAATTATTTTCACTTTCCATGAGAATCCGTAACTTCGCCCATTATTTATATATTTAACATAAACGAACAACGTTCATCTTCCAATGAAAAAGAAATTCACAAAATATTTATTGCTGTTGCCGGTTGCAATTGCATGCTTATATACCTACTCCCCAAAGCAGGGATACTCCCCCAAGCAGGGAATGTGGCCATAACAAAAACGAATTTTTCGGACGACATATTCCGCCAATATGTACAGGAGCATTTCGACAAAGACCAAAACGGCATACTTTCGGATGCGGAACTCTCTTCAGTTACAGAGATAATCTTAGTAGACACGATAGTGGTGTTGGATGATACGGTTGTGGACACTACGGTTGTGGCGATGGACACTGAATATCCGATAATTGTTCCTGAAACGAAAATCAAATCGTTGGCCGGCATAGAGTATTTCACCAATTTGACAAAACTTGATTGCAGGAATAATTCCATTTCGACGCTGGATGTGAGCAAGAACACCGCTTTGACAACGCTTGATTGTTCATATAATTCCATATCAACTCTGGATGTGAGCAAGAACACCGCTTTGACAACGCTTGTTTGTTCTTTTAATTCTCTGTCAACTCTGGATGTGAGCAAGAACACCGCTTTGACAACGCTTGATTGCGGTGAGAATTCCATATCGACGCTGGATGTGAGAAACAACACCGCGTTGACAGAGCTTTGTTATTCTGATCAGCATTTAGAAGACTGCAAAAAAATCTTCACCAAAGATGGTGTCTTCAAACTGGACATGAGAGAAGTGGTTGGGGTAGAGAATATTGATTCCATCTCGGTAGACTTCGGGGGTACGGTAAAGAGTTACGAAGACGGCATTGTAACGTTCTCTTCATATATAAGATTCATTAATTCATTTACATGGCGCGCCCGACAAATCCAGAGAGGAGGAATATGGATGCAAACCCATAACGGTTGCCTAATTATACAAAAAAAACGATATGTCTCTTACACACTTTACTTTTGCCGGCCTTTTTGAGATTCATAACGAATTGTATGGACAACTTGATAACAACAGTTATTTTTGGAACATTATGAGAGGCGAGGATATATTGCCTTAGAGCTGGGACTACTTTCAACTTGGGAAGCAAAAGAGGCCTCGCTTATCAAAGAGCCAGATAGTAGCAAAAAGCCTTCGCATCCAAAATCCAAATCGATTTCCAAAGATGCGGAGGGTCTGTCAACGATATGGGTCAAAAGAGCAAGGCCTATGATACGGAGGACAAGAAACTCACAAATGCCAACTTCACGTGCCCGGGCGTGAACAACGAAATTCCTGAGGGATTAACATTAAGACACAATTGACCAAAACGGAGAGCCAGAGGTTTTACCAACATCGACAACTTTATAGATATGGCATACTTCGTCTGTGGCAAACTTAAATTCGATTACCCATACGATTTATAAAGCAAAAATAGAACCGCTCCTTTGCATTATTATTGAAATAGCAAGCCCGGACTGAAACGCATTCGGTCCGGGCTTGATGTTATATGGGATTGAACAAACTGTATCAAAGAAACGACGGTCTGTCCAACAGACAATCACTCGCACCGCCAGCTCCCCACCGTTCCCGTCTCGGACGAGAAGCCGCAACCTATCTTATGGACAGGACGTCTGTCTCCCTCGTACTCACAGGCGTAGCCCTTGGCTTCTATCTGTGCGAGTGCCTCGTCGGCGGTACCGTCGAGCTTGAACTCGAAGATGAAGATGTCATTGTCCGTCTCCACCACGCAGTCCACGCGGCCTTCGCTCTGCTGCTTCTCCACAAACACGGTGTAGATGCTCACCATTCGGAGCAACAGGTAGAATGTATACTGGAAGTAGCGTTCACGCTCCCGCTCATCGTCCTTGCGGCGCATGGTATACGGGATGCTGGACAAGAAAGAGGTGAGCAGGCGGCGGAACTTCTCCAAGTCTGCCTCCTCCAGCGCATCGACGGTATCCTGCACCCACGCCTCCTGACTCTCCTTCGCTTCCAGATAATCGGCCGCAAGAAGAGTGACAAAGCCCTTCTTCACCTCATCGTTCGGGAAGTCGAGCAGATAGGTATTTCGCCTCTGATTGTATTTCTTGATGGTGAGGTACCCGCTTTGGTAGATCATCGGCAGCGGACGCTCCACGTCCGCCTTGTAGTCGACGAACGACTGCGTGTCGTAGTATCGGCCCACCAGTTCGTTGATGTTCTCGTTGCAGTGGCGCAGCAGGCGCACCAAGTAGGTCGGCGTGCCGGTACGAAACCAGTAGTCGTCTATTTTCATTTTGGCAAAGGCATTGATGATGCTGAACGGGTTATAGACGTCGGCCATCTCCTCGCTGAAGTGGTATCCGTCATACTGCCGTTTCAGCACGAGCCTCATCTCCTCCACGCTGCGGTGCTGCTTCCCCGCCAGCTCGGCAATCGGCTCGGCGAAGACCGTGTGCAGCTCCTCCTTGGTGATGCCGCAAAGCGTCTCGTAACGAGCATCCATGCTGATGTCGTTCGGTTGGTTGAAGCCGCTGAACACGCTCACCTGAGAAAACTTGGTGACACCCGTGAGCAACACGAACTTCAGATTTTCGTCCGCCGCCTTGAACACACCATAGAAGCCTTTCAGTACATCGCGGTACCAATCTTCCAACCTCTTCTTCACATTATTGATGACGATGGTATCGCCCGCATCCATCACGTCGAGCAACGGTTTGTCATATTCGTCAACCAGGACCACGGCACGGCGACCCGTCTTTTCGTAGGCCGCCTTCAGCAAATCGGCGAAGCGGTCGCCGATGGTAGAGCTGTTTCTATTCCTTCCATAAATGTCTTCGTGATCGGCCACAAACTTCTCCAGCGTCTTTTCCAAGGCATCCGGAGCAGAGAAATTCTGTTTCCCGAAATCGAGATGGAACACCGGATATTCCAGCCACTCCTTTTCGAGAGAATCGATGGCGAAACCCTTGAAAAGCTCCTTCCTCCCCAAGAAATAGTTCTTCAACGTGGAGACCAGCAACGATTTTCCGAAGCGGCGCGGACGGCTCAGAAAATAGACACTGCCATTTTGAACCAAGTCATAAACAAGTTTTGTCTTGTCCACATAGACATATCCTTCTTCGATAATCCTCTCGAAGCTCTGTATTCCTATCGGGTATTTCATACGCATTCCTCTTGATGTTTACGCAAAGATACAAAATAAGTTCGTGACATAAACCCTTGTGTTTTTTTATATTTGCATCGGCGCAAGATACACATTGGCAAAGAATATAATCCGTCCAGCCTTACTTTTCTTGAAAGGAAAATCACACAATCTCCGACAAGAAAACATCATGCGACACGAACAACACAATAGCTTATTAACGTTAATTATAAAACACCAAATCATTTCATTCTTTCAACATGACAACAGAAAACACTTCAGAAGAGAAAATAACGGAGATAGTCTCGCTTCAGAACGCATTCTTCCACAAAGGAAATACGTTGAGCAATGAATTCAGGAAAGAGATGTTGCTCCGTCTACAGAAAGCGATTTCCGACAGGGAAGAGAGAATATACGAAGCATTATGGACAGACCTCCACAAATCGAAGGAAGAGGCCTACCTTACAGAAATAAGCATAGTACAGAGCGAGGTAAAGAATCACCTTCACCACCTCAGTTCCTGGTTAAAACCGCAACGACGCCACACCCCTCTGAAGATGATGCCGGCCTCAAGCAGAATCATCAAAGAGCCACTAGGATGCGCCCTCATCATATCACCATGGAACTACCCCGTACAATTGCTGCTCAATCCGCTGGTAGGATGCATCTCAGCAGGATGCTGCGCCATAATGAAACCATCCCCATATGTTCCTCACGTCTCCGCCGTCATCGGCGAAATGATCCGTGAGACATTCGACGAGCAACACATCGCCGTAGTACAAGGAGATAGGGTGGTCAATGCACAACTACTCAACCAACGGTTTGACATCATCTTCTTCACCGGCAGCCCTACGCTAGGCAGAAAAGTCATGGAAGCAGCCGCCAAGCACCTCACTCCCGTCATCTTGGAGCTAGGAGGCAAAAGTCCTTGCATCGTAGATGAAGAGGCCAATATTAAAGTGGCGGCCCGCCGTGTGGCATGGGGAAAAACTCTTAACGCCGGACAGACCTGCGTCGCACCCGATTATCTGCTGATCCATGAGTCACAGGAAGAAAATTTCATTCTCGAATTTGGCAATGCCATCCGCCAACTGCACGGCAACCGAGTACAAGAAAGCAGACACTACGGCCGTATGGTCTCCGATAAGGCATTCGACCGCGTTGCCGCCTATCTTCACGACGGAACAATAGTGAGCGGCGGACACACAGACAGGAACGACAGGTATATTGAGCCCACACTACTGACCAACGTTCCAAAGGAAGCCCTAGTCATGCAAGAGGAGATATTCGGACCTATACTACCCATGATAAAATTTTCCGAGACAGAAGAAGCCATCCAATTCATCAACAAAAGGGAGAAGCCATTAGCTCTCTACTATTTCGGAAAGAAAAAGAAAGGCGAAGATATATTGAGATTCACTTCTTCCGGCGGGGCATGCATCAACGACGTCATCATGCACTTGGCAAACGAAGACGTACCGTTCGGCGGCGTAGGCAACTCCGGCATGGGAAAATACCATGGGAAAGAGAGCTTCAATGCCTTCTCGCACGACAAAGCTGTCATACAAACCCCAATCTACATCGACCTATCCTTCCGATATATGCCATATAAAGCATTTCGATGGATAAAGAAACTCTTATAGTAATATCAACAAATTGTGACGATTTTGATAAATGCGGTGGAAATCATCTCTTGGTCTGGCATAAGAGCCTGCCCCATTTTGATTAGGAAGCATTCACTCAAGATATTTCTTACTTTACCAAATTGTTTTTTACAACCACACGATTCAGAGTCAAAAATATTTTTTGAAAATTTTAATTTTAAGCAAACCGGATTTAAAATCAATTGTAGTAATTTTACCATTTTTATAAAACTTATATAAATATGAGAAAACTCGGGTTATTATTATGTGTCATTTTCCTCTTCTTGGGAAATGTATTTGCTCAGAAAAGAGCTCTGATTGTGATTGACATCCAAAACGACTACTTCAAGGGTGGAGCCATGGAGCTAGTAGGATCTGACGAAGCTGCGGCCAACGCAGAAAAGGTGATAGAAGATTTTCGAAAAAACAAACTTCCAGTAATCTACATCCAGCACATCTCCGAATACGAAGGAGCCACGTTCTTCCTACCCAACACAGATGGAAACAAAATAAACAATTCGGTGAAACCCGCAAAAAACGACAAAATCATCATCAAGCATTATCCTAACAGCTTCAAGAATACAGAATTGCTGGAATATCTACAGAAGAACAAGGTTGAAGAGTTGGTAATAGTAGGCATGATGACCCATATGTGCGTGGAGGCCACCACCAGAGCAGCCAGCGACCTAGGCTATAAATGCACACTATTGAGCGACGCCTGCGCCACCCGTGACGTGGAGTACGAAGGAGTCGTCGTCCCCGCCAAGTTCGTACAGGCAGCTTATCTCTCCGCACTGAATGGTGCATACGCCACCATCATCAAAACGAAAGATTTTTCATTAGGGAAGAGATGATTCGGGAAAAAGCCGGAGAAGCTCCGTATGTTCATTCCACACAGTGCTTCTCCGTCTTTTTTTCATCCGAAACCAAACGGCCGCACCTACCTTAAAAACAAAAATTCTACATTCCTCCAAAATAAACACATTTTTCCTTGACTCGTACCTTAGGTCTACATTTACCTTTGTATCCGAAAGCAATGCGCAAAGCTTATGAATGAATACAAAATCAAATTAAAAATCGGCGAGTTTTCCAAACTGTGCAGAGTCACGGTCAAGACGCTAAGACATTACGAAAAGATTGGGCTACTCTCACCCCACGAGGTGGACGAGTGGACAGGATACCGCTATTACGAGGTAGACCAGATGGCGTGGATGAACCGCATCCATCTGCTGAAAGAGCTGGGATTCAACCTCGAATCCATCAAAGGACTCTTTGATGATGGAAAGGTTTTACCTAGTTTAGAACAGATCCAGTCTCAAATAAAAGAGAGCCAAGCGGAACTTCAACGGATGCAACGGCGAATAATCGAACTCGACAGACTAAAGGAACGAGCCATAAAAAAGGAAAAAATGGAGAACATACACATCAAACCATTGCCGGCAGCCATCGTTGCCAGCTACCGCAAACATGTCAAAAGTTACCAAGAACTGTTCGAACTCTGCCCGAACGTCATTGGTCCGGAAATGCAACGTGCGGGTTGCGTCTGCCCTAAAGAGACGGAGTACTGCTACACCATCGACCACAACAAAAACTTCGACGAGGGCGACATTGACTTGGAATATTGCGAGGTAGTGGAAGCACGCTGCCCGGAGACGGACACACTGAAGTTCAAGGAGATTCCGTTCATAGAAACAGCTGTCTGCTATAACCATTACGGCCCATACAGCAAGCTGCCTCAATCGTTCGAGAAACTTTTCGCCTATTTACAGGAGAATGGATATGAGATTATCGACGATCCTAGATTCTGCTACATAGACGGCATTTGGAACAAAGAGTCAGAAGAAGATTGGCTGACTGAGATTCAGGTTCCCGCCAAGAAGAAATAAACATTTCCTTCTCAAAAAAAGACAATCCTTGCAAACGGATTTTAATATCCGATTTTGCAGGGATTATCGTTATCCGGCTATTTATTGCATCTGTCTAATCCTAACCTCCATTTCAGGCAACCGACCTACCAACTGTTGCACATCCGTTTCGCCATAATGATACGGATAAAGCACCTTCGGCTTAATCATACGGGCAGCCGCCACAACCTGGTCTACCGTCATCGTATAAGGCTGGTTTGCTGGGATAAAAGCTATATCTATAGATTTCAGATCTGCCATTTCCGGTATTGCTTCCGTATCTGCGGCTATATAGATACTGGTGCCACCTATCGTCAGCACATATCCATTATCGCGCCCTTTAGTGTGAAATCCAGCATGTGCCGGCGTAGTGTTATATGCAGGGACGGCCTCGATCCTTATCTTCCCATCCATAGCAGACAAACAGTCCCCATTTTTCATGGATTTGCCAAGACCCAACGTTTGGATGACTGATTCGTTTCCAACAACCTCCGTATCATTTTTCCTCAAACGAACTACAGACAACGTATCAAAATGATCTTCATGATCATGGGTAAACAGCAACACATCTGCGGTAGGATATTCAGAATAATCAGCAAAAAGAGAGGTTGGATCGACATAAATATGTCTGCCCTCATAAGTAAGCAACAATGATCCATGCTTAATAAATTCGATTTGCAAGTCGCTACCATCGGACAACCGAATCACATCCACCTCATTCTTCCGACTTGCACATGCCGAACAAACGGCAACAGTCAACAATAAGTAACAAATGTACTTTCTCATATTCTCTTTTTTTCTGCAAATGTTGAAATAAAAATCCGTTTTCCACTAAAAGGTTCGTCGTTTTTTCATCTTCATTCCTACTTCTTTGAGGAAACAAAACAAATACAAAGAATGACGATTGCTTCCAACGAAAGACGGAACAAACAAACATAGCGACAGAACATTTTCTCGAAGTGGAGAGTAACGTTTTGAGTTGATAGAGAATATGATGCTGTCTATGTGAGCCCTTGCGTTTCTCCTGTTCTTGTATTGCTTTAGGATTTTGTTTACCCGTATTCGTTTGCGTTCCAGTCTATTTGTTACGGGGTTTTGGATGTAATATTCTATCTGCCAATCGTCCTTGTCGTACTCGTGCAGCCGAGCCGGAAGATAGTTGAAACCATTTAGTGTGCTTGTGTTTTGAGAATCCTGACCTTTGGGCATTTTTTTATTGCTTAAAACGAAGTAATAAGCAATAAAGGTTGTCGCATTTGCGTCGCATTTTCTCTTAAAATCCGAAAGGAAACCGAAGCTAACCGCTTGATTTCCTTTCTTTAGTGATCGAGATGGGATTCGAACCCATGACCCACAGCTTAGAAGGCTGTTGCTCTATCCAGCTGAGCTACCCGACCATCCTCATTTGTGGCTGCAAAGATACAGACATATCCGTTCTTTTGCAAGCTAAAAACACAAAAAATTGCACATTTTTAGAAAAAAAATAGGTTTTCTCGTGTCCATAATTCATCAGAACGGATAACCTATGGCAAAATGGAACGCAAAATCATCGGACCAACTCAAATTCCGGAATCGCCAACACTCCGAAGACGAACGGGACGGATCATACGCCTTCACTCCCACATCAAAACGAAGGAGGAAGAATGTGAAATCGAACCTGAGACCGGCGCCATAAGCCAACGCGATTTCATTGTAGAAGTTGTTGAATTGAAAATGACCCTTAGGCTGCGACTCATAGTCACGCAAGGTCCACACATTGCCGGCATCAATGAAGGCTGCCATCTCTATCTTCCAGAAAAGCTTGGTGCGATGTTCCACACTCAAGTCAAGTTTTATATCGCCAGACTGCTTCACAAAATCATCTTTGTTTTCCGAAGAATAACTACCGGGACCCAACGTACGGACAGACCACCCTCTCACCCCATTGGCTCCACCACCAAAGAAACGTTTTTCAAAAGGGACGATCTGCGCATTTCCATAAGGAAATGCTATTCCGAACCCAAGATGATAGACAATCCTATTTTTCCTGTCTATATATTTGTTCATCGAAAAACTCACATCTCCCTTCACGTACTGAGAATAAGGAATTCCAGCAATCTCATAAAACCCATCCTTATTTTTCGACTCTCCAGACATACTGTTCACCGCATACAAGAGATTGCCTGCACTTTCGAAAGAAGCCCTACAATACGTCTTATTCCTTCGTTTCTGGTTCGACTGGTCGTCATACGTAATCGCGAAACCCGAACTCAAAATGAAATGGTCCGAATAGCTATCCCGCAACACCGAATATTTAGGTGCGCTATACAGTTGGTCAAAATCAGGATGCGTATTGATGTTGACATAATTCAAATCAACGACATCAAAACAATATCGGTAAAAACGGCGCATATTCCAAATATAACGCATCGCTATCGTAGACGATATCTTCTCATACGTATTGGGACGTGTCTGATAATTTCCGGAAAGGCTGAACTCGGTCTGCGCGTTGATTTTACGACGGAAACTCTTATTTACGAACGGAAACATGAAACGAGGGAAATTAAGACTAACCTCCCCTCCTACATCCATTGTGTGTTTGCTCAATATGTTCGTAATTCCGGAATAGGCTTCCTGTGCGTAGCGGCCCTTTAGGCTCAACAATTCGGAACCTCTGAACACATTCTTATGCTGGTAGCCGCCATTGACGGCGAAACCCAAATCGCCCCAAGAGTTAGTGCCTTCCAAATCCAAAGAGAAGGACTGCGCCTTACATGGACTGATCAATACGAAACAATCCAACTGGTCCTCCTCGTTCATCAGATTCACAAACTGGATATTCGTGGAACGGACAGCGCCCAGCGAGTTCAGCCGGGAATATGTGCGATCCACGAAAAAGCTGCTATAAGACAAATGCGGATAGATGCGGAGCTCGTCATCCAAAACCTTTGGACGCAAAAGAGGCTTGTCCTCATAGAGGATATTCACACACGGCCGGAACTTCAGCGTATCGTATTGCACGGAAGAGCTATAAACCGACCTTGAATTCTTCAAGGTCAGAACATTCACATTCCTTATCGTATACTTATGGTGGCGGCTCTCTTCCGTCGAGCCATCGGGCAACGCGACCAAGTATGGCTTCAGATTAAGGCTAATATCCACCTGATTGCTTCCCAACGTGCTATCTGCCGTATAACTCAGATAATCCTTGTTGAAATAATAATAGCCACGACGCTTCAATATCTTATCCACACGTTCACGCTCATCGTCCAGGACATCCGTATCGAACAGCATTCCAGGCTTCAGCAACGACTCCCGTTTCCCATAGAGAGAGAAGATGGAGTCGATTTCCTCATCGCAAGAGAAATCATAGCTTATATTTCTCACCCTATACGGCCGATTACCTTTGATATAATATGTGACCGTCACCTTCTTGTTTTTTCCGAAAACAGGCCAAGCTTTCACTTCTGCATTTTGGTATCCTTTGGTCACCAGAAATTTCTGCAGTTCCCGCTCCGACTTCAACGTAAGATACGGATCATAAATGACAGGAGCCTCACCTATGCTACGCAATTGGCGGTTTCGCCATTTCGAAGAGTCCCTTCCCGACATATTATAGAAGGAAAGATACAGTTTGTATAAACCGAAGACCTTAAAGTTCGGCTCTTGCCGAAGATACGTCCTCAACTCGTTGTCTCCGAAATCCTCGGTCTCGGAGACAATCTCAACCTTATCCAACAAATAGCTATTGTCCGGTACAAATCGAGTGGATGAGCATGACGACAACGCCAAAACCATCAACAACGGGAGAAGCCACCATACTCTATTTCTCAAGATGCCCATCTTATGCCAATCTAAATAAATTATCAGACGCTCTTCAATTTTTTATGCCGAAAATCGAGACACAAAGATAATTCTTTCATTTTTAGTAAAAACACATTGCAATCATTAAAATATATGTATTTATTGCGACATACAAGTCTATTTTTGTTAATTTTGCCCTATCGAAAAAGATACATAATCAATAAAAACTAAAATGACACTTATTAAATCTATTTCAGGTATAAGAGGTACCATAGGTGGAGTTGCAGGAGACGGACTAAGTCCTCTCGATGTCGTGAAATTTACCGCCGCCTACGGGTCTTGGATTAAGAAAAACAGCAGTGTAAAGAATAAGACAGTTGTGGTGGGGCGCGATGCCCGTATCTCAGGAGAGATGGTAGACCACTTGGTTACAGGCACATTGATGGGAATGGGCATGAACGTGATCAATATCGGACTTGCCTCCACTCCTACAACAGAGATTGCCGTGCAGAAAGAGGGAGCTTGCGGAGGCATCATACTCACCGCCAGCCATAACCCTAAACAGTGGAACGCGCTTAAACTGCTTAACGAGCACGGAGAATTTTTGAGCGACAAGGATGGGAAAGAGGTTTTGTCCATCGCAGAAAAAGAAGCCTTCACCTTCTCCGAGGTGGACGAGTTAGGCAATGTGACAAGGAAAGACAATTACAACCAAATACATATCAACGACGTTCTCCAACTAAAATTGGTAGATGTCGAGGCCATAAAGAAAGCCGATTTCAAGGTCGCCATTGACTGCGTCAATTCCGTGGGCGGACTCATACTTCCGGAATTGCTCGACAAATTGGGTGTAAAGAATGTAATCAAGCTCAACTGCGAACCCACAGGCAACTTCGCCCACAATCCGGAACCACTTCCTGCCCACCTGACGGGCATCTCCGAACTGATAAAGAAAGAAAAAGCCGACGTCGGTTTTGTTGTCGACCCTGACGTGGACAGATTGGCCATGATATGTGAGGACGGCGATATGTTTGGAGAAGAATATACCTTGGTCTCCGTAGCCGACTACGTTCTTTCCCATACGCCAGGAAACACGGTTTCCAATCTCAGCTCCACCCGTGCGTTGAGAGACGTGACACGCAAACACGGCGGGGTTTACAACGCTGCTGCGGTAGGCGAGGTGAATGTGGTGACGAAGATGAAGGAGACGAAAGCCACCATCGGAGGCGAAGGCAACGGAGGAGTAATCTACCCGGAAAGCCATTACGGGCGGGATGCTCTCGTAGGCATCGCACTATTCCTTTCCCTCTTGGCGAAGAAAAAGATGAAGGTGTCCGAACTGCGCAAGACGTATCCGGAATACTACATCTCCAAAAACAAGATCCAGCTTACGCCGGAGATCGACGTGGATGCCGTATTAGCGGCCATGAAGAACAAATATAAGAACGAGGAGGTAAACGACATCGACGGAGTCAAGGTCGACTTCGCAGACAAATGGGTTCACCTCCGCAAATCGAATACGGAACCTATTATCCGCATATACTCTGAGGCTTCCAGCATGAAGGAGGCCGACGATTTAGCCCAAAAAATCATGGGCGAGATAAAAGAGATTGCAGGCATATAGCCAGACCGAATATACGAAAAAAAGGCAGGGGGATTTTTCCGATGGAAAAATCCCCCTGCCTTTTTTTCGTATCGGCAAACTTCGTTTCCAACGGAAACAGAAGCCTCGCTGACTACTATGACTTATCATTTACGTAAGAATACGGTCTGTCCATCTTCCGGCACACTACCCTTCTTTACTTTGTTATACCAACGGATTTCCCATTTCCGGAGGCCAAACTCCTTGGCTATCGACTCATAAGTATCTCCCCTACGGGCTATAACCGCCTTTCTTCCATCAACCTTCTCCACCTTATGGTTTGTGGTAGAAGGCACCGTACCCATCGAACTTTCAGACAGATAATTGGACTCCACATTCACCTCTTCTTTCTTTTCTTCATCCCGTTTCGAAGGCACATTTTCACATGTATCATATTTATACAACTCATACGTCTCGATAATATCAATCAAACGATCCGCATATTTGGGGTCAGTAGCATATCCACACTCTTTCAACCCTTTAGCCCAACCTTTATAGTCTGTCACCTTCATCTGGTATAGCTTTTCATAACGAGTCTTCTTCAAAAACCGAGAATGGTCCTCAAATGACTCCTCCGCTTTTTTATATTTACGGAAACAGTCGTCTTTAATATCGTCGTCATGATAGACCCTGTCGCCCGTCCATCCGTAACACTTGATTCCGAAATGGTTGTTGCTCTCCTTGGTGAGTTGACTATTGCCGGATCCCGACTCCAATATGCCTTGGGCCAACGTGATACTGGCCGGAATACGATGTTTCAGCATATTGTCGATGGCGATGCCCTTATATTTGTCTATATAGTCGATAGTTGCCTGACTTTTTTTAGTCTGGGCAAATAGAATGGAAGAAAGGAGGCAAAATGCCAAAAAAAAGACACTTCTTTTGTTCATTACTATTGATTAAGATTTTCGCAAAAATAGCTAAACTTTGTCGTACTAACCAATTAGATAGATAAGTTTTTTCCTAAATTTGTGGATAAACAGATTTTCAGAAAGGACAAACAGGACAAAAACATCATGAGAAGAGAGAAATACATACTTGAGGTGGAGAATTTGACATGGTCAGAACTCGGAGAAGAAGCGAAATCGACCATTTTGAGAGCTAAGGAGAATAGCGGAAAGGCATATTCCCCATATTCAAAGTTCTCCGTAGGTGCAGCCATACTCCTCAACGACGGGAATCTCATCGACGGCAACAATCAGGAGAACATTGCCTACCCCAGCGGACTATGCGCCGAGCGCGTCGCCGTATTCTCTGCAGGAGCCACGCACCCAGATGTTCCTATCAAGATTCTAGCCATAGCCGCACAAACAGACGGCAAATTCACGGACAACCCCATCTCTCCTTGCGGCGCATGCCGTCAGGTATTATCGGAATGCGAGACCAGATACGGACAAGAGATGGAAATATACCTCTTCGGGGAAAAATACATCTACCATATCCACGGTGCCAAACACCTACTACCCATCACCTTCAGTTTCTGAACACGAACACAATCCAACGATTCGACAAGAGATGAGACAGTAGAGACATACGGGAACAGGGAGCACCATCTTCATACAAAACGAAGGAGACTCGGATTGGACACCGAATCTCCTTTTCAATTTCTTCTTCCAACAAGAAAAATCCCATTAGTTGCCCATCTCAGAAAGAAACTTGATACGGACAAGGCGAATCTCCTCTTCCGTATAATCCTCGGCACCCAAATCTTCAATAGCCTGATTGATGTCATCAGATTCAGCCTCCTCCTTGAAATAACCAAACACCTCGTCTATACGGTCCTGATCCATAATCTGAGAAAGGAAGTAGTTGATGTTGATCTTCGTCCCCGAATAGACGATGGCCTCAATTTCGTCCAACAGCTCACTAAAATCCAATCCTTTTGACTCCGCGATATCGTCCAACGCGATTTTTCTGTCAATAGCCTGAATGATGGACACCTTCAACTTTGACTTGTTAGCCACCGAACGGACCCTCAAATCTTCAGGACGCTCTATTTCATTTTCCTGAACATGCGTGCGGATAAGTTTAACGAAGTCTTCGCCAAAACGCTTTGCCTTACCGGCACCCACGCCCGGAATATTCTGCAACTCATCCAATGTGATAGGATAAGTGGTGGCCATGGCCTCCAATGAAGGGTCTTGGAAGATGACGAAAGGAGGTAATCCTAACGTTTTGGACATCTTCTTCCTCAAATCCTTCAGCATGGAGAAAAGCTCCGGATCGACGGCGCAAGAACCGCCCTTCAACGGCACCTCGTCCTCGACATCCTCCTCATCCTCGCTCTCATCCGTCACAAGGAACGACTTTGGCTTTGCCAAAAAAGCCTTGCCGGCCTTAGTCACCTTCAGTATGCCATAATTTTCAATGTCCTTTGTTATATAACCTTCAAACATGGCCTGTTGGATGACAGTCTGCCACGTACGCTCACTCTCATCCTTACCCTCACCGAAAGTATCAAGATCATCGTGTCCATAAGACTGCACGTCGGCAGTCTCATTACCCATAACTACATCAATTACATGTTCCGTCTTAAATTTCTCGTTCAACGCTATGATGGTTTCTAAAACCGTACATAGAAACTCTTTCCCTTCCACTTGTTTTTTAGGATTTAAACAATTATCACAATTACCACAATTCTCATCCGTATACTCCTCACCAAAATAGTGCAACAGCACCCTCCTCCTACAGATGGAAGATTCGGCATAAGCAGCCGTCTCCAAAAGGAGCTGTTTTCCTATCTCCTGTTCCGCCAATGGTTTTCCCTGCATAAACTTCTCCAGCTTCTGCAAATCCTTTTTCGAATAGAAGGCTATACAACGGCCTTCTCCGCCGTCGCGGCCGGCGCGGCCCGTCTCCTGATAATACCCCTCCAAACTCTTAGGAATATCATAATGGATGACATAACGCACGTCCGGTTTGTCGATACCCATTCCGAAAGCAATGGTAGCCACAATCACATCCACCTTTTCCATCAGGAAGCTGTCCTGGTTGCCAGAACGTGTGGAACTATCCATTCCCGCATGATAGGCCAAAGCATTGATACCGTTCACTCTCAGAGTTTCGGCCAGTTCCTCCACCTTCTTGCGGCTCAGACAATATATAATTCCGGACTTACCTTCTTGTGTCTTTATATACTTAATAATCTCCTTGTCTATATCGTCATTCTTAGGCCGCACCTCATAATAAAGGTTCGCCCGGTTGAAAGACGATTTGAACACGGTCGCATCCGTCATGCCAAGACTCTTCTGAATGTCATGCTGCACCTTCGGCGTAGCAGTGGCAGTCAAAGCTATGACAGCAGCCTTTTGTCCTATTTCATTGATGATAGGCCGTATCCGTCTGTATTCAGGACGGAAATCGTGCCCCCACTCGGAAATGCAATGGGCCTCGTCCACGGCATAAAATGATATCTTTATCTGCCTCAGGAATTCCACATTCTCTTCTTTCGTCAAAGACTCCGGCGCAACGTACAACAACTTCGTCTTGCCGGAAAGGATGTCCGACTTCACATTATCTATCGCCACCTTCGACAACGAAGAGTTTATAAAATGTGCTATGCCGTCTTCCTCGCTGAAGTTTCGCATCGCATCGACCTGATTCTTCATCAAGGCTATCAACGGCGAAATGACAATTGCAGTCCCCTCCATCATGAGTGATGGCAACTGATAGCATAGTGACTTCCCGCCTCCGGTAGGCATCAACACAAACGTATCTTTTTCTTCAAGAACATTGTGTATAATCGCCTCCTGATTTCCCTTGAACGTATCAAATCCGAAATACAACTTCAGTTGCTCCGTAAGTTCGTTAAAATTTACCATAAGGACGTTCTTTTAATTGCTGAACCAATGAATCGCACCATACGGCAGCTTTCCGAATGCGGGGGCAAAAGTATATACTCTCACTCCATTTTCACAATTTTTTTTTACAAAAAATCTATGCTGCCTTCAATTTTTCGATATTCGCCTTCTTCATCTTTTCCTCCGCATATTCCAATGTCACATGCAGCGTTTTTTCGTCAGAAGACGGCATTTCATACATAACATCTATCATTATAGTCTCCACGATGGAGCGCAAGCCTCTAGCTCCCAACTTAAACTCGACGGCCTTGTCCACGACAAACTCGAAAACCGAGTCGTCGAATGTCAGAGTGACGCCATCCATCGCGAACAACTTGATATATTGTTTTACTATTGAGTTCTTAGGCTCCGTAAGAATTCTGCGAAGAGCATTTCTGTCCAACTGGTCAAGATGGCACAACATAGGCAGACGTCCGATGATTTCAGGGATAAGTCCGAACGACTTCAAATCCTGAGGCGCCACGTATTGCAACATGTTGTTCACATCCAACTTTCCCTGAACCTTGGAAGCCGCATAACCGACCACCTTCGTATTCATACGGTTGGCTATCTTACGCTCTATTCCGTCGAATGCGCCGCCACAGATGAAGAGTATGTTTTTGGTGTCCACCGGAATCATCTTCTGATCCGGGTGCTTACGTCCCCCTTGAGGTGGCACATTCACAACCGAACCTTCCAACAACTTCAGCAAACCTTGCTGTACACCTTCTCCGCTCACATCTCTCGTGATGGACGGGTTATCACCTTTTCTTGCTATCTTGTCTATCTCATCAATGAAGACGATGCCTCTTTCTGCCGATTCCACATCATAATCCGAAACCTGAAGCAGACGGGTCAATATGCTCTCTATGTCTTCTCCCACATATCCAGCCTCCGTCAGGACAGTAGCGTCCACGATAGTAAAAGGCACATGCAGCCGTTTTGCTATTGTCTTAGCCAACAACGTTTTTCCTGTACCGGTAGCACCTACCATGACGATGTTCGATTTCTCTATTTCCACCCCATCGTCCGTACTGTTCTGCATCAGACGTTTATAATGGTTATAAACAGCCACCGACAATGTCTTTTTCGCATCTTCCTGACCTATCACATATTGATCCAGGAATTCCTTTATCTCTTTAGGTTTGGGTAGCTCGTCCTTCTCCAATGAAAACTTAGAAGTTCCGGTTTTCTTCTTGCCATCATTTATGATACCATAAGCCTGTTCCACACAGAAATTACAGATATAAGCATCCATGCCCGTGATCAACAGGTCCGTCTCCTTCTTCGGTCTTCCGCAAAAGCTACACCTTTCTACTGTTTTTGCCATTTTTATGTTTTATTCAATTAAAAAAGGATGAAAGAATATGTCTCCTTCTATTTCTTCTCCCTAACAAGGATTTCATCTACCATGCCATAGGCCTTAGCCTCTTCCGCCGTCATCCAATAGTCACGATCGGAGTCCTTCTCTATCTTCTCGTAAGAATTTCCGGAATGATCTGCTATGATGGTATAAAGTTCCTTTTTTAACTTCTGTATTTCACGGGCCGTGATTTCAATATCAGAGGCCTGCCCTTGTGCTCCGCCCATAGGCTGGTGAATCATGATGCGGGCATGTTTCAGAGCCGAGCGTTTGCCTTTTGTTCCTGCCACCATCAGGACGGCTCCCATGGACGCAGCCATGCCCGTACAGATAGTTGCCACATCGCATCCTATATATTGCATGGTATCATAGATACCCAATCCCGCATAAACGGAACCACCGGGAGTATTCAGATAGATGGAGATATCCTTTCCCGGATCGGAAGAGTCCAAATACAAGAGCTGGGCTTGAATGACATTTGCCGTATAATCGTCCACCTGAGTGCCCAAAAATATGATTCTGTCCATCATCAGTCTCGAAAACACATCCATCTGCGTCACGTTCAACTGGCGCTCTTCCAATATACTTGGAGATATATAACCGTAGTTACTGGACATACTAACATATTGATCCAGGGCTAACCCATTCATACCCAAGTGACCAGTAGCAAATTTTCTAAAATCGTTATTCATATTATTATACATTTTTCATTAAAAACAAGCCATAAAGATCTGTTTTGATCATCATCTTCCTTTATCTTTAAGTAGGAACTAATATAAACATTTTTCCTAAACCAGGAAAGTTCCTTCCTTCTTTTTTACGACACGAATAGCCACAAAAGAGAAAAGCTCCCACTCATAGAAACCAACGGACATCATGAGCTTGACATTTTCATCAAGCGAATGAAATACTACATCCAAGCCCACACAAGAGGATTGTCTCTGATGCAATCGGTAATGGATGTCTATTCCCTCCATTTTTAATATATGTGCGACCGATTGCGAATAGAACGACCTTATTGACTTCCTATTTTCAGAATAAGGACAACGCGATTTTGCTTTTTAAGGAATCATTGCCAATTCCATCAAAACAGGTACAAAAGAAATTCATTCTTTTCAAATAGTCAAAAAAAATCCCGGTAAAATGACTTTACCGGGACTGAAATTTTATGTTTTATAACATATTCCCTATTTCGGGTTATTTTTCTTCGAACATCTTATTAAACTCGTCCAAAGAAATGCTCTTCGTATTCAATTTGACAGCAGATTTGATTACAGCGATAACCTTGTCTTCTACCACTTTGTCTACGATATTATTCAAATTTTCCTTCTTACCCAACATATCCTTCACATACCCTTCTAAAACATCGTCAGGAACAGACATCATGCCATATTGAGCAAATTGAGCCTTGGCTGTCTTCTTTGCGAACTCCTTCAAATCGGCATCTTCTACCTTGACATTATTGTCGGCAGCGATCTTCTCCTTGATGAGGTGCCACTTCAAATCCTCTACCATCTTAGGATAGTCGTTGTCCAATGCTTCCTTCGTAACCTTCTCGTTCGTAGACAGCACCCAACGTTTCAAGAAATCGTCAGGGAACGCTACACCGTCCAACTTCTTCAGGAAAGCAGCTCTTGCATCCATCATCAATTTGAAATCGGTATCGATAGACAAAGACGACTTCAACTCGTCCTGAATCTTTTGTTTGAACTCCTCTTCACTCTTAACAACATCCTTACCGAATGCCTTGTCAAAGAAATCTTGGTTCAACTCAGCCTCCTTATAACGGGTGATACCCTTTACGGAAAACTGGAAGTCGCCGGTCACGTCAGCAACCTTATCCTTCGCTATCTTCAACAGAGATGCGATTTCGTTCTCGTTTTCGAAAGCCTTCTTAGGATTGAAAACGACAATGCCGTCCTTTTTCACACCAACGAACAAAGCCTTCTGAGCGTCATCCTTCATATATTTAGGACAAAGCACTACATCGTTTACTGCAAGTCCGCCTTCTTTGGCATTTCCGTTTTCCAACTCAACTACGTCACCCTTCACAACGTCAGCTTCGGCGATATCATCAGCCTGATCGTAGCTGCCTAAACGGCCAGTGTAAGACTTGATGGTGTTTTCCATCATCTTCTCGTCTATAGTTATGTCGTAGTAAGGCAATGAAACCTTCTTGTTCAATTCAACGCTGAAATCAGGAGCGATAGCGATATCGAATACGAACTCGAATGTCTCTTGCGTATCCAAATCCAAAGATTTCTGAGATTCGCTAGGCATTGGCTCGCCCAAAACCTTCACATTGTTTTCCTTTATATAAGAAAGTATCTTGTCTGAAACCAACTTATTCAATTCATCTAAAAGAACTGCCTTGCCATACATCTTCTTCACAAGGGCAGCGGGTACATGACCCGGACGGAATCCAGGAACACTTGCCTTCTGACGATAGGAACGTAAGGTCTTCTCAACCTTCTCCTCATAATCGTTCTTTTCAACAAGCAACGTAAGCGTTGCGTTTACTTCGTCGATATTTTTTCTTTCGATATTCATTTTATAATACTTATTGTTAGTTTTCAACCTAAATCCAGCTATAAAAACTCGATGTAAAAGCTTCCTTCTATTTTTCACAATCGGCATTTCTACTGAAAAACAACCAATTATGAATCAGCGTGCAAAATTAATAAAAAAGAATCAATAACCAACCCAATCATTATATTTTGCGCAAAAAATCTTGTTGTTTTTACGCAACGACATGGCAGCCGGATATCATAAAGAGAAGCCTTTTTCTGTTTTCCAACCCAACTACACGGGAAGATTGTCCTTGCTAAAAAGGGAAAAGTCCCGAAGAACGAACTTCGGGACTTTTCCTATAAAAATAATTCGATAATCTACTAGTTGATTTGGATAACAAGGATTCTTGAATTACCCCAGAATGCAGAGTAATCGTTGATCTTGAAAACCAAGTTCTTGTCTGATGCGGACTTCTTTGTCATAGAGTAAGAAGATGCTGGGTGAGAAGTGTAAAGTTTTGCCTTCTTCGAACCAAGCTCCATTCCAGAGAACTCACGGATGTCAATCTTGGTGAAGATGTTCTTGTTAACCTTAACTGATTTAAGGTCACCTTCTTTCAAACCTTTAGCTTTCAACTCTTTCTTCGTGCCTATGATGTACCATGCAGTGTTCAGTTCTTCGTCCTGAGCCTTGATAGCAGCAGCTTGTTGAGAAGAAACGTTATCCAACGAGTCTCTCATCTGTTGAAGAGAAGCAACAGCGTCGTCAAGTTCCTTGATCTTGATATCCTTAGCCTCCAACTGAGTCTTCAACTCTGCAATTTCAGCAGCTTGCTTCTTCAAGTCGCTCTTCAAACCAGCAACGATTCCCTTGAATTTGGCAGCTTGTCCCTTTGCGTTAGCAAGGTCTGACTCCAACTGAGCGATTTGTTGCTTGCTGTTCTTGATAGCCTCATTGATTGTCTGTAGGTCTTGGCTGATGCGGTCCTTGCTCTCAGAAGTAACGCCCTCGGCTCCTTGAACATTATCAATGATACCCAACTCCGTCTCCTTAATGCTCTTGATGTTTGACTGCACCTCAGCAATAATAGACAAATAACTGTTCATCTCTGCCTCCGTCTGATCCTTCACCTGTTGGATGGAGTCTCTTTGGAACGTCAAACGTTTGATTTCTTCCTGATTACAAGAAATCATTAAAAATGCGATCAACGCACCTAAAATCACTTTTTTCATTTTCTCTTTTTATTAGTTACTTATTAGTGTTTATCTCAAAATTTTCAATGTCATTTATCTTTTGCCAATACCAAACGAATAAAATAACGCTCAAATTTATATTTTATTTGGTTATCCGTTAAATTTATTTTCAAAATTCTTGACAATCACATCAAAACGAGGATCAATCCTCCTCATTTTCCAACTCTTCCTTAGATTCCTCCTTCCCTTTCGGTTTACCGGAAAGGATAATGACAATCTCCCCTTTCGGTTCATTTTGCTCAAAGTGGGCCGCCACCTCCGCCAACGTACCACGGACGGTCTCCTCATGAACTTTAGATATCTCTCTCGTTACAGACACCCTGCGTCCGTCGCCCATTGCTTCCGCAAATTGCCTTAACGCCTTCACTAGACGAAACGGAGATTCATAAATGATCATCGTCCGCCGTTCTTCGGCCAGCTCCTTAATTTTGGTCTGTCGCCCCTTCTTTTGGGGAAGGAACCCCTCGAAACAGAATCTGTCGTTAGGGAGGCCGGAATCCACCAAAGCTGGGACAAACGCCGTAGCTCCGGGAAGGCATTCCACCACGATACCATTCTCCACACATTCACGAACCAGAAGGAATCCAGGGTCTGAGATGGCGGGAGTTCCCGCGTCAGAGACAAGAGCCACCGTCTCGCCCGCTTTTATGCGTTGAGCGATGCCCTCTACAGTTTTGTGTTCATTGAACTTATGATGAGACAGCATCTTGTTCTCTATCTGAAAATGTTTCAGAAGAAAACTCGTCGTGCGCGTATCTTCCGCCAAGATGAGGTCGACCTCCTTCAATACCCTTACAGCTCGGAAGGTCATGTCTTCCAGATTACCCACCGGTGTAGGTACCAAATATAATTTGCCCATACTTATTTTATCCAAAAAAATGCAAAATTCACACATCTCCCAAAATCAAGAGAATCGGGCCTCCAACAGCGCCACAAAATCACCTGCGGCCTGACTGTTCAGATCCCACGAAAATTGAGAGAGGAGATATTCCATCGCCCTATCGAAAGAGTCCATCCCTTCCAACGTGTCTATTGTCCTATTCATCAAATCAGCATCCCCGCCAAACAAGTCTTTTCTATAACGGAATCTATCGTTCAGATTGATCGCCTTCCTGAGACTGTTCACAAATCTACCCTCCGGCTTGCGACCCACCGAAACCGTTTCGTTGAGCGACTTCACATTCGTCCTGAACCTTTCATTGGTAATAGACTTATGGGTTCTATCGGATACGTTTGCAATAACCGTGCCTTTTTTGTCCGATTCCTCATTTTTTTCCGAAAAGGGATAGGCATCAGAATCCATATTGCGCATCTCCTCTAGCTCTTTTTTAGCATCAAGCTTCCTTTTCCCCTCCTCCTGACATTCTGGTTTCTCTTGGGCCAAAGGCGGCTCCGCCTCACACGCCGCAGAGACCACTTCCATTTCCGGCACCTCTATCTCAATCTTATTGGGCTCCGGCAACACCATCCGTTCCGGCTCAACTACACACTCTACCGCAGCAGAGGTTTGAGCTTGAGATTGAGTCTCCTTCTGCTCTGATGGAGTAGAGACGGCCAAAGATGCCGCCACCTGTTCCACTTCAGGAACAGCAGACACTTCAATCCCCCTTGTCTTCTGCAACTGGTCAGAAAAAACTTGTGATGATACTTCGTTTATGTGACAGAACCCATCGTATATATTCAATGCCTTCGTTCTCGCCAAATCACGCATCACAGATGGAACTTTGTCCATCTCCCGCATCCCCTGAGTGATAAGTTCCAATTCCTTTATATCCCTCAGAATAACATCCAACAACTCTGATTTACCCATACTGATTTCAATGAAAGAAGAGGAGACTTCATCTCCTATCTTTTTCTAAAATAAAAATCAAAAATAGTTTTAATTCCGTTATCTTTGCGAAGATAATCGTTTTGTATGTTCAAAACAACACACATCGGATACCTAATTAAAACTTGCCAAAGATAATTAAAATCTTTCCAAGTTATTGTTGTCGATTAAAAAATTAAGCAATGAAGTTCTCTTTGTCAAAGCCTTTCACATTCGACCGCACAGTAAGATTGCTCATCGTGACCACCATTACCATATTTACCATACTGACGCTCAAATACTTAAGCAAAGTATTACTTCCATTCTTCATTGCATGGCTTCTTGCTTACCTCTTTTATCCGGGAGTGAAATTCGTCCAACATAAGTTACGCTTCAGGAACAGAAGCCTCTCTGTTCTTACAGTTTTGACCTCGGTCATAGCACTCATCGTAGCACTGTTTTGGATTCTGATACCTATTATATTGTCCGAACTAGCAAAATTCAAGACCATCATACTGAAATATACGGAAAACAGCGACAGCCTCATCATACCACAGAAATGGGGACAGGCTCTGCATAAATTTCTAGTCAGCATGGATGCCGGGCAGCTCTTCGACAAACAAATTTGGGGAGACACCGCGAAAGGCCTTTTCCCCCACGCTTGGGAACTGCTTAGTAATTCCTTCAGCGTTGCCATCAGTCTATTTCTCGTCTTTATCGTGATACTCTACCTGTTCTTCATCATGAAAGACTATGGAAAAATCACGCACGGATTCATATCCCTCATTCCTGCGAAACATCAGGAGTTTGTCTCCTCCCTACTGAAAGACATGGAGTTCAGTATGAACAAATATTACAGGGGGCAGTCGCTGGTAGCTCTTATTGTAGGCATACTTTTCGCCATCGGGTTTTCCATCATTGGATTACCGCTGGGCATACTGATGGGCATCGTGCTGGGACTGTTGAATCTGATACCCTATATGCAGACGCTCAGCATCCCGCTGTCCATCCTACTGATGTTGCTGAAGGTGATCGAATCCGGCGACTCGCTATGGATTTCCATGCTATCGCTGCTCATCGTCTATGTTGTGGTGCAGATGATCCAAGATATGTATCTGGTGCCAAAAATCATGGGCAGGGCCATGGGCATGAACCCGGCTCTGATTCTACTGTCACTCTCCATCTGGGGAGCTCTATTGGGCGTGCTTGGGCTCATCATCGCACTGCCAGCAACCACTCTCGCAATATCTTATTATAAACGATACATACTCACCCGAATAGACGAAGTCGAGGAAGAACCGGCTTCCAACTCTCCGGACGAGAAGCTATAAGAACTTCAGTACTAACGAACGATAGAAATGCACAACATTCTGAATCATTTCATAGAATCACTATCAGGCATTTACTCCAGAAATGAAATACAATGCATCTGCTCTCAAGTGATGCAGCACCTATGCAACTGCAACAAAGCCGCACTTTTTGCGACCAACGGCATAGTGTTGACCGATGGGCAGAAGGAGAAGTTAGACTTTTTCATAAAAAGGCTACAGGCTAATGAACCCGTGCAGTATGTAATCGGATACTGCGATTTCTTCGACATAAAACTACACGTGAACAAGAGCGTACTGATTCCCCGCCCGGAGACGGAGGAGCTAGTGGAATGGATTCTGAACGACAATCCAAAGTCGGACGGTTCACTCTTCGACATCTGTACGGGAAGCGGATGTATCGCCATCACCATCAAGAAGTACAAGCCAAAATTCACTGTTTCCGCGCTAGACTTCTCCGATGACGCCATACACGTGGCGCAAGAGAATGCGGAGATGAACGAATGTTCCGTCCACTTCCTGACAGACGACATTCTACACCCAAGCAAAGCAATTGGCGAACGGTTTGATATCATAGTCAGCAACCCTCCTTATGTGATGGAGAAGGAAAAAAGCGCGATGAGCCCCAACGTGCTGGACTATGAGCCTTCCGTGGCACTCTTCGTCCCTAACGAAGACCCTCTGCGCTTCTACCAAGCAATCGGAGCATTCGGACAATCGCACCTAAATGCGGGAGGCAAACTCTATTTTGAAATCAACGAGACACAAGGAAAAGCCACCATTGCACTTTTGAAAGAACAAGGTTACAAATACGTCACCCTCAAAAAAGACATATTCGGGAAGGATCGAATGATACGGGCCGACATCTAATTTTCAAAAAAAACAACATGGCAAACACGCTCGGATACGAAGAGGCACTGGCAAAAGCGGCAGCCTTATGTTCTCTTTCTGAAAAATGCGAATCGGATATTCGAAAAAAATTTATATCTTGGGGTCTAGAAAGCAAGGATTGTGAGAAAGCAATCCTTTATCTCACTAAAGAAAATTATATCGACGAAAAGAGATTCGCCAAATTTTTCGTACAAGACAAACATAAATTTTCGAAATGGGGAAAAACAAAGATATGTTATGCCCTCAGAGAGAAAGGTATATCTCCGGAATCGATTCAGGAGTCCATTGCCGCCATCAACGACGACGACTACAAAAATCAATTGGAAGACCTCCTGACCGCCAAGATGAAAGGGTTGAAATACAAGGACGTCTATGACGCGAAAGCAAAACTTTTCAGGTTCGGAATGAGTCGGGGATTTGAATACGAGGCAATCATGAGAGCCTCCGAAAAGGCTCTGGAATCAACAAAATGACATACAGATGAAACTTGGGATGCCGTCTGGTCTTTTATTGTCAGATCATTTGAGATGAACTTTCAAAAACAACTTCCTCTTTTTTACGAAACAGAACATATGGCAAAGAAGACGAAGAACGATGACAAGAAATCAGAAAAAAGGCCTACAAAAACAAAATAAGTATTTATAGAAAGTTCGGATCTGCATCTTTATCCATATCAATTTAGAGGATTGTCAAACTGTTAAAAAAACTAAGATCATGAAAATTAAAGGAATATTCGAAAATGAGTCCTTATGGATAAAATTTTTATTCATAATACTCGCCCCCATCGTTTTGGGAATCTTGTTTACGTTTATCAGTAACGGAGTAATCGCCATATTAGGAACAACCGACGAACATACCATACTGAAAACGCATCAGCTACTTGCCGCAATCGGTATGTTCATATTGGCATCCACACTTCTTGCGTACCTCTTCAGCCAGAAACCAATGGAATACTTGGGGCTCAAGACTCCCTACGGGATGACAATCATACTGACAGTATTAAGTATGTTTACCGTGTTGCCGCTGAGCAACTATATCACCATTGCTTGTTCGGACATCTCCCTACCACAATTTCTGGCACCATTAGAGAAGATATTGACCGAGATTGAGTCAAAGAGTGACGGGATTACTACAGCCCTCCTCTATGGCAACTCTTACGGAGACCTGGCAATCAACATTCTGATACTAGCAATAATACCGGCTTTCGGAGAAGAGCTTCTATTTCGCGGACTCATACTGAATAGTTTATGCAAGAAGAAGTTGAACATACACATCTGCATCTGGATAACTGCTTTATTGTTCAGTATGATACATATTCAGTTCCACAAGTTCATCCCAATCATGCTGCTCGGTGCCTACTTCGGATACTTGCGGATATGGAGCGACTCACTTTGGACGCCAATAGCCGCCCATTTCACCAATAATCTGGCAATCGTGCTTTACTACTTCTTCCTAAAAGGCAGAACGTATGGCATTGACCCGGAAAACATCGGGACAAGCGGTTCGCCGATAGTAATCGTCTCGTTCGCCATTCTGTTTTTTGTATTCGTTCACGCCATCTGGACCATCTGCCGAAAGCGGCTGAACGAACAGGAAGAGGATGACACCGCACCCGAAGAGACATCCGAGGCATAGGCAATCGAGTAGGAGCATAGGGATTAATTCCCTATGCGACCTCTCACACCACCGTACGTGCCGTTCGGCATACGGCGGTTCCTTACTTACGATAAACTTTACTATAATAATCCGACAAGAATGGATAACCTGCTATGCGTAGGCTATCTGTATCCAATGCTCTGCATAGTATGGGACTTTTGGAAGTACGCCAATAGCTCTTGCGAGTATTCGACCATTGCCAAGCTTGATTTCTACCTATCTTACATTTTATAAGATTAGTAAACTTTGTCTTGACTTTCTTCCAACATTTCCATATACACATTCGCAAACGTCTTCGTAGCCATTCGTCAACAGAGTAAAGAAATTTCTTCATCTCTGCTAATTTATAGTAACCTATCCAACCTTGGACGTATTCTTTCAGCTTGATTTTACATCTCTCATATCCAAAACCTTTACTTCTTGAAGTTAAATCCTTTAGCTTAGATTTTAGTTTCTCCTTACTTTTAGAGTGAAGAGAGAGTTTACATACTCCTTTCATTACATAAAAGGAATAACCTAAGAATTTCAAACCTTGAATATATCCTACTTTCGTCTTTTCCTTATTTACCTTTAGGAAGAGTTCGTTTTCTATAAATCTAGTGATTGACTCTTTGGTGCGATTGGCTGCACGTTTGCTTTTGCAAAGTATCATACAGTCATCGGCATAGCGGACAAAACGATGTCCACGTCTTTCTAATTCCTTATCAAGCTCATTGAGCATGATATTGCTTAGCAGTGGACTGAGTGGTCCGCCTTGAGGTACGCCTAAAGTTGTTTCTTCAAATTTATTACTGATTACGACTCCTGCATTCAAGTATTTATGAACAAGAGAGAGTAAGCGATTATCTTTGATAGTTCTCGATAATACCTCTACCAATTTGCTATGATTGACTGTATCGAAGAACTTTTCCAAATCTAAATCTATGGCATATTTGTAACCTTCTGTTATATGGCTTTGAACATTACGAAGTGCTTTGTGGCAGCTGCGTCTTGGTCGGAAGCCGAAACTTGAATTACTGAACGTTCTGTCATAGATTAAAGTCAGTACTTGACTTATCGCTTGTTGGATTACTCGGTCAACTACGCTCGGTATGCCGAGTTGGCGTTTCTTGCCATTGTCTTTGGGTATTTCTACCCTACGGACGGGATTGGGACGATATGTCCCTTGCATTAGAGATTTAACGAGTTCTTCTTTGTGTTGTCGCAAATATGGCAGTAGTTCTTCCACTTCCATTTTATCAACTCCACTTGCTCCCGCATTCCTTTTTACTTGTAGATAAGCGTTATTCAGATTGCCGGGACTAAAGATGTATTCCATTAAATGCTCTGTTGTAAAATTTACTTCCACGAGGTGGTTTTCAGTTATACCAATAACAGTCTGCACTCCCTCATAGCCTTTGCATTCCGTGCTATTCTTTTGAGGGTAGTTATCATCTTGGGATAATATTTTCTGCATTCTTTCCATTATCGGCTAACATTCATTTACTACTCGCTTAATTAAGGTTCAGACCTTCCCAATACAACAATAATATTGGTACTATGTCCTCGGCTGACTTCTCACAGCAAGCTTTACTCCGTGTCTCTGAAAAAAACATCTCCACACGTCTGTGAGACCTCCCCAGATAAGAACGTAATCTTTCCATCTTATACCTGTCAGATTTACTATATTTGATTCCGAATAGTTATTGGGCTTTGTTTTGTTTTGCAAACTTACCCTCACACTTTAGCCTTGTATCTGATTTCTGTTCGTCAGGTCAGACTTTTGCCGCCAGCTTCCTTCAGATTCCACATCGCTATGGACACCCTTGCCTTTGGCTATACGATTCCCACTATTAGGGCTCGCTAGGGACTTTCACCCATAAGATTACGCCCATGCTGGGCGTACAAAAAGAAAAGGAATCCGGATGACATCATCCGGATTCCTTTTCTTTTTTTCTTATTGCTCAGAGATTCAACCTTTCATACTGATTAGACTTACAAACTCCTCCCTTGTCTTGGCGGTATTAAAAATGCCAGTAAAGTCTGATGTTGTGGTCACAGAGTGCATCTTCTGTATTCCCCTCATCTGCATACACATATGCTGTGCCTCAATGACAACCATCACACCCAGCGGGTCTAGCGTCTGCTGTATACAGTCCTTGATTTGAGTGGTAAGCCTTTCCTGAATCTGCAAACGACGTGACAAAATCTCCACCACGCGCGCTATCTTGCTGAGTCCGGTAATCTTCCTATTGGGGATATATGCGACATGGGCCTTCCCAAAAAATGGCAGCATATGATGTTCGCACAAAGAATAGAAATCAATATCCTTCACGATGACCATCTGCCTATATTCCTCTTCGAAGATAGCAGACCGTAACACATCACAAGGGTCAAGCTTATAGCCATACGTAAGGAACTGCATAGCCTTCGCCACACGCTCCGGCGTTTTGACAAGACCTTCGCGAGTAACATCCTCGCCCAACAAGGTAATAGCTTCCCTATATATAGGAATCAAAGCATCTGTTTTCTCTTTACTTGGATATTTGGCCAAATCCCAAGGCTTTATCTCAAGATCATCATTTTGCATATCTCTATCTTTTATGGAAAATCAAACATTAATTCCGCACAACCGGATTTTCATCCTTCTCAAAATCCAAATCACGGGTCTCATCATCACGCACGATAATGATATCGCCCGCATAATCAGGAAATTCCGACTTCAGCTTATAGGCCAAGGCCAAGGCATCCGTATATGTCCGGAAATCTCCCACCTTCAGCCTCCAAAAGGGAGATGTAAACGCCACATAATAGGAAAGATCCGGAAATTTCTCCTTCAGTTTCGCTTCCCTCGCGTACGACTCCGCCTTCGACTTCTTCTGATGATTGCCCATATAGACCTGCACTCTATAACCAGAATAACTGATATATTGTTTGTCTTCGGCCTTCGCCATCTCTTTCTTCAGAAGCATGACCATATGCGGATCCTGCACTATCGTGACCGTTCCCTGCCCATTCTCCTTCGATGTCAAAGAAGAGATAACGCCCGCAGCAGACACCTTTTTTTTACCATTGTTCGTTTGTCCCCAAGAGAGGGAGAACGATAAACATAAAAACACACCAAATGTCAACAATATTCTCATGACCTCATATTTTTAGAGTTCTTTTTGTCCATTTCTGACTGTATGAATAGAAGCTGCTGCTCCAGCATCTCCACTTTTTGCATATAAAAACCATTCTGTTTGGCCATTCTTATCGGATTGGAGTAGATAGCGCGAATCTCCATCTGCCGTCCATTGTCAAAATCCAACTTCATACTCGGAGAGTAAGGCTTCATCTTATCCGTCATCTCCAACATATTATTGACAAACTCATGTTCGATGACAGCACCGCACGCCCTTGCGCCAGCAAGCACCTCCTCCATCATATCCTTCACCAATTGACGTGACGACGACGTTTTCATAATGACATCCGTCGCTGTGTCAAGAGCCACAGTGAGTCCGTTGTACGGGATATTCCAGACAAGCTTTTTCCAGCGTGCCACCTTCAAATCGGGAGCGATGAAAAGAGGAACCTTCGCCCGTTCAAAGTCTGTCTTCATTTGCGAGAGTAGATGTTCCTGAGGATGTTGATGGACACCGACCGTCAATGGCCCGTAATCAATATGTGCGATATGCCCCTGTCCCACTCTGGACGAGCAGATAAACGCCATTCCGCCCATAATGGTAGTGTCGGGGTATACGGCAGACAACTCCTCTTCCAACCCCAATCCATTCTGAATAAGCACAACCACTGAATTCTCATGCAACAAAGGAGCCAACATCTCCTTCAAATGAATGTTTTGCGTAGACTTCAAGGCCACGATGACCACATCGCAGGCAGGCATATCTGAGGTGGATTTGTAAGCATTGATGGGAGATACAGAAAAATCGCCCATCACAGAATCGACCTGTAGTCCATGTATCTTCACATAATCATATTCGGAATGAAAAAGAAAATGGACCTCATTGCCTGCATGTGCCAACCGGCCGCCATAATAGCCGCCAATGGCTCCTGCTCCTATTATTGCATATTTCAACTTCATAACAAAAACTTCTTCATCGAAACGACATCGCGCAACGACATATTAAAACAGACTACAAAGGTAGCTTTTTTATTAGATTTATCACAGCTATTTTCAGAATGAAACAAACACACGGAAAGACAAAAGGATCAAATTTCATTTTTGTCTACTATCCTCACTCCCGATTATCTCGTCAGATGGGCTATCATTCCTTCAAGAAGGGAGTCTATTTTCTCCCTTCATCTACCAATCCATTTTCCTCCTATTTTCTTCGTACAAGAAATCCGTCTTTTCTGTCTCCGCAAACAACAATTCCGAGCTCACCGGAGTTGAAACAAATGTTGCCATTTCCTTTTCACTTTGACAAGGAAGGGGAAAAACCGGCATCCGAAAGAAGCCCGGTCTCCTCCTCAGAAAACAAGCAGTCAATTATTCAGAATTGCTCCATCTCTAATCCATTTTTCAAAAAGAATCCATTTCATCGTTATTTTTGACATCTTTACACACTTCAAAATTCCTTTACAGACCGGATGCAACAATTCTCCATCTTTCGTCCCGTTTTCTTCTAAAAAAAGACATTATCAACATATAAATATTTACATATCAACAATATAACATTCGTGAAAAAATCTGCAACAAAATTTAAATGACTGAATTTTTATATTTATTGATTGTATTTTAAAAGGAAGATTAATGTCATTCCTATTAAATTTGCCTCCAATGATATACAAACTTCAATTTTTTACGCATGAAAAACAAATTACTAACACTATTGGTGGCATTATTTTGCGCAGGACAAATGCATGCGCAGTTGGCCAAAGACAATCAATGTAAGTTTTTGGGGAACATTACTACATCCTATAACTGGGTCGAATATTGCGATCCTCAAGAATGTAGTAGCCAATACATTTATGCAGATTACTGGAACCAGGTAACCTGTGAAAATGCAACAAAATGGGGATCTGTTCATAAAGGATGGGGAAAATTCGACTGGACAAATGCCGACAGAACTTATAATTATTGCAAACAAAAGGGAATTCTATTTAAATTCCACGCTTTAATCTGGGGCAGCCAAGCTCCTTCATGGATTAAAACTTTGAGTGCAGATGACACTAAAAAAGCCATCGTCGAATGGTTTGACGAGGTCAAAAACCACTATCCGGACCTCCAGGTCATCGATGTTGTAAATGAGGCTATTTATTCCGGAAGTAATTATCACTCACCTTATAAAGAAACCAAAATCATCGAGGCATTGGGTGGTCAGGCTAACGGATATCCTAACACACAGTCTTACGGATGGCTTGCCGAGGCATTCAAAATGGCACGTGAGCGTTGGCCAAATGCCATTTTGATCTACAACGATTACAACACTTTCCAATGGCAGAAGACAGAGTTCATCAACCTTATTAATGGTTTGAAAGCTCTAAATGCTCCAATCGACGCTGCAGGTTGCCAATCACACGATTTGAACGACATGAGCGGATCTAACTTCAAATCAGCATTGGAAGACATCCACAACAAGATTCAAATGCCTATTTATATTACGGAGTATGATATTGCGAATAGCAATGACGCAACTCAGGCAACTCGTTACAAGGAGCAGTTCCCTGTCATGTGGGAGGCCGACTATGTAGCAGGTGTAACCCTTTGGGGTTGGGTCTATGGCAAGACTTGGACCACTGACGGCAACTCCGGTATCATCAAAAATTGTTCAAAACGCTCTGCTTTCACTTGGTTGGAAGAGTACATGAAAACGGATGCAGCCAAGAATGCAAAGAGCCCGTTCTGCGGTTCTTCCACTAAAGTCTCGTTATCTTCGGACAAAGAGAGTTACGAAGCGACTGCAACCGTTAAACTGACGGCAACTGTCACTTCTACCAATACAATCAAACGGGTTGAATTCTATAACGGAACAACCAAATTGGGCGAAGACACTTCATCTCCGTACGAATATACATGGTCGGATGTGGAAGGTGGCAACTATAAGCTGACTGCCATTGCTTACGATTCCGACAACGAGAAAACTACTTCTTCGGAGATAACGGTTACCGTTTTCCCTGCGCGTGCTCCTTATACAGGAAAAGCGATTTTAATTCCGGGAATTTTGGAAGCCGAGAATTATGACATCGGCGGTGAAGGTAGGTCTTATCATGACTCCGACGACGAAAATGAAGGTGGTGCTTACCGTGAAGATGGAGTTGACATCAACGAGAACCCAAGCGGCGGAGGTTATAACATTGGTTATACTGCCAACGGCGAATGGTTGGAATATTCCGTAAACGTCGAGAAAACCGCCAAATACAACTTCAAAGCTTTGGTCGCTTCTGGCAACGAGAACGGATCGTTCAACATCTACTTGGACGGAACAAGCATTGCCTCCGTATCTGTACCACAAACGGCAGATGGAACTTGGGATACCTACGTTAATGTATCTGGACGGACAACGGAATTGGCAGAAGGTTCACACATCCTTAAGATAGAGGTTGACGGTGGATACTTCAACTTGGACAACATCGAGTTTACAGAATACACCGGCGGACAGACGGGCGGTGACATAGAAAACACTTGCGACGACAAAACCATTCTATCTCAGTTCTCTTCTCTCAAATTAGGAAGTGCCAACTTGAAGAAGTTGACGGAGCATAACCCTCTCTACACGCAACGCTACGGAGCTGACCCTTGCGCCATGGTTTACAACGATGAGGTCTTCATCTATATGACGAACGATATTTATGAATACAGCAATGGTGCCATCAGTACAAACAACTACGGAACCATTACTGAAATCAACTGTGTATCTTCTAAAGACTTGGTCAACTGGACTGACCACGGGCCAATGAAGGTGGCTGGAACCGGAGGTATCTCAAAGGCAGGAAACTCTTGGGCTCCGACAGCTTGCCACGCCAAAATCAACGGCAAGGAGAAATTCTTCCTCTATTTCGCTAACGGAGGAAACGGCATCTATGTCGTAACTTCCGATACACCTTACGGACCTTGGACCGATGTTTTGAACGGACAGGGATTAATTACCAGATCAATGCAAAACTGTAACGTTAATTGGTTGTTCGACCCAGCTGTTCTTGTAGACGATGACGGAACCGGATATATCTACTTCGGTGGTGGTGTTCCTGATGGAAAGGCAGCCGATCCCGGCACTGCACGTGTAGCTAAACTTGGAGCTGATTTCACTAGCATCGTAGGTGCTGCTGTTACTATAAACCCTCCATATTTATTCGAGGATGCCGGCATCAACAAGATTGGAAAGACTTACGTATATAGCTATTGCACCAACTGGAATACGAATGCTCCTTACACGAATGCGGAAATCCGTTATATGACCTCATCCAATCCGACGGGTCCATTCACGGTTCAAAATGCCGTTTTCAGCAATCCAGGAAACTTCTTCTCTGGAGGTTGGGGTAACAACCACCACTCCATGTTCAAGTTCAAGGACCAATACTATATCACTTACCACTCACAACTGCTGCAATATAGAAAAGGGGTAGAAGGTGGTTACCGTTGCTCTCATATCGATAAAATCAGCGTAAATGAATCGAATGCACAGATCTCTGCCGCAACTGGTACGTATGCCGGTGTTACCCAAGTCAAGAACTTTGACGAGTTGGATTTAATCGAAGGTGAGACATTCGCATGGAACAGTGGCATCAACACAAGATATATAGACAAAACGAATATGGCCGTTACCGAAA
>JACJXK010000012.1 GCA_020636675.1 Prevotellaceae bacterium
CAGTGAAATTAAGTTTTTTAAGACATTGCGCTCGAACTTTAAAGTTTGCGATGATACGATATTGAAAAAGATAGAAGGTATTGACGAAATGTATTTGGCGCAAGATGTGAAATTGGATTATTGGCAATTGCAAGATGCTTATTTTGATAACATGGAGTTTGAAAACTTGAAAATAGAATTTTGCAACCACAAATAGGTTGTTTGTATGTCATAGAAAGAATGTATTAGTGGAGTGAGATGCCTATCCCATTCTCCCTTCTCCTGAAAACAAAAGAAACACAGATAGAGTATGTTTTCTTCTATCTGTGTTTCTTTTTTTGGTGGAAAGGGGACGTTAGCAGATTTTGCCGTAACCTGTCTCCATCTTTCCTTTGGTTACGCACTCTTCGAGGTAGCTCTGTACGTGGCGTATCCTTTTTTCTTCAAATATCTCCTGTATGGTGATCATGATGCCCGTCTCTTCTACGTCGCCGAACTCATCGTTGATGCAGGTCCCGAAGTTACGCATGGAAGGCGATAGCGACATATATGCGTTGATGAGGGGAGGTATGTTGCGGCCCCGCTTGCGTACCTCCTCCTTCAGTATGCAATAGTCCTCTTTATAAGACCCTCCGCAGAAAAGACTCTTCATCTCCTCCTCGTCGAAGTCTATCGGCATTGGCTTATACGGATAGACAAGGTGGTCGTTGTCCGGAAAGTATTTTTGCATGAAGTAAAGAATCATGTTCCTTGCGTCCTTGCCGAAAGTGGGATACATGGTGGCTTTGCCGAAGAAATATCCCGTCTTCGGAATGGTGACCATCAATGCGCCTAGTCCGTCCCATAGGTTATCGAGAGCGAAAAGGCTCTTGGCTCCCATTCTTGTGGATTGGTATTCCGGACGGACAAACGAACGGCCTAGCTCTATCGTGTACGGAAGGTATTCTTTAATGAACTTCTCCGAATAGTCGAACAGATGGGAGGAGGTCAGCTTGGGTTTGCCCTCGCTTGTGAAAGAGACGTTAGAGCCGTGTATGTATCTGTATCCGCCGATGATTTCTTTCTGTTCCGGGTTCCAGACAATGAGTTGCTCGTACGGGTTCTCCATCGTGTCGTAGTCGTCGATGTCGATGGATAGTCCGGAGCCACCGCCGGAAGAGCGAAAGGATATCTCTCTCAACCTTCCGATTTCGTTCATCACGTTGGGGGCGTTGTGCTGATTTATGACATAAATCTCATTGTTGCCCTTGTTGGTTTTCCGTAAGAGATGCTGCGGATTCAATTCAGCTTCTAACTGTTTTACGTCTATTGGGTCTATAATGTTCTCCATTTTCTCACGATGCTTCTTTGTGTTATGCGGAGGTGTGCCGTCTTTTTACAGTTTATAAACAATATCTTTTACAAAATCAGCCCATTCATTATTGCTTCTGCTCTTGTCGAATGTTTGCCAAGGGATGGGCTTGCCAATCTTTGCTACGAATGTGGTGTCCCTGTTTCTGAACAATTCGTCCACTAAATATAACATCTCGATGTTTGCCTTAATGCCGAGTTTTGTCCGGTAATAGGCAAGGTTGTAAAAGAAATTGGAATTTCTCCCAATGAAGTGCAAAGGTACAATATCCCTTTGATATTGTACGGCTTTTGTTATGAAAGTTTTTTTCCATTCCATATCTTTTATGATGCCGTGTTTTTGCCTCCTAGATACCATTCCGGCAGGAAAATAGAGGATGGTGGCGTCAGATTGATAGGTGTTGTTGATCTCTATGGTTGTTTCTTTCGCCTGTCCGCCGAATTTGTTGATGGGGATGAAAAAGTTCTGCATCTGCTCCACGTGCATGAGTAGGTCGTTGACGGGAGCCTTTACCGTCTCGTATCTGCGGCTGAGGAAATCGAGCAGTATGACCCCGTCCGCACCTCCCAACGGATGGTTGGATGCGAAGATTACGCGGCCGTCGGCGGGTAGGTTCTCTTCTCCTTCAATCTTCAGTTTCCAGTTGAAACGTTTCATGTTGGATCCCGTGAACTCGTTGCCTGGTTTGTCCTTGTCTTCTCTGAAAATCACGTTGAGGTCGTCCTGATGAATTGTTTTTTTCAGATAAGACACGATGAATTTCGGCAATTTCTTTTTTAATCCCGGAGCTTTGCTTTCGAGCAATGCGTCTATGTCTACTTTCTTCTTTTCTTCTGAATCTATGCCTTCGGCCATTTGCATATCTTATGTATATTAAATGTGGTTCAAAATTATATCTTTTTTGTTAACCGTGAGATTTTTTGCCTATTAAAAATGGGATATGGGTGAGATTTGCACCTAATAAACAAGAAAAATAGACCTTTTCTTCCTGTTTGTTGGGGTCAAAAGGCCGTTCGTTTTTCCTGTGGATAATCTGCACGCTATTTTTCTACTCCACTTTTCCCCCTTATTGCAAAAAAATACTTGAAAATTGTACGTAATGTGAAATGAATCAGCTGTTTTGTGAAAAGATGCTTTGTTTTGTCGTTCGTACCATATTGTTCATAACTTGTTAATAAGCGGTTGAAGAACAGTGTAAAAAAATGATAGTGGGGGAGAGTGGGGCATTGAATTAATTATTATCTTTGACACGATGAATATTGTCATCATTTGGGTATGCTAAAATTTTTGGGAAATATTGAAGCTAAGGCAGATAGCAAAGGACGCTTGTTCGTTCCGGCCCTCTACCGTAAGTCGCTGGAGAAGTCTGGCGAAGCTTCTCTCATATTGCGTGCAGATCCAATCAACAAGTGTGTGAAGCTCTATCCGGAATCCGTGTGGGAGAAGATGGACGCCGAGTTTTCCGCTAATCTGAATTTGTGGGATCAGAAGGATCTCGCCCTTTATCGTCAGTTCACTGCCAGTGTGGAACCTGTGGATTTGGACAGCAATGGACGTGTCCTCATCGCCAAGCGTCACCTTGACATGATAGGCGTGGAGGCCGATGCCCTATTTGTGGGTGTTGGCAGCTATTTTGAAATTTGGAATAAACAAACGTTCGAAGCTAGCCTTAGTGGCGTGGATGATTTTGCTGCTGCAATGCAGGGCAAGATGGGAAATGCCGGTCTGGCTCTTTAAAAAGCAAAAGATATGGAAGAAGAAATGGTATATCACACTCCTGCACTTCTGTTCCCGTGTATGGATGGGCTGGACATTAAGCCGGATGGCGTTTATGTGGACGTCACCTTCGGTGGTGGTGGCCATTCCAAGGAGATTCTCCGCAGACTCGGTCCTGATGGCCGTCTCTTCGGCTTCGATCAGGATGTGGATGCTATGCAAAACATCATTGACGATGGCCGTTTCACCTTCGTCAGAAGCAATTTCTGCTATCTGAAGAACTTCCTTAAATATTATGGGGTGGAGAAGGTGGACGGAATATTGGCCGATTTGGGTGTCTCCTTCCATCATTTTGATGATTCGGAGCGGGGGTTCTCCTTCCGCTTTGATGGCGATTTGGACATGAGGATGAACCAACGGGCGTCGATGAAGGCTTCTGATGTGCTGGAGTCCTACACGGAGGCGCAGATTGCAGATATGTTCTATCTCTATGGCGAACTGCCAAATGCCCGAAAACTGGCATCCGCAATCGTCAAGACCCGTTCGGAGAAAAAGATAAACAGAATATCTGATTTGCTTTCTGTTTTGGACCCTTTCTTTTCGAGGGATAAACAGAAGAAGGATATGGCGAAGGTTTTTCAGGCTATCCGCATAGAGGTCAATCATGAGATGGATGTACTACGGAAGCTGCTGTCGCAATCTCGGTCGGTGTTGAATCCGGGCGGGCGGATGGTAGTTTTAACCTATCACTCGTTGGAAGACCGGCTGGTGAAAAACTATTTCCGTGCCGGCAACTTTGAAGGAAAGGTGGAACAAGATTTCTTCGGAAATAGACTTACTCCCTTCCGCTTGGTGAATAACAAGGTGATTGTTCCGGACGAAGAGGAGGTGGCGCGTAATCCGAGGTCGAGAAGTGCTAAGTTGAGAATTGCAGAATTGCGTGATTTGTAATAGAAATAAGTTGAGGCTATGTTTGGAAGAATTAGAAGGTCAGTGGGCAATGTGAGGGAGTTCTCCGACATGACGGGAATGTCTTTGCATGAGGTCATAGCCGGAAACTTTTTTACGAAAAGCTTCTTTCGTAAGCAATTGGGATTGATTGCCATGGTCGTGTTCCTGTTGTTCTGCTACATCGGAAACAGATATAGCTGCCAACAGAAGATTGTGGAGATAGACCGGCTTCAGAAGCAGCTTATGGATGTCAAGTTGGATGCGTTGACCCGTACTTCCGAGTTGATGTTGATAAGTAGGCAGTCGCAGGTCAAGTCTCTGATAAAAAGTCATGGGGTCACTTTGTCGGAGTCAACGGTACCTCCGTACAAGATAGATTGAAATTTATAAGGATTGAATTTGTCCTCTATGATAGGGAGGACGGAAAGATAAACGAAAGTGTCGATAAAGAAAGATATCATAATACGTTTTGGCGTGGCTTATGCGGTGGCCATTATTGTGGCTCTGGCCATCGGATATAGCGCAGTCTCTACGATTATGGTGGAAGGAAAGTTCTGGCGGGAACTTGGCTCCAAATATAAGATCGACAGTGTGATTGTGAAGGCCAATAGGGGCAACATCCTGGCCTGCGACGGCAAATTGCTGGCCAGTACGATACCCTCCTATACGCTTTATATGGATTTTAGGGCAGATGGTCTGTTGCGTGACACCTTATATAAATATGTCGATTCTCTTTCCGTCGCTCTTTCTAAAGTCTATCCGGACAAAACGCCGTCCGAATTGAAACGACATATCTTGTCCGGCTATAGAAGCGGATCCCGTTGGTATAAGATAAATAGTAGAAAGCTTTCTTATAACGAGAAAAAGATGGTGGAGCAGTTCCCTCTTTTCCGGAAGGGACAGAATAAGGGAGGCTACGCCTTTTATGAGCAGGTGAGCAGGAAGAAACCATTCGGTTCATTGGCGTCAAGAACGATTGGCGACATATATGCGGAGACGGATAAAGGTGGTGCCTATGGATTGGAACGTATGTACGATTTCTATCTGAGGGGTACGGACGGAAAAAACTCGAAGCAGAAAATCGCCGGACGATTCCGCGCCATTAATGAGATAGAGCCGCAGGATGGATTGGATGTCAAGACTACGTTGGATGTCAACATCCAAGATATTACCGAGGCGGCTTTGTTGCAAAAACTGAGGGAGGTGGAGGCCGACCGCGGTTGTGCGGTGATAATGGAGACCAAGAGCGGAGAAATAAAGGCAATCAGTAATCTTCAGCGGAGGGAAGACGGATCGTATGTGGAGCGGGAGAATTTCGCGTTCAACAGTGAAACGGAGCCTGGCTCTACTTTCAAAGTAGCTTCTGTCATGGTGGCTTTGGAAGACGGGGTGGTTGATACTTCTTATATCGTAGATACGGAAAACGGTATCTGGAACTATAAGGGGACTCCGATGAAAGACCATAACTGGGATAAGGGAGGCTATCATGTCATTACGCTGAAACAGGCTATCGAATACTCCTCCAATATTGGAGTGGCAAAGGTGATAGAAACTTATTATGGCAGTAACCCCGGTCGTTTTGTGGATCGGTTGTATGAGATGAAGTTGAATGAGCCTATGCAGTTGGAAATCCCGGGAGCGGGAATTCCCCATATCAAATATACGACGGCGTCCGATTGGTCGGGAACTTCTCTTCCTTGGATGTCTTTCGGTTATGAGATCCAGATTCCGCCAATCTATACGTTGACGTTCTATAATGCGATAGCAAATGGCGGAACGATGATAAAACCCATTTTGGCAAAGGCCATCTGCAAAGATGGAGTGGAAAAGGAGTCGTTTTCCTCTTCTGTGGTTAATTCCTCCATCTGTAGTGATAATACCTTGCAGAAGGTAAAGGAGATGTTGGTCGGTGTTGTGGAAAACGGAACAGCTAAGAATGTTCATTCGGATAATTTCCTGATAGCAGGAAAAACAGGTACGGCCCAGGTGAATTATGGTAGACGTGGCGTCCAAAAATCGCACCAGTTGACCTTCTGTGGTTTTTTTCCGGCAGACGATCCGAAATATACGATGATTGTCGTGGTTTGGAGTCCGAGGAAGGGATATCCTTCGGCTGGAGCCATATCGGGTGGGGTCTTTAAGGAGATTGCGGAGCGTGTTTATGCGCAGAGTCCGTTGATCCATTCGGATCCGTTTGTGGATGATGACTCTATTTCTAAGATTCCTGTTTCGAAAGACGGAAGTATACAGAAGTTGAAGTTGGTGATGGACAAGCTGGACATTCCTTATGATGTAAAAGAGGGCGGTGATGAAGATGCGTTGTGGACCTATTCGGAGAAGAGGTTTGACAAAATACTTCTGAAACCGAGGAAAATCAGAAAGAATTATGTGCCGGATGTTCGAGGAATGGGGGCTAAGGATGCGGTTTATTTGCTGGAGAATATGGGGCTGAAGGTTATGATGTCTGGCCGAGGTCGGGTTTTCCGCCAGTCAGTCTCTCATGGAGAGCCTTTCCGTTCGGGCGATGTGGTCCTTATCGAGTTGAAGTGATTTTTTTGATACGATTATTTATTGAAGATGATGAAAACATTACAGAATATATTGAGCACGCTGGATGTGCAGAAGTGCATCGGAAGTATGGATGTGTCTGTCTCCGGAATACAATCTGATTCGCGAAAGGTTGCATCCGGGAATCTTTTTGTCGCTACGGTGGGAACAAAGGTGGACGGTCATGATTTCATCCCATCCGTCATAGAAAAAGGTGCGTCTGTTGTGGTCTGCGAGAAATTGCCGGAGTCCATCTCCGACAAAGTGGTCTATGTGAAGGTGGCCAATGCGAACGAGGCGCTAGGCCGTCTGGCATCGGCTTGGTATGATTATCCTTCCTCTTCTCTGAATCTGGTTGGCGTGACGGGTACAAACGGGAAGACGACCACGGCATCTTTGCTCTATCAGATGTTTTCTCGTTTCGGTTATCGTTGTGGACTCTTGTCGACCGTGTGCAACTATATCGCTGATGAGGTGAAGCCGGCAACACATACCACTCCCGATCCTCTCTCTCTGAATGAGATGCTTGCCGAGATGGTGACTGCCGGCTGTGAATATGCTTTTATGGAGGTCAGCTCGCATTCTATCGATCAACGACGGATTGCTGGACTTGATTTTGCCGGAGGTGTTTTTACGAATATAACAAGAGACCATTTGGATTACCATAAAACATTTGCCAACTATTTGGCCGCTAAAAAACGCTTTTTCGACGAACTTCCGGACAATGCCTTCGCATTGACCAACCTGGATGACAAAAATGGCATGGTGATGCTTCAGAATACGAAGGCGGCCAAGCATACTTATTCCACCCGTTCGATGGCAGACTTTAAGGCGAAGGTGCTGGAGGATAATTTTGACGGAATGTTGTTGGAGATGAACGGGCATGAGATCGTTGTTCCGTTTATAGGACGGTTCAATGCCTCCAATCTGTTGGCTGTGTTTGGAGCCGCCGTCTTGCTTGGAAAGTCGGAGGAGGAGGTCCTTGTGCAGTTGAGCGCGCTGCATGCCGTCTCAGGTCGTTTTGAACTGGTGAAGGCGAATGCCGGTGGTTGCCGCGCTATCGTTGATTATGCGCATACGCCAGACGCTTTGATGAATGTGATTAAGACTATCAATGAGATACGCTGTGGAGCCGGCCGCCTGATTACGGTTGTCGGTTGCGGCGGAGATAGGGATAAGGGCAAACGCCCTATGATGGCCAAAGAGGCTGTGAATGGAAGTGAGCAGGTGATTCTGACCTCGGACAATCCACGTACGGAAGAACCTCAGTCTATTATAGACGATATGCTGGCCGGATTGGACGTCATAGAGAAACGAAAGGTGCTTGTGGTGGCCGATCGTTATCAGGCCGTCAAGGCGGCTTGCGCTTTGGCTCAGCCTGACGATGTGGTTCTGGTGGCAGGTAAAGGCCATGAAAACTATCAGGAGATAAACGGAGTGAAGCATCATTTCGACGACAAGGAGGTGCTTCGTGAAGTGATGGATAATTGATTTTTGAATATGTAAATGTAATCGTATATGTTTTATTATCTTTTTAATTATTTGTCGAAGATGGACGTCATAGGGGCGGGGATGTTTAAGTACGTTTCGTTCCGTTCTGCTTTTGCTTTCATCTTTTCTTTGCTTATCGCAACGTTCATAGGAAAGAAAATCATCAGAATGTTGCAGAAAAAGCAGATAGGTGAGATTATCCGAGATCTGGATTTGGAAGGGCAGATGAGCAAAAAGGGTACTCCGACCATGGGTGGTGTTATTATCATCATTGCCATACTCATTCCGTGTCTCCTTTTCGGCAAATTAGACAATGTCTATTTGATATTGCTGATGGTAACCACAGTTTGGTTGGGAGCCATCGGCTTCTTGGACGATTATATCAAGGTGTTCAAGAAGGATAAGGAGGGTCTGCATGGACGTTTCAAGATAGTGGGCCAAATCGGATTGGGACTTATCGTAGGTCTTACTCTCTATTTCAGTGATAGTGTCGTGATGAGGGAAAATACGGTTACTGTTCCCAAGACCGCAAATGTGGAAGAGGTGGTGGAATATTCGGCAGTGAGTGAGAAATCGACGAAGACGACTATCCCTTTTGTAAAGGATAACAACTTCGATTATGCGGATCTTTTCACTTTTATGGGAGATAAGGCGCAGACTTGTGGTTGGATATTCTTTGTTTTGGTGACTATCTTCATCGTGACGGCTGTTTCTAATGGCGCTAATTTGACGGATGGACTTGATGGACTTGCCACGGGAACATCGGCTATAATAGGAACCACATTGGGTATATTGGCCTATTTGTCCAGCCACGTTGAGTTTGCCGGATACTTGAACATCATGTATATACCATATTCTGAAGAGATGGTGATTTTTATCTGTGCCTTTGTGGGCGCCACTATCGGGTTCTTGTGGTATAACTCTTATCCGGCGCAAGTCTTTATGGGCGATACCGGAAGCCTTACGCTGGGTGGTATCATCGCTGTGTTTGCGGTCATCATCCATAAGGAGCTGTTGATCCCTATCTTGTGCGGTATCTTCTTGGTCGAGAATCTTTCGGTAATGATGCAGGTCTATTATTTCAAATATACCAAGAAAAAGTATGGAGAGGGTCGCCGGATTTTCCGTATGGCTCCGCTTCACCATCATTATCAGAAGCTGGGAGTGCCGGAGGCTAAGATTGTGGCTCGTTTCTGGATTGTGGGTATCCTTTTGGCAATGTTCACTATCGTGACATTGAAGATGAGGTAATTTTTTTTCGGAGTGAATTTTATACGTAATCAGATATGAATATAGTCGTATTAGGTGCAGGTGAGAGTGGCGTAGGTGCCGCTATCCTGGCGAAAGAGAAAGGCTTTGAGGTCTTTGTCTCCGATAAGTCGGAGATTAAAGATAAATATAAGAAGGAGATGACCGACCATTCTATCGAGTGGGAGGAGAAACAACATACGGAAGGACGCATTCTTGCGGCGGACGAGATAATAAAGAGCCCTGGCATTCCGGAAAGTGCACCTATTATCAAGGCACTGAGATCGAAGGGAACTAAAATCATCTCCGAGATAGAGTTCGCAGGAAGATATTCCAATTCGAAGATGATATGTATAACGGGAAGTAATGGAAAGACAACTACTACCATGCTTACTTACCATATCTTGCAGAAGGCAGGCTTGAAGGTGGGGCTGGCTGGCAATGTGGGTTTCAGCTTGGCGCGCCAAGTGGCCTATGGTGATTTTGATTACTATGTCATTGAGTTGAGTAGTTTCCAATTGGATGGCATGTATGAATTTAAGGCAGATGTGGCTGTCCTTCTGAATATTACGCCAGACCATTTGGATAGGTACGAGTACAAGTTCCAAAATTACATCGACTCCAAATTCAGAATTGTGCAGAATATGACGGAGAAGGAGCATTTCATTTATTGGAATGACGATCCGATTATTCAAAAGGAGTTGGAAAAAAGGGATATAAAGGCGACGAAATGTCCTTTTGCTATGGAGAAGGAAGATGGATTGGCCGCTTATATAGAAAATGAAATACTTAATATAACTGTAAAAAATACAACGTTTGATATGGAACTTAATAAATTATCGCTTAAAGGACAACATAATGTTTATAACTCAATGGCGGCCGGAATCACGGCTTGTATAGCAGATATAAACAAATCGACGATAAGAGAGTCGTTGAGCGATTTTCGTGGTGTTGAGCATCGCCTTGAACCGGTAGCTAAGGTGCGAAATGTGTTGTTTATCAATGATTCCAAGGCTACAAACGTAAATTCATGTTGGTATGCTCTTCAGTGCATGAAGACTCCTGTAGTCCTGATTTTGGGAGGTAAGGACAAGGGCAACGATTATTCGGAGATTGAGTCGTTAGTTAAGGATAAGGTTCGTGCCATTGTCTGCCTAGGTGTCGATAATGCTAAACTGCACGCATTTTTCGATGGTAAGGTGCCCGTTATTGACGACGCACTTTCGATGAAGGAGGCTGTCGAGAAATCGTTCTCTTTTGCCCAAAAGGGTGATACAGTATTGCTTTCTCCATGTTGCGCCAGCTTCGACCTTTTCCAGAGTTATGAGGATAGAGGCTGCCAGTTCAAAGAGCAGGTGAAGGCATTGTGATAAAACTAAGTGTCGGTTGAGATGAAAGAGTTTGTACAGAGAAATTTCAAGGGGGACAAGATCGTATGGATTGTCTTTGTCGTCATGATCGTTATATCGGCGATGGAGATGTATAGTGCGTCCAGTTCCTTGGCTTATAGGCAGGCAAGTTATACTTCGCCTGTCTGGCGGCATATTGGATTTCTTGGTGTCGGATTCTTTATCGCATTCTTCATCCATCTATTTTCCTACAAGAAATATCCTCTGATATTCATTGGACTTTCAGTTATTACCATTTTCTTTTTGTGCCTTACTTTGGTGAATGGTGCAGTAGCCAATAATGCATCCCGATGGTTGGGTGTGGGAGGTGTCCAGTTTCAGCCGTCAGAATTTGCTAAAATATGTGTTATCGGTTTATTGTCTACTGTGTTGTCCCATGAGCAGAGTGAAGACAAATCGGCAGATGGTGCGTTAAAAAAGTGTATTCTCATAATCGGAGTGGCGGCTGTCCTTATTGTGTCCGAGAATCTCTCTACCGCATTGCTGGTGTGCCTCATCGGTTTCATTATGATGTGGTATGGACGTGTGTCCATAAAAAAATTGTTGTCTCTGGTTCTTGTAGGGCTGTCTTTGGGCGCGGCTTTTTACTTTGTTATTCCTCATTTGCCGGATTGGAAGCCATTTCATAGGGCTTCTGTATGGAGGGCTCGTATTGATGCCCATTTTGAGGACAAGGAATCTGCAAATATGGCTAAGTTCAAGATAGATGACGATAATTATCAGGAGTCTCATGCGAAAATAGCCGTTTCTAATAGTCATTTGTGGGGAAGGGGAATAGGCAACAGTATAGAACGGGACTTTTTGCCTCAGGCTTATTCTGATTTTATCTTTGCCATAATTATAGAGGAAACGGGTGTTTTAGGCGCGGGTTTCGTGGTGCTTTTGTATCTGGTCTTGTTCTTCCGAGCGGGATATATTGCCAAACGATGTTCAAGTGCATTTCCCGCCTTGCTGGTATTGGGGCTTGCTACGATGATTTTGTTGCAGGCCTTTATGAATATGGCGGTTGCAGTGGGTGCGATGCCTGTCACCGGACAGACTTTGCCTATTATTAGTAGGGGCGGTACGTCTATTCTTGTTATTAGTGCGTATTTTGGAATGATTCTGAGCGTTAGCCGTTATGCGGAAACGGAAGACGCTGAAAAATAAAATGTTATGAAGAAAATGAAATTTATAATAAGCGGAGGTGGTACTGGCGGACATATATTTCCTGCCATTTCCATCGCAAATGCATTGAAACGTAGGGTTCCGGATGCTGACTTCCTCTTTGTGGGAGCAGATGGCCGTATGGAGATGGAGAAGGTTCCGGCGGCGGGCTATGCCATCAAGGGACTTCCCGTAAGTGGATTTGACCGTAAAAATATGTTGAAGAACGTCAAGGTCGTTGCTAGACTGTTCAAAAGTATATTCTTGGCCAAAAAGATTGTTCGGGACTTTGCTCCGGATGCAGTTGTTGGTGTGGGTGGATATGCTAGTGGACCGACTCTTTATGCTGCCAACGGACAGGGTATCCCTACCGTGTTGCAGGAACAAAATTCGTATGCCGGTGTGACGAATAAGCTTTTGGCAAAGAAGGCGGCTAAGATATGTGTGGCGTATGAAGGAATGGACAAGTTTTTTCCAAAGGAGAAGATCATACTGACGGGAAATCCTGTCCGTCAGGATTTCTTGGACGTGGAGCCAAAGGCAGAAGAGGCTTACCGATTCTTTCATTTTGATTCTACAAAGAAAACATTGCTTATCATTGGTGGTAGCCTAGGGGCTAGAACCATCAATCAGAGTATATTGAAGGGATTGCCACAGTTAAAGGCTGCCGGCATTCAGGTACTTTGGCAAACAGGCAAATATTATTTCGAGAATATGAAACAGCAGGCTGCTCCCTATATAGATGACAATCTGTTGGTGACAGATTTCGTAAAAAGGATGGATTATGCCTATGCTATCGCAGACTTGGTAATCTCCCGTGCTGGCGCTAGTTCTATTTCGGAACTTTGTCTGTTGGGTAAATCTTCAATCTTGGTGCCATCTCCAAATGTGGCGGAGGATCATCAGACTAAAAATGCCATGGCATTGTCTGATCGGGATGCGGCGATGATGATTTCGGACGCGGATGCTCCCGTTAAGTTGGCGAACGCGGCTATTGACCTGATTGCCGATTCTGAATCGTTGTCTCGGATAGGGAAAAATGCGAAGGCGATGGCTCAGCTGGATTCTGCCGATCGTATTGCATCGGAAATATTGGCGTTGGTGCCTAAAGAATAGATAAATAGATCGGAATGTGCGGTCTTGATTTGTAATCCGTAAAGAAATGAAGAATATATATTTTCTCGGCATAGGTGGTATTGGAATGAGTGCATTGGCTCGCTATTTCAATGCAAAAGGTTATTCTGTCGCAGGCTATGACCGCACGGAATCTGCGCTGACAATGTCTCTCCAATCGGAGGGTATTGACATCCATTATGTGGATAGCGTAGGTCTCATCCCCTCCAAATATAAGGACAAGGAGAACGCGTTGGTCGTCATTACGCCCGCTATTCCAGCTTCCTTAGGTGAACTGGAATTTTTCCGTCAGAATGGATTCTCTATCATGAAACGTTCGCAGGTGCTGGGTGAGATAACAAAGTCTCAGCGAGGTATCTGTGTCGCCGGCACTCATGGTAAAACGACAACAACTACGATGACTGCCCATCTGCTGCACAATTCGCATGTGGATTGCAATGCGTTTATAGGTGGCATCTCGAAAAACTTTAAACAGAATCTGCATCTGTCGGATAACAGCGACTTGGTGGTGATAGAGGCCGACGAATACGATCGCTCTTTCTTGACTTTATCTCCATATATGGCGGCTATTACGGCCGTCGATGCCGATCATCTTGACATCTACGGAACGGAGGCTCAATATAGGGCCGGCTTTGAGGACTTTACCTCGTTGATTAGGCCGGATGGGGTCTTGTTGATGAAGTTAGGTCTGCCTATCACGCCTCGAGTGAAAGAGGGTGTGCGGGTGTTGACCTATTCAATAGAAGCAGGAAATTATCATGCGGATAATATACGGACTGGAAATGGAGAAATCGTTTTTGATTTTGTGACTCCGCAAGGTCTTATTAAGAATATTAAGTTGGGGGTCCCTGTCCGCATTAATATCGAAAACGGAATTGCAGCCATGACGTTGGCTCTGCTCAACGGAGCAACCCCTGATGAGGTTAGAACGGCTATGGCTACGTTTATGGGAGTGAAGAGACGTTTCGATTTCCATATCAAGCGAGACGATTTGGTGTTTATGGACGATTATGCCCATCATCCCCAGGAACTGAAGTCGTGCATAGAGTCTGTCCGTGCATTGTATAAGGACAAACATATCTGTGGCATTTTCCAGCCGCATCTTTATACTCGTACGCGCGACTTTGCCGATGATTTTGCTCGTAGTCTCTCGCTCTTGGATGAGGTGGTGCTTTTGGATATTTATCCGGCAAGGGAGAAGCCCATTCCGGGAGTTACATCCCAAATGCTGCTGGATAAGATAACGATTTCCAACAAACGGATATGTTCGAAGGATGAGTTGAAGGAGTTTGTCCGGACACATCGGTTCGAGGTGTTGCTTACGGTAGGTGCTGGTGATATAGATTTGATGATACCAGAGTTGAAGAAAATTTTACTGTCTAATATTGATGCATAAGAAGTGGGTTAAAATATCAATCATTTGTGCTATCTTAGGATATCTCGTTTTTTCTATCTTTGCATTCTCTTTCAGATCGAAAAATCAGGTATGCAAGGCGGTCTTGGTCGAGATTAGCGATAGCTCCTCTTTGCGATTTATCACGAAGCGGAATGTGGTCTCTTTACTCGACCGTAGTGGCATAAATCCGGTTGGTGGCACCATGAAAGATATTCGGACTGATCAGATAGAAATGGTTTTGGAGAAACAGCCACGCATAAAGCAGGCGGAGTGCTATAAAACCCCGGATGGGAAGATTAAGGTCGTGGTGAAACAGAGAGAACCCATCCTCCGGATTATGAACAACGGACATGGATATTATGTGGACAGCGAGGGAAAGACAATGCCCATCTCTTCCGATTTTACGGCTTATGTTCCTGTCGCATCCGGTGCCATTTCAGAAAAATTTGCAAAAAATGAGCTGTATGATTTTGCATTGTTCCTAAAGAGGAACAAATTTTGGGATGCACAAATAGAACAGATTTATGTTGACTATAATGAAGAGGTCGAGCTTGTCCCTAGGGTGGGAGACCACATCATAGCACTGGGGAAACTTGACAGTTATGAATATAAGTTAGAGAAGCTCATGTCTGTATATAAAGATGGTTTCAGCCGTACAGGTTGGAACAAATATAGACGGGTTGATTTGAGATATGAAAACCAAGTGGTTTGTACAAAACGCTAGGCTTGGTACTCGCAAAACCTTCGGGTTTTGGAATTTTTGGGCTTTTTTGTGAGGCCTTAGAATGTGGTAATTTTTTGGAAAAAAGGAAAATATAGATGTCATGATGGATTTAGCAAATGATGATTATTATGTAGTGGTGGATATGGGTACTTCCACAATTAGGGGAGCTGTGGGCATGAAGGACTTGGACGGCAATGTTGATGTCCTTTGTTCGGAACATTGCCCCTCAAAGGGTGTAAAGCGTGGCGTAATTGTCAACCTGGAAGCTGCTGCTGGTTGTGTGAGGGAGGTCGTCACTCTTTTGCAGAACAGGATGAATATTATCATCAATAAGAATAAAAGCGACGACGAGAAGCGCAAGTTCGTGATCGAAAAGCTTTATGTGGGTCTGAACGGGCAATCCATCCGGACACTAGATAATCATGTGCTGAGAAATCTAGGCAAAGAGGAGGTGGAGATTACTTCCGATATATTGAATACCCTTTTTGAAGAGAATAAGAATGTCAAGATTGATGATGGCGAGATTTTGGAGGTTGTGGCGCAGGAGTTCAATATTGACGATGAGGATGAAATTAGTCCTGTCGGATATTTGGGTACTAGAATAGAAGGTCGGTATAAGATTATATGTGGACGCCCGTCTCTCAAGATAAATGTGGACAGTTGTATGCAGAGGGCAGGGTATGAGGTGGCAGGGTATCTCCTCTCTCCTGTGGCGGTCTCTAATACGGTCCTTTCTGACGAGGAAAAGAAGCTCGGCTGTGCTCTCATTGACTTCGGTGCGGGAACTACTTCCGTGGTGGTCTATTACAAAGGTATCCTTCGCCATTTGGCGGTTGTCCCTTTCGGTAGCGATGTGATCAGCAAGGACATCATGGATTTGAAGGTGGTAGATAATGTGGCCGAGAAGTTAAAGGTGAAATATGGCTCTGCGATGGAGGAGATGATTAAAAATTTCGAAATCAATGTGCCTATGTTGGCAGGAAAGAGCCGAATGGTTAATTCTCGCTTCTTGTCTTCTATAATAGAGGCTAGAATTGATGAGATTCTTGACTGTATATGGAAGCAACTGGACAAGTCTCATCTTACTTCCTACATCAATGAGGTCGTGATAACAGGAAAAGGTGCCAATCTTAAAAACTTGAAAGATAAGATGGAACTCCGCACGGGCGTGGATGTTAGGGAGGGAGTCCCTACCTGGAATACGGCCGAAGGCTTGGATGATAAGTTCAAAACAGTGGAGTATGGTTTGTTGATAGGTTTGTTGAACGGTGCAGAAAATGTATGTGTTAACTCTTCCGTTGATATGCAGACGGAGACGACGGTTTCGAGACCGGAGAAAAAGCGGGTCAAGAAGGATGATGATTCCGGTCAAGGCTCTTTGTGGGGTGTCTTCTCTAAAGTGAAGCAGAAGTGTGGTAATTTTATGGACGATTTATTGGATGATAAAAATATATAAAATATAAGCTTATGAGCGAAAGTATAGTAGACATTGAATTCGACGAGGATAAGTCTAAGCCCGTCATCAAGGTCATCGGGGTCGGTGGCGGAGGTGGCAATGCGGTCAATCACATGTTTAATCAGGGTATCCGTCATGTTGATTTTGTTATTTGCAATACGGATGCACAGGCTCTAAGCAAGTCGCCTATTCCTGCTAAAATCATTTTGGGAGACAGCGTTCGTGGAGCCGGAAACAAACCAGAAAAGGGTCGTCAGGCAGCCATCAAGTCTCTTCCTGAGATAGAAGATATGCTGAAGGACTCTACGGAGATGGTGTTCATCACTGCAGGAATGGGTGGAGGCACGGGAACAGGAGCTGCTCCTGTGATAGCACAGGCAGCAAAGGATCTTGGCATACTGACAATCGGTATCGTGACTATCCCTTTCCTGTTTGAAGGCCGCCGACGAGTTTCTCAGGCCATCGCAGGGGTGGAGGAGATGCGTAAGCATGTTGATGCTGTCTTGGTGATTAATACGGAACGTATACGCACGCTATATCCTGATTTGGAACTGCATGATGCTTTTGCTAATGCAGATAACGTATTGACTATGGCGGCGAAGGGTATTGCCGAAATTATTACGGTTCCCGGTTATGTAAATGTCGACTTGGAGGATGTTAAGACGGTAATGGCAGATAGTGGCGATGCGGTGATGGGATCAGCCCACGCGGCAGGACCTGACCGTGCTAAAGAAGCCATCAAACAGGCTCTTACATCTCCTCTTTTGCTTAGTACTAATCTTAGAGGTGCTAAGGATATATTGTTGAATATCTCTTATGGTTCGGAAGATAAGGTTAGGGTGGAAGAGTTGACGGACATTACCGATTATATCTACGAACAAGTAGGACCTGATGCCCAAATTCTTTGGGGTGATACGGTTGATCCTAATCTGGGCACGGAGATCAATGTTACTATTGTTGCTACTGGATTCAATTTGAACGAGGAACAGACTTTTGATGGGATGAATATATCGTCTCAATCTCAGATGCAGCCTTCTATGGGGATGTCAACCCAGATCCCTGTTCAACCGCAGAGACCTCAGACGGCTCAGCCTGTCGAACAGCCAGCCGCTCAACCTCAGCAGCCGGTAGAGGAGCAGCCGGTTCGGATTGATGTTAGCAAATATTATGGGGAAGGTCCTAATTCGTGGAATACGCCGTCTCCTAAGAAGGAACAGCCTGCAGCTTCTGCGCCTGCTGCTCATCCGGAGGAGGATTCTGTTGTGGTTGTAAATCTGGATGATGACGCTAACATTGATATGGTTGAAAGCATCCCCGCATACAAAAGGAAACAGATGCAGAATGGGTCTTCCAACTGTCTGACGGACGAGGATGGGGCAGTGTCCCGATTCTCCATAGGAAAAGATGGCGATTCTGTACAGTTGAAGGATAAAAACAACTTTCTTCATAATAACGTAGATTGATTTATATAACTAAATAGAAACTATCATGGGACTTTTTGAACAGGTTAGTGAGGACATAAAGAAGGCCATGCTTGCTAGAGATAAAGTGAGCTTGGAGGCTTTGCGCGGTATTAAAAAGGAGTTTATTGAGGCCAAAACGGCCAAAGGAAGCGACGGTGAATTTACAGACGAACAAGGTGTCAAAATAATACAGAAGATGGTGAAGCAGCGCAAGGATTCTGCGGATATCTTTAAGCAACAGAACCGCCCTGAACTGGCCGAAAATGAGTTGGCCGAGATTTCTGTAATCGAGAAATATCTTCCTAAGCAGATGACGGACGAGGAGTTGACGGCAGAAGTCAAGGCAATCATTGCTGAGGTTGGTGCTACTTCTGCGAAGGAGATGGGCAAGGTGATGGGTGTGGCTTCAAAGAAACTTGCTGGACGCACGGAAGGTAAGTCTATTTCGGATAAGGTGAAATCCTTGCTCTTGTAATCCGGTCTGGCATGTTAATATAAAGATCTCGGATGGTGATTCCATATCCGAGATCTTTTTTTTGTCTCTTTTGGAGACTATTATGAATTTTGGCCTGCCTCTTTTGTGTGTTCGAGTTCCTCATTGATGGAAGCCTCGCCTTCCTCGCTTCTGAATAGAGTGGGAGGAACACCCGCATACTCTTTGAATACTCGGTTGAAGTGCTGTATGTTGTTGTATCCAACCCCAAAAGCTATGCTTGATATCTGTTGGTCCGTTTCCTTCAATAAACGTTTGGCTTCCTCCATCCTTATCTGGTTGAGATATTGACGGAATGATTTGTCGCAGTATTCTTTGATCAGATTGCTCGCCTCTATTTCCGTCAGATGAAAATGTTTCGCCACATCGTTGATTTTCAAATCTGGATTCGGATAGTTCTCTCCGATAAAGGCCAATATGTCTGCTGTCTTTGTCTGTATCTTCTCTCTTGCCTCAATCTCTTTTATTGGCATGAATACATATTTCACCTTTCCACTCTTTTTGAATAGAAATAGAAGAATTACAATGACATAGTAGGGTATGGCCAGATATAGGTATGGATATAATGCGCCGGCATCATAAGTGAGCCTTATTTTGTCTATCCTAAGGTGTGTGGACACTCCTATTGGGGCTCCGTTCTCGCAGATGAAAGATATTTCGCTGATGTTGTTTTTGTCCGAGTCTATCTCCTTGTTAATCCATGATTTGTTAATGGAATACCACCAGTTAGGAATCTCATCAATCTCTTCTGCCTTTATTTTTATATGATTTTCGCCCTTGGATACGTTCTCTGTTTTGCTGGTTAGAAGATAGGTTTGCCAATTGTTAGTGTTGGTGTAGCCTTTTATATATTTATTAATCCGGATGACTAACGGAAGGTTGTTGTCGCAAGTTATCTCCATCTCTAGTTTGTACCCTCTTAGGGAAAATAATTTGTTGTCCTTTCTGCTTATTCTCCATCCTGCGTATGGATGTGATGTCTTGTCTGATAATAAGAATGAGAAATCAATCTCATTGTCTTTGACTGTTAGAAAGGAGGAGGAAAGACCTGCCTTTTGAGGTTCGTCCAAAAGTTCACCATGAAATAGTCCGTCGGAGAGGAAGTCTATTGTGGGTTGTCTCAGTATGGCGTATGCTGCGGCAAATGACAGAATGGGTATTGTGATGAGTATGAACAGTACTTTCCGGGAAATCATTGTATTTGCTTTTTTCTATGCAAATATAATTTAACTTGTTTAAGTTTGAAAGTGGTATCGTTTTTTTAAATAATAAGAGATCGGCGATATTGCCGATCTCTTATTAGGTAGTCCTTTAATAGAAGGTTTCATGTGATTGATTTTGCTTGACAATAGACATCTGATAACATTTAAACATTTATATCATAAAATAGGACCACAATACGCGTTTTTTTTGGGAAGAGACATTGCAACAGCTCTGCCCTTTTCTTTAATGCAAATCTATCTTCTTTTCTTTCCTTTAGTTTCACAAAAATGAAAAAACACTTAACAATTCCCCATTTCATCGGGATGTTAAGTGATTTGTTCATCAAAAGAAGATGCTTTGTATCCTGTCTGTCTTCTGCAAAAAAATACAAGAACGCAGATATATAATAATAGTGCTGCAATGCTAAATTTCTTTTAGTTATTTCTTTCTTTATATGGATTTCGTGATTGTAAAAAATAACTTGGTGAAGTTTGAAATATCTTGTGAGTGTGGTTTTCCTAACATTGCATCGTCAGCAAAACATTCTGTAGGGATAAACAGATGTGTAGGTGCCGTGCCTCTTGGATGTCAGTCAACAGCGTAGGCAGGCATTTTTTTGCTTTTCTTACAGGAGAAAAGTGAGTGCTCGTCGGTTAGGGACAGTAAGAAATTTCATGTAAGTACATTCCTTAGAAATGCGGCTGTTGAGGAATAAGAGAGTCTACTGTATTTTATCAAAATCGGCACAAGTTATTTTTTGATGATTACTTGGCAAAAAAAAGGAGATTTGATGACAAATCTCCTTCTCTCTATGGTGTGTCTGATTATTCGAATTTTTCGTAAACGGGCTCTTGATGCTTGTTAGGTAAAGAGTAGGAGAGCATCAGCTCGTGAGAGTTGCCTGATAGTCTTGATACTTTTCCGAATGCCCAATCGAACGTATATCCGATTCTCATGGATCGGTATTCTACACCAAGGGTGATAGCAACCGGATTGGTTTCGAAATCTCCGTTCACGTCAGGATGGTAGGTGAGACCTCCCCAAATGAAACGGTTATAGAAGGCCGTCCCTCCTAGTTCCACCACATCAATCTTATCCTTGTGCATATAAACCAGAGATGGGGCTACATCCCAAATCTCGTCTACCTTGAAGATGTATCTTGAATAGCAGTAGAAATGGCGACCTGTTATTAGAGACGTGGTCTCATTGTTGGTGAGGTGGGTGATTGAACCTCCTAATAGGAATCGGGGAGTCGCGAATTCAAAACCGAAATCAAAGTCGGGTTGAATCTTCGACAATTTTCCTTCCGGAACATCTCCGTCCGTTATTTCAGTGGCATCCTCGTATGTGTATTTGTCCGTGTTGAAGTAGCCGTATTGTATGCCAGCCGATAGACCGAAAGAGAGAAGTCCCGTTTCGTTTAACTTCAAGCTGTATGCATAGACAACTTTTGCGTTGGTTGTGCTTTTCGCAATGCCCACATTGTCATAAGACATGGAGAATCCTACCCCTGAATTGTATTGCTCTAAAAATGATTGGACGTTGAATACTAATGATTTTGGGGCGTCTTTAATGTCGATGTATTGGTAGTGGCCTAGTAAGAAGAAGTCTATGTCGGAGACATTACCTGTTCCCGCCGGATTCTTATTGATACGTGAATAGAATTGCTGTGACAATAGCAAATCTTGTTGGGCGTTAGCAGTAACTCCAATTGTCATCATAAGGCAAATAAGTGCCAATATCCTTTTCATTATCTCGTCTCCTTAAATTATTCGTTTATAATCTTGATGTCAACACGTCTGTTCTGTTCATGTTCTGCCTCATCCTGAGCATCTGGAATGACAGGTTCTCTCATGCCTTTTCCGATGGCTGTAATCTGACTTGGCTCTAAGCCTTTCTGAATGAGCACTTTCTTGATGTATTCCGCACGTTTCTTTGACAATGTCATGTTGTATTCGTCAGAACCTCGGCTGTCGGTATGTCCGCTAACTTCGAACTTCGCTCCAGGAAACTCCTTCATTGCTCTGACTAGCTCATCCATCTGAGCTTCGTACTCAGGCTTCATGTCAGATTTGTCGAAGTCGAAGAAGAATAATACCCAATGGAAGTCTTTTGGTTCTTCGATGGTCATGTCCGCAACTAATTCATTTTCTCGGGCTGGGTTAATCCAAATTGGTCGATAGATGTCCGGTTTTCCCTTTCCTCCATTTCTGTCAGAGATGAAATAGGCGGAGACTTTGTTGAACGCTACGTTGTAATCGGATGCAGATGAATTGATGTTATCTCCCATGTTTACGGGGGCTCCCCATACGGAGTCTCTTCTCTGTTTGTGTGCCATATAAATGTCCATGTCGCCAAACCCACCTGCTTTAGTAGAGGCAAAGAATAGGGTGGTGTCTCCGATTACTAGAGCGTAGTCTTCTTTGGCTGTCGTGTTGATGGAGTCGCCTATGCTTTTAGGTCTGCTCCACAAATCATCTTCTGCTTTGTCAATGAACCATAAGTCTCTGTTCCCTTTCCCTGCTAGAAATGTTCCGGAAAAATAAATTCTTTTCCCGTTTTTGCCTAATGATGGATTATAGAATCCACTAGTCCCCTTGACTGAATGGTTCCATCTTGCACCGGCTAAGGATGATCCTTTGATGACCATCTTCGATGGCATGACTCCTTTTATTTTCAGCTCTTTTATTTCATCCCATTTGTCTTTGTTGTATGTTGCCTCGTAGAGATTGTAGTTCCCAGAACCGTCCGATTTGGAGAAGTATATCTTGTTGGCGTTCTTGTCGAAAGCAAATGTCCCTTCGATTCCTAGCCCCATCAGTTCTTGACAGACGATGGGTGTATCTAGTTCCAAATCCAATTTAGGATAAAACATATAGGCTGTGTCGTTTCTGAAAAATACGATAGAACCTTTTTTGTATGGTGACATCGGACACTCTTCCGAGGATGTGTTTTTGTCTGACGAAACGAATTCGTATCGTCCTTGGTTGAACAAATCTTCAGAAGCGTATGTGTTGTGAGTCATCACAATCATCATCACTATATAAAATACTTTTTTCATGCGTCTTTCTTTTTTTGCCATGAATGCTGTTTGTCTTTAGAATTTAGCTACTTCAACAGTTCCCTTGAATACTCTGCCGTCTTTCATGAATACTCTGTAGAAGTAGGTGCCAGGCTCGGCCAACTGACCTCTATAGGTTCCGTCCCATCCGTTCTCTCCTTCGAATACCATTTGTTGATATCTGTTGTATATCTCAACTCGGTATCCTGGCTTGTCGTCTTTTGGACCCATGAACACGTTGTTCTTCTGGTTGCTGTTATACGGTGTTATTATGTTTGGAACGACGGTGTAGTCGGCTACCGTTATTCTCTTCTTCGTAGAAGCAATGTCTCCGCAATAGTGGTTGTCTACGCTGACATAGAATTTGTAGATGCCGTTGTCTTCGATTCTGTATTTGAATGTATTTTCTTCTGTAGTTCCCAATAATTCTCCGCTTTCCGCATCGTACCAGCTGAAGTCACCGTGTTCGTCGTTGGTGGTGATGGCGGTCAACGTAACCTCGTCGCCCATCTGTACGTTCGTAGGGTCGGCTGTCATGGTTACTTCTAACAGATTTGAAACTCGAATGGTGTCTGAATATATCTTATTTGAGTTTTTGCAGACGTCATCGGTTCCGTATGCCCAATATATGGAGTCTTTGTTTGGTGCCACCTTTATCTTGGATGCATAGCGAACAAGAATATTTTCTATGCTAATGGTATCTGATTCGATTTTTGTGGTATCTCCGGTTGACCAGATGATGCTTGATGGCACTCCACTGTGTATGCCGGCGTACAAATTTACATATTGTGCTTCGTCAGAACGTTGACATAACTTGTCGGCATCTTGTCTCATAAATAGTTTGAGCGAATCTTGGACGGATAGTGTCTTGCAGATTTCTGATGCAGGACAAATCTTGGAGTCCGAAGCATATGCAGTTACGCATATGTCATGCATTCCGGCGGATAGGTCGTCGAAGTTGTTTGTGTAAGTGCCGTCGCATAAGTTGTCTAGCCCTTCTCCACCACCGCAGTTCGCACTTGGCTGTGGATTTCCTTCTGGAGTCCATTCTATATTGGTGGTTGATCCATCGTGTGTGTTTTTGATGATTACGGATGCTTCGACTTCCGTGTTCACGCATATGGTGGATTTGTCTAATGTGAGATCTAATGAAATAGGTTCTCTGACTTCTACCGTGTTGTTCGCTTTTGCCTCTGATCCCGCCTTGTTGCAGACATTGTCAATTGCCAATACGTAGAAATTATTAGATCCCTCTTTTAATAAAACATTTCTAACCGTATCCTTCCTGTTTGTTGTTTCGTTGTCGAACCAAACAAACTTACTTGGATCGCCCTTCGTTACAAGAATAGTTAATTTTACCCGTTGTGTGGCAGTGTCTGCTGTCATACATCTGCTGTTGTCCTCTGCATTAGAGAGAAGCTCGATGCCAATCTTCTTGTAGACATTGTAGTTGACACTGTCTTTTGGATGGTTATCCTTGCAGACTTCGTCTGTGGCTGTAATGACAGTGTGTCCTGCTTCTACTTTGTTCCCACTTTTGGTGGTGGTCATCTTATAGGTTGTCTCGTTGCCGGTAGTCGTAGTGCCGGTGGCAATGTCGTCGCCTTTCCATGTTACGACCGTGTTGTCATTTAATTCATTGTCGACGTCGGCTTTGAATGTGATGAATTCGCCTTCACATATATTTTGCAAATCTGGGGTCAGCTTCAGCACCATTTTTGTTCGCGCTTCAATCGATTTCGCTGTAGATGTTGTGGCATTACAAACGCCATCGCTAGCTTTGACCGTGTATGAGTTTGCTCCATATGAGATGGTAAATTTATCTTCTATCTTTTCTGTGGTGCCGATAGCAACTCCATTCCTGAACCATTCGTACTTTGTAGGAACACCTGCGGTTACGTTGGCAGTAAGTTTGATGGAATCTCCAGCCTCTTGGTCAAGACAAAACAGATTGTCCGTTCTTTCCGCATTTATGCTCAGTTCAATCTTGTTGTGTATGGTGTACTTCGTTGTGCTTGTTGGGTCTGCGCTGGTGCCACAAACTTCGTCCTTTGTGCTGATGCTGATGGTGCGTGTCTCTGTTACGTTGTTGCTCTTGATTGGGGTAACCAACAAAGAGGTGTTGCTGCCGGTAGTTGTGGTCGGAGCATTTACGTCGTCTCCGCTCCATGTTACAATGACATTGTCTTTGTCAAGTGCGTTCTTGACGGTCGATTTGAAGTCGATGGCAGTCCCTTCGCAGAAGACAGTGTCTTTGGGTTCCAATGAAATTTCGATAGGATTTCTTGCTTCGATTGATTTCTCTTCCGAAGTTTTGTTTGCACATGTTCCGTCCGTAGCTTCTACCGTATACTTGTTGTTTCCGTCTTCAATCGTGATTTCTGCAACATTGGTATTTGTTGATGTCATCTTGATGCCGTCTTTATACCAGATGTATTCGGTAGGCTCTCCTGTGCTGACAACTGCTGTCAATTTGATTTTCTCTCCGCCGGATAAACAGTATGTCTCTTTGGCGTCAATTGCAACATTTATATTGTTGTGGATCTTGTAAGACGTTTCTGTTGTTGCGGGAACACCTGCGTTGCAGACCTCGTCAGGGGTGCTGATCTTGATAGAACGGGTCTCCGTCTTTGTGTTTAACTTTGCTGGTGTCCTGTCTAAAGATGCAATATGACCGTTGGTCGTAATGTCTCCGTCTATGTCGTCTCCTGTCCATGTGAGTGCCACGTTTGCTGAATCCAATGCGTTCTTCACTTTGGCTCTGAATCTGATGGTAGTACCTTCGCAGAATGCGGAGTCGAGAGGCTCAATCGCTAATACAATCGGATTTCTAGCTTCGATGGCCTTCATGTCTGATGTTTTGTCCTTACATACGTCATCAGATGCAACCACTTTGTATTCGTTCTTTCCGTTGACGATGTCTACGGTTGAGGTGTTGGACGTTGTGGTTTTTACTACTTCTCCATTTTTGTACCATACGTATTTAGTAGGGACGCCGGAATCGACATTTGCCGTCAAATCGATTTTGTCTCCGTCTTTTAAACAGTAGGTGTCGTTAGCCTCAATGCTCAAGTCTATGTTGTTGTGAATGTAATAATTGATTTTTCTTTCCACGAATCCTCCAGGACAAATGGCATCAGGAACGCTAATCTTGATTGTGTTCATGTCAGTGAATGCCGTTCTCTTGGAAGGTGTGATTGTAAACTCGTCTTTGAAGTTGTTTGTCGTGTGTGTCACTTCTCCTCCGTCAACATCGATGCCGGACCAAGTTATGTCTACCTCGTCCAATGCGTTACTTACATTCACGTTGAATGTGATGGGTTGGCCTTGGCATACAATGGTGTCTTTTGGCTCCAGATTAAGTCCTACTGTTTTGCTGGCAGAGACTGAATCTATTGCAGATGGTGCATTGCTTGTTTCTGCATAACAAATGCCATCAGTCGCAATCACCTTGTATTCGTATTTGCCGTTCTCGGAGATGATGTTGGTGGTCTCGTTTCCGTCTGTCTCTCCAAACAGAACATTGTCCCGATACCAATAGTATTTGGATGGTTTTGCACTTTCCGGTGTGTGTGTGGCGGTAGCTTTGACCTCCCCATTCTCTGAGAAACAAAGTTTTCCTTCCGTGACTTCGCCGGTTAGTGCTAGTGCCAAGTCAAACTTCTTGAAAATTTCGTAAGAGATTGTTCTTGTTGAGTCGCAATGTCCATCGACCCATCCTGTTACCGATATGTTTCCCTTCAATGGAGATCCGTCGGCTATCTTGAATGTTGATCCCGTTTGGGAAGGGTCGACTGTTCCGTTGATGCTCCATGTGAATTTCGCATTGACAGGAACAATGTTCGAAAGATGTACTAAAGAGTCGTATTCGCAGACGATGAAAGATTCCGGAGCGTCGAATGCTACGAATTCTTTCTTACGAACAGTAACTTTCTGCGTGTCAGGGCATCCTAACTGTTCGTATCCGATGAAGAGTAGATTGTAATTGTCTTTAGAACCGTCGATGGTGAAAGAATATTCTTTTTCGGTGCTTTTTACTTCGCCATTGTCTGCGTCTACCCACTCGTATCTTGGTTTTGCAGAAGATTCTCCTATTAGATTCATCACCTCATGGACGCAACCCGTGGTGTCGATTTTTGGCCCCATTGGACCGCTGTAATGGAATATGACAATGAATGAGGAGTCTATGGCATAAACCTGTTCGCAGTTGACGGGCAGTTCCTCTCCGTTGTTGATTTTATTGATGACCTCTTCGCTAGAAGCAACAATAGTTCTGAACTTTGTCTCTCCGTGGAAACGAGGGTCTATGCTGTCTAGCTTAATGCTAGTTTGATCTGAGCTGGTGATGCCCGTTAAGTTGTTCCAAACGCCATTCCCTTTCTGATACTGGAAGATATACTTAGGGTCGTCGATGTAGGTCTTGATACCGTTTTCGTTGTAGGCATACAAGTTGATGACTGTGTCTAACTGGCAAGTCTCTATCTTCTTCTTGGTCTTGTTGTTCAAATCTGATATCAGGCTGATGTTAGGGTAACAGATCGTGATGGAGATGTCGTCAATCAAAATATCGTTACCGAAATTCTCGGCGCCACCCTCATTATTGTTGGTTAGTTGGATCTTATACTTTTGACCTCTGGATTTGAACTTAAAGGTTAGGTTGGACCATTTCTCTCCTGTGTTTCTTGGCATGATATCTCCTGATGATACGGAGTGTATCAAATTGTTGTTTTCATCGAAGATGTCCAATCTTACGTTTACAGGTTTGCTGCTTTCTGTAATCGCAGCGTTACTGATGAAAGCAGAAAATAGTAGTTGTACATTGTCGCAATCACTGTTGATGGTGATGTCTCTCTCGTAGATGACAGTATTTTTACTGTTTCCGCTGCAGTTTACAAACAGCATACCTCCATTCGTGTTGCCTGTGTGGTCAGTGCCATTCCAGTAATCTTTTGCTGATTTTCCGCAGTTGCTGAGATCTGGGTTGGGTAAAATGGCATAGTACCCATCCTGAACGCGGTATCCGTCACATTCTCCTTCATCCCAACAATTGTAGTGTTTGTAACCATCCGCCTTGCAGTCGCCCGAATATGGGCCAAACAGAGGGTCTTGCGATGCAAAATCGTGTTTTTGAACAAAGAAGTTAGGATCCGCTGCGAAAAAGTTTACGATAGGGAATGACTCTTCTTGCGAATTCGTGATGTTCCCGCTGTATGTCTTTTCCTCTCCGGTAGCGTCTTTTGCCACATATTCGGTAGAGCTTAAGAAGCGGCCGAAGTCATCAAACCATAAGGTGTCTATGGCCGAATTGGAGTCGCATTGATAAATGTTGCGAATAAGGACTATTGTCTTGTAGCTCTCTTCTTTCTGAGTGGCAGTACTTATGCCGGTGGCTGTGATTTGAAACTCTATGTTCTCTTGCGAATTGTAGGTCCAAGTGCCGTTGCCTCCGGCTAGAGTAGTGTCTCTCCATTCCGAATCTCCGAATGTTTTGTATTGAATGGTGTAAGTGGCGTCTGCCATCTCAATGGCTTCTGCCTTGATGGTCACCTCAGTGTTGTTAGGAACCTCGTATTCGACGATGTTGATTTTGTTTGCTCCGTCTATATTTACTTTGACACTTGAAGGTAGGAATCCTATCCTTATTTCGTTGGAGTTGTATTCTGTTGTTCCGTCGCTGACGATGACTCTGTAAATGGAGCCGTCAGTGTCGGGCTCGTCATCTGTCAATGCTTTGGATGTTGCACCTTCAATCGCCGTCCAACTAGAACCTCCATTTATGCTTTTATACCATTGGTAAGTGATTTCGGTTGTGGGTACGGAACCGCATACGGAAGCCTCGAAAGAAACCTTTTCGCCTCTTTGTATGTTTTCTTCTCCTTGCGTTTGTGTAATCTGTGCGACGATAAAGTCGATGTCAGATAATGTCTTCGTTAGTTTATATGGGGTTGTCCTTGCGTCTAAATAAAAGAATTCAGTAGTCCCGCTTAATTGACCGGGAACTTTCCATCCCGGAGTTTTTTGGTCACCTCCTAGCATGGATGTGATTGAAAGTCCGGCGTCTACGCTGATTTTGTCACTTCCAATCTCCGTGTTGTTCTCTTTAATGGCAAATTGAGGGTCGTTTTCCTTGTAGTTTAATGTGATTAGGTAGACGGAGTTGCAATATCCCGCAAGTTCTTTTGCGGAAGATGTGGCTGTTGTAATTCCCCACCAATTTCCTACGGTAAATCGTGTGTTGCTTCCTAATGTTTTGACTTTTATTGATTTGCTTGCTACTACAGTGCCGTCATTACTGACCTCCAATTTGTATTCTGCGTTGTTGATAGTTGGTGTGTAGTTGCTTAAGTCAGCACTAGTCTGTCCTGTTATGGCTGTTCCATTCTCATACCATTGATAGGTGTAATCGGTTGATGTTGGACAGATAAGAGAGGTGAGGTTTATTGCATCTCCCTCTTGTACCGTTGTTTCTCCGGATATCTTGATGAGATAGTCGCTCAACGATGGAGCCTCGGAAGTGAGTACGTATGGGTATCCATTCCTCGTATTTAAATAGAGGGTGGAGGATCCTGTGTACTCTGTGGGTTGAATTACATTTTTTGCGTTGTCTGATCTGAATCCGGACGCATCGCCTTCAAACTTCAAATTGGAGGATGAAATCATAGACCCGTCTTCCATTATTTGAAAAGAAAAATAATAATTGTTTGAAATGCTTAACGATATCTCAAAGATGGAGTTGCAATCGTCGTATGCCGTTTTGGTGGCAGAGACCCCTTCTTGGTTTCCTATCGTTATGTTTTGGGCGTTAGATCCAACTGCAAATAACGATAATATCGTTGTCAGGAATAATATTGAACATTTGCCTACGAGGGCCTTCGCACATTTATTTCCTCTTCGGGAAATCAAATTGAGATAATGCATGCTTCTCATCTCGATATGTTTATTTTTAATATGTTTTTCTCTCTCTTTAATGGTATCGAATTCTAACAGAATCGAAATCTAATGCGATTTAATGTCGGTTTTTATTGAAAGGGGGAATGTATACCCCGGCCCTTTTGCCTTCGTTTTAAATCTCCTTTATTAAATCATGGCTATTATAGCCTTCAAATTTATGGATAGTTCCTAATAAAAACAAAAAAAAATGGTTATTTTTATAATTTGGCTTAAATGTTTTATGTTTTGAAGTTGAAATCTGTCTGTATGATTTTATTTGAAGGTGTGGTCTTTTGATGGCTTGATGACAATATTGTGCTTCAGATGATTTCTTGTTGTTGTTCGGAAATATTACACGTTCGTTTATTAAAAAAGCAGGAGGTAAAGGACCTCCTGCTTTTTCCTTGAAATTTATTTGTTCTTCTCAATCCATTTCTTTGCGTTGACAAAAGCTTCCAACCATGGAGTGATTTCGTCTGTTTTTATCCTGTCCGCAGGATAGTATGCCCATTGCCAAGGGAAAATGGCACGTTCCAAGTGTGGCATCATAGCAAGGTGCCTGCCGTCTTTAGAACAGATGCCTGCTGCTGCATATTGCGAACCGTTAGGATTTGCCGGATATGCGTCGTATTCATATTTGGCAATGATGTTGTATTCCTTCTCTTCATAAGGGAAGTCGAATTTTCCTTCTCCGTGGGCAACCCAGATTCCGAGTTTGCTTCCGGAAAGAGAACCGAACATGACGGATTGGTTTTCCGGAATGGTTAGTCCTACAAAACTTGACTCGAATTTGTGAGAGTTGTTGTGCAGCATCTTGTGCTTTTTCTCGTGCTCAGGATATACAAGCCCTAATTCTGCCATGACTTGGCATCCGTTGCAGACGCCCAGACTTAGAGTGTCTTTGCGTGCGTAGAACTTGTCGAGTGCGGCTTTCGCCTTTTCGTTGAAAAGGAAACCTCCTGCCCATCCTTTGGCCGAACCTAAAACGTCTGAGTTGGAGAATCCTCCACAGAAGACGATCATGTTGACGTCTTCTAGCGTTTCACGGCCGGAAGCCAAGTCTGTCATGTGTACGTCCTTGACGTCAAATCCCGCTAGCCACAATGAATAGGCCATCTCTCGGTCTCCGTTAGTTCCTTTGTCTCGGATGATGGCGGCGCAAATCCCGCTTTTCTCTGTTCTGTCTGCAGATAGTCCTAATTTGGACATTTTGCCTGCAAATGTGTCGTCGAATTTGTACTGAAGAGGTTGGCTCTTGTAATTGTCGAAACGTTCTTTTGCACATTTCTCTCCGCTTTGTCTGCGGTCAAGCAGATAAGAAGACTTGAACCATACATCACGAAGCGCGTCGATGTCGAAATTGTGCTTTTTGCCTCCTTTGCTGATTTGGATGCTTCTGCCGTCTGTGACAGTAGCTATCTTGGCGAAGCCGATACCCTCGTCTTTCAATATCTTTTCTACCTCGGAGCAGTTCTCTACCTGAATTAATACGCCAGGATTTTCGCTGAATAGTATCTTGACAAGATCCATTTCAACTAGATCGTCTAGTGTTACGTCCAAACCACCCTTCGTGTTGGCGAAGCACATCTCTAGTAATGCAGTGATCAGACCTCCTGCGGAAATGTCATGTCCGGCAAGTACTAGGTCTTTCTTTATCAACTCTTGGATTGCTTCAAATGCATCGACGAAGTATTCGGAGTCGGTGACGTTTGGAGTTTTCTTCCCAATCTTATTCAGCGTCTGTGCTAAAGCAGAACCTCCTAACTGAAGCTGGTCGAAAGAGAAGTCGATATGATAGATGGAAGTCCCTTTCTTATTAAGAAGAACTGGTCCTACAATCTTGCGGACGTCAGATATTTCTGCGCCAGCGGAGATGATGACAGTACCAGGTGAGTAGACCTTCTCGTCTCCATATTTTTGAGTCATGGAAAGAGAATCCTTTCCTGTAGGAATGTTCACTCCCAAAGAACATGCAAACTCGCTACAAGCCTCTACCGCTTTGTATAGACGGGCATCTTCTCCTTCGTTCTTGCAAGGCCACATCCAGTTGGCGCTGAGCGAAACGCTGCTGATGCCTTCTTCCAAAGGAGCCCAAACTATATTGGTCAATGCTTCTGCGATAGACAGTACGGAGCCGGCCGCAGAATCTATCATTGCTGCCATCGGCGCATGTCCGATAGAGGTCGCGATTCCGGATTTCCATCTGTAATCCAATGATACGGCTCCGAGGTCGTTCAGCGGTAACTGAATCTCTCCTGCGCATTGTTGTCTCGCAATTTTACCTGTGATGGAACGGTCTACCTTGTTGGTCAACCAGTCTTTGCAGGCTACAGATTCAAGCTGAAGCACATTGTTCAGATATTCGTCAATCTTTGACTCTTCTGTGTGTATGTCTTCGTATGTCTCTACTACGGTCTTATCCGTGATGATAGTACGAGGTGGTTTGCCGATCATATAATCGAGCCTTAGGTCGATAGGCTTTTCTCCGTTCTCTTTCTCGAAAACGAAACACATGTCGCCGGTGGTTTCTCCGACTACGTACATAGGGGCACGCTCACGGTCTGCTATCCTCTTGATGAGATCAATGTCCTGTTCGTTGACGAGGCATCCCATGCGCTCCTGACTTTCGTTTCCGATAATCTCTTTTGCGGAAAGGGTAGGGTCTCCAACCGGAAGTTTGTCCATGTCGATTTTTCCTCCGGTACTCTCCACTAGTTCGGAGAGACAGTTTAAGTGGCCTCCTGCACCGTGGTCGTGAATGGAGACGATTGGGTTCTTCTCTGATTCTGCAAGTGTACGGATGACGTTGGCTACTCGTTTCTGCATTTCTGGATTTGCCCTCTGTACCGCATTCAACTCGATGGAGTTGTTGTATTGTCCTGTGTCCACAGAAGAAACGGCTCCTCCGCCCATGCCTATTCGGTAGTTGTCTCCGCCCATTACGATGACCTTCTGTCCTGGTACGGGTTCGCCTTTCAGACTGTCCTTCATTTTGGCGAAACCTATACCTCCCGCCATCATGATGACTTTGTCGTATGCGAATTTCTTAAAGTTCTCCGCATGTTCGAATGTCAAAAGAGAACCGCAGATAAGCGGTTGTCCGTATTTATTTCCGAAGTCGCTGGCTCCGTTGGATGCTTTGATAAGAATTTGTTCCGGCGTTTGGTAAAGCCATTTGCGCTCGTCCATTCCTTCCTCCCATTTGCGTCCTGCTTCTGAGCGTGGGTAGGAGGTCATGTAAACGGCCGTCCCTGCCATTGGCAAACTTGCCTTTCCTCCGCCGAGACGGTCTCTAATCTCGCCTCCGGAGCCGGTGGCTGCACCATTGAATGGCTCTACTGTGGTTGGAAAATTATGCGTTTCTGCCTTCAATGAGATGACGGATTTTATTTTTTTTATCTCGAAGAAGTCCGGTTTGTCGCCGCTTGCCGGTGCGAATTGTTCTATCTCGGGTCCTTCGTTGAAGGCTACGTTGTCTTTGTATGCAGATACAAGTTTGTTTGGATTTTCTTCGGATGTCTTTTTAATCAACTTGAACAGAGAACTCTCCTTCTCTTCCCCGTCAATTACATATAGACCATTGAATATCTTGTGACGGCAATGCTCTGAGTTGACTTGTGAGAATCCGAACACCTCGCTGTCTGTCAACTTTCTTCCTATCTTTTCGCTGATTCCGTTCAAGTAAGCAATCTCGTCTGGATTGAGAGCCAAACCTTCTTTCTTATTGTACTCTTCGATGTTGTCTATGTGTACGATTGAATCTGGTTGTTTGTCGATATTAAAGATGCTTTGGTCTAGTTTGCTGTAGATGCGTTGCAACATAGAATCGTGCTCGGAATCTGCACCTTTGGCGGCAAAGTACTCTTCGATACGAAGAATGCCATTCATGCCCATGTTTTGGGTGATCTCTACGGCATTCGTACTCCAAGGGGTTATCATTTCGCGACGCGGACCGATAAACCATCCTCCGATCTCTTTTTCTTCGGTGAATTTGGCTCCACTGAAAAGCCATGTCAGTTTCTCAATGTCTTGAGAAGATAGTGCAAGGTTGGAATCGACTGCGATTACTCCTGCATCCTCTTTTTTGAAGAATAGAATCATATATATGATCGTTTTGTAATTATATTCTTAAGAATAAAATTCTGAAAAATAGAAGAAAAGATGCTTTTCTCTATTTTTTTGCAAACTTACGGAAAAATCTCGGTTTTATGTCTGTTTGTTGCTGATAATAATAAATAATAGATGTACGTTTGTTTGCGAATGTATTGTCAATGTGAGGATTGAACTGGTTTTTCTTGAAATGCAAATTGTGCTTGCCGTTAATCGACTTTGTTTGCTTGCTTAATGAAAAGTTGATGAAGGTTAAATTCGAATGGAGGATTTACAGAAACCTTTGTTTGGTTTTTGTAAAATCGTAAAAACCATCTATTTTTGAAAGTAGAGAGTGTATATGCGACATATGTCTAAAGATGTGATATCTTAGGTGATGAAAAAGATTAATGGATGTCAATCCTCCTTCTGTTGGGTATCTGTTCTTCTATTTGGAACTTTTATGTGAATGGAGAAGTCGTGGTGTATTTGTTATGGTTCTAAAAATATGGTTCTCTGTAGTGTTTTATTGCTTTCCGTATGTGGAGATGAAACGATGACGGATTTTCGTTGATTTAGTAGGGGCGCATTATCTGTAGTAAACGTTGCCAAATTTGTTCTCTGTCTTTGACATCTGTTGGTTTCCGAACTGCGATGGATGTCCTCTTTTTGCGAAGTGCAGTCTGAAATTTGGGATTTCGTCGCATCCGGAAGATGTTGTTGTATCATGCTTTTATACAAATCTTATTAAAACTGAACATTGAGATATAAATAAATAGAAGAATATGATGAAGAAAAGCAATGCGTTTATTTTGTCATTGGCACTACTTCACCCAATGGTAACTACTATGGCACAAAAAAGTGGTGATAAGGAGCTGCTTATGCGGCAGGAGGCAAAGGAAGTCATCTCTAGTATGACGATGGAAGAAAAGTTGTCTCAGTTGATGAATGTATCTCCGGGTATTGATCGACTGAACATTAAGCCATATGATTGGTGGAACGAGGGTCTGCATGGGGTTGGTCGTGATGGGCGAGCGACGGTATTCCCTCAGCCTATCGGTTTGGCTGCCACTTTCGATGAAGAACTTGTCCGTCAGATAGGGGATGCAGTGGCTACGGAAGGCCGTGCAAAATTCAATGTGGCTCAGAAAATGAAGAACTATTCCCGTAATGCGGGCTTGACCTTTTGGTCTCCTAATGTCAATATCTTCCGGGATCCCCGCTGGGGTCGAGGAATGGAGACCTATGGGGAAGATCCGTTCTTGACGGGAACATTAGGCACCGCTTATGTGCATGGTTTGCAGGGTGATGACCCGATTTATCTTAAGGCGGCTGCTTGTGCAAAACATTATGCGGTCCATTCAGGTCCTGAGTCAACCCGGCACGAGGCGGATATCCATCCTACAAAACGAGATCTTTTCGAAACCTATCTCCCTGCATTCAAAATGTTGGTTCGGCAAGGCAAGGTGGAGGTGGTTATGGCTGCCTATAATGCGGTCTATGGGGAGGCTTGCCCCGGTTCTTCCTATATGTTGACGGAGATTCTCCGTAATGACTGGGGTTTTAACGGCCATATTGTCTCCGATTGTGGTGCCGTGAATGACATCTATGGAGGGCACGCCATGGTTAAGACGGAGGCGGAGGCTTGTGCTGTGGCTGTTAAGGCAGGCTTGAATCTGGAATGCGGCAATACTTTCATGGCTATGAAATCAGCTCTTGACCAAAATCTGCTCACGGAGGCCGATATTGATAATGCACTTCTTCCTTTGGTGATGACCCGTCTTAAATTGGGCATTTTGAAGGAAGATAAGGACTGCCCTTATAACGAGATGGACGAGGATGTGATCTGTTGTGATAAACATACCGACTTAGCCAAAAGAGCGGCGGTGGAGAGTATGGTTCTTTTGAAAAATGACAATAACCTGTTGCCTCTGAACAAGGATATCCGCACGCTATATGTGGGCGGTGAGGGGGCTACGGACATTTTCAGTCAGATGGGTAACTATTACGGACTTAGTCCTCGTTTTAGCTCCTATTTGCAGGGCATAATGTCGAAGGTAAGCAACGGAACGAGTGTTAACTTCCGACCTGGATTTATGCTTGTGACGCCGGAACTTAATGAGATGAATTGGGCGGTGGGTGATGCCGCTGAAGCTGATTATGCTATCCTCGTGATGGGAAATAATGGCAATACGGAAGGCGAAGAGGGGGAGGCCATTGCCAATGGAACACGTGGTGATAGAATAGGAATCGGATTGCCGGAGTCGCAGATGAGTTTCCTTCGTCGCGTGCGGGAAAGTCGCATGGGCAGTGGAAAGTCGGGCGGACTTGTTGTCGTGCTGACAGGTGGCAGCCCTATTGATATGCGCGAAATATGCAAGTTGGCTGATGCTGTTGTGCTTGCGTGGTATTCAGGACAAGAGGGCGGACTCGCATTGGGCGATTTGATTTTCGGGGATGCGAACTTCTGTGGTAGACTTCCTATCACGTTTCCTGCCGATGTTGATAAACTTCCTGCTCTGGATGATTATTCCATGCGGAACAGGACATATAAATATATGACGGACAATGTGATGTTTCCGTTTGGGTATGGTTTGAACTATAGCCGTGTGGCTTATGCTGATGCTTCGTTGGCCGATGCGAAGTCTGTTTCTGGAGTCAAGAAAGGAAGTCCGTTGCTCGTGAAGGCGGTGATTCGAAACTATGGTAAGGTGGCGGTGGATGAAGTGGTTCAGGTCTATCTTGCATCGCCGGAGGCTGGCAGGAAAGCTCCTAACCAGCAGCTGGTGGCTTTCAAACGGGTGAGGTTGGCTCCCGGCTCTGAACAAACTGTCGAATTTTCAATTTCTGCCGAATTGTTGGAAACCGTGCAGGAAGATGGCTCCTCCAAACTGCTGAAGGGAGAATATCATCTCACTATTGGTGGTGCGGCTCCTTGTACCCGTAGCCGGGAGTTAGGCGTAAGCCTGTCTTCTTTTATCTTTAAATTATAATCTTTATGGATATGAGAAAAAATCATTTGTTTATATATGTGTTTATGGCTTTTGCTTCCGCATCTGGACTTTATGCCCAGAAAACGCCGCAGTTGCGTGCTGATAATATTGATGAGGTTGTTCGGGCTATGACTCTCGAAGAAAAGGCCCGTTTGCTGGTTGGCGGAGGTAATGATGACTTTGCCGGTAGTACTTCCATGGTGGGCCAGCAACGAAAGATCGTGGCAGGTGCTGCTGGTGTTACGTTCGGAATACCTCGTTTGGGGATTCCGCCTACGGTGCTGGCCGATGATCCTGCAGGGGTGAGGATAGATCCGACGCGCGAAGGTGTGGATCGGATGTTTTATGCGACAGGTTTTCCTGTGGGAACATGCTTGGCCTGTACATGGAATGCCGAGTTGGTCGAAAACGTGGGTCGTGCCATTTGGTAATGAAACCTTGGAGTATGGGTGTGATGTGATTCTTGGCCCGGGAATGAACTTGCATCGTAATCCGCTTTGTGGACGGAATTTTGAGTATTATAGTGAAGATCCTTTCGTGACAGGAGTCATAGCCTCCGCTTGTGTCAAAGGTATCCAGAGCCAAGGGGTTGGAGTTAGTGCCAAACATTTTGCGGTCAACTCGCAGGAGACAGACAGAACAAGGGTTGATGAACGGGTTACTCCTCGTGCCTTGCGCGAGCTCTATCTTCGTGGGTTTGAAAGGATGGTACGTGAAAGCAAGCCTTGGACCATAATGTCGTCTTATAACATAATTAATGGACAATATGCCATGGCATACCGGGATCTGTTGACGGATGTGCTTCGTGTCGACTGAAGGTTTGATGGTGTGGTCATGACTGATTGGGATTGGCGTGACAATATGCCTACGGACCTGGAGGTCTCTGCGGGAAGTGATTTGCTGATGCCGGGTTTCCCTTCTCAAGTGGAGAGTGTCGTTGCGGAGGTGAAGGCAGGACGATTAAGCATTGATGATGTGAATCGCAACGTGAAACGTATGCTGGAGTATATTGTTAAGACACCCCGTTTTAAAGGATATGAGTTTTCTAATAAACCGGACCTGAAATCTCATGCGCAGATTACCAGACAAAGTAGTACGGAGGGAATGGTGTTGTTGAAAAATGAGGCGGAAACTCTTCCTTTTCGAGGAGTGAAGACGGTTGCCTTGTTTGGCGTAAACTCTTATGATTTCCTTTCCGGAGGTTTGGGTTCCGGTTGTGTGAATGTTCCGTATGTGGTGGATATGGTTACTGGTTTGGAAAATGTAAATGTAAGTACCACTCCGACTCTTACGGAGATTTATCGCAATTATGTAAACTATGCCCGCCTTAAACTCAAGGTGGATAAAAACCCGGCTATGTGGTTTCTTGATAATGGACAGCCTAAGTTGGACGAGTTTGAAGTGACGGAAAGATGTATCCAACATGAGCTTCAGGAAGCGGATGCCGCTATCGTTACGATAGGGAGACAGGCTGGGGAGGCGATGGATCGTTCCATTGAGGGAGATTTTAATCTCACGCCGATGGAGCAACAAATGATCCGTCGCGTCTCTGATGCATTTCATGCCGATGGCAAGCGTGTTGTCGTAGTCATTAATTCAGGTTCTGTTGTCGAGACTGCCTCTTGGCGCGATTATGTGGATGCTATTCTTGTGGCTTGGCAGCCGGGTGAGGAGGGTGGCAATTCTATTGCTGATGTGCTTACGGGCAAGGCCAATCCTTCTGGTAAACTTACCATGACTTGGCCCATCTCTGTGGTAGATCATGCCTCGACCCGTAATTTTCCGCAAGAGTATGATATGTATACGTATAAAAACATGAAGACTTATTCTTTCCGGAATGTTCAAGGTGTGGACTATTCCAACCATGAAGAGGACATCTATGTTGGTTACCGTTATTTTGATACGTTCAAACGTACGGTGGCCTATCCGTTTGGCTTCGGGCTTAGTTATACCACGTTCTCTTACGGGAAGTCTAGTGTGAAGGTGAATGATAGAAAAAATGCGAAGACGGACGGTTCTTACATTGAAATTAGCGTGGTTGTCACCAATACGGGAAAGATGGCGGGCAAGGAGGTGGTGCAGGTTTATGTCGCTGCACCGAAGGATGGTCTTCAGAAGCCGGCAAAGGAGCTGAAGGCTTTTGCAAAAACGAAATTGCTCCAACCGGGAGAGAGTGAGACACTTCGCATGTGTGTCGCACATCGTGACTTGGCTTCTTTTGACGAGTCAAACAGTCAATGGCTGGTTCAAGCTGGTGTTTATGACTTCCTAGTTGGCAGCAGTAGTGCGGATATTAAAGCTTCTCATTCTGTCAATGTCTCTTCTTATACGGAGAAGGTTTCTGATGTCTTGCATTTGCGACAACCTCTGAAAATTTTGGAACAATAACTTTTTGTTTTCTGTGATAAAATTACAAAAAATCCCATTGATTGGACTTTCTGCCGATTAATGGGATTTTCTTTTTCGTGTTGTGAATTCGCTTTCCTGCTTTTGGGGAAGATGCGGTTCCTTATATTGCCGAGCAATCTTTGCTGTAGGCAAACTCATCCTTGGTAACCAGGGTGTCTCTTTTTTCGATGAGAGTCTGTTCTACGTACTTTGCCTTTAGTTCGCCGAGCCTTTTGAAGTGGGCTGAATTGCAGTGTGAGGAGAAGGCTTCTTCGTCTTCCCATATTTCCAGTAAAAGGAGAGTGTCTTCGATGTCTTTTGGCGAAAAATAAGCATATTGTATGTTCCCTTGTTCTTGTCTACTGGATACGTCTATCCTTTCGGATAGAATGGAGTCGAGAAATCTTTTCCTCTCGCCTTTCTTACAGATGTATGAAACAAAAAGAGTTTTCATTTTTTTTTGAGTTTTATGTATAATGAAATGGCATACGGGAATGGTTTCGCCGTATGCCATTAACATTTATCCTGAAAATGGATATTATCTCATTTTTGCCTCCCATGCAAGGGCTGAAGCACCTAATATGGCAGCGTCGGCGTCTTTCATTTCGGAGAAGAGAACCTTCACCTTGTTTTTGAATATAGGCATGAGGTTGTCTTCCATGGCCTTTTTCAAAGGTTTGAGAAGCATATCTCCTGATTTTGCAAGGCCACCGAATAGAATGAATGCCTCAGGACTGCTGAACTTGATGAAGTCTGCAAATGCCTCGCCTAAGATTTCGCCGGTAAAGCTGAATACATCCTTTGCAAGTTGGTCTCCGGCAGAAGCGGCGTCAAATACATCTTTAGATGTGATTTGTTCCATCGGGATCTTACGGAGAAGGGAATCTTCGTTTGGCCTATTTTCCAAAAATTCGCATGCTGTTCTGGCTACTCCGGTTGCTGATGTGTAAGTCTCCAAGCAACCTTTGTTCCCACATCCGCATAGACGTCCATCACGACGCATGGTTACGTGTCCGAGCTCTCCCGCAAAACCATCGTGTCCGTAGATTAGTTGTCCGTTGGCTACAATGCCGCTACCCACTCCGGTTCCTAAGGTGATCATGATGAAATCCTTCATCCCGCGAGCCGCTCCGTAGGTCATCTCGCCGATGGCTGCCGCATTGGCATCGTTTGTCAATGCTACCGGAACCCCGAACTTGTCCGAAAGGATCTTTGCGAAAGGAACAATGCCCTTCCAAGGAAGGTTGGGCGCATATTCTATGTTTCCGGTGTAGTAGTTGGCGTTAGGTGCCCCTACTCCGATTCCTTTAATCCGTTCAATGCCACAACTGCTCTCTATCAGTTTGGAGAGGCCCTTGTAAAGTTCTTCGATGTATTTGTCGAGGTCGTCGTTGTGTAGCTTTGTTTTAATGGAGTTGGATGCCAGAACATTACCCCTCGCATCGACGATTCCGAAAACTGTATTTGTGCCACCTAAGTCAATGCCGACTACATAAGGCTTGATTTCTGTTGTCATAATATATTTTATTGAATAGTTAAATTGATTATTCTTTTATTTTGTCTTTCCCTATATTGCAACCTTTAAATCCGTACCATACGAGGTAAGCGTAGCAGATTAATGGCACTGCGAATGCCAAATGGGCGTTTGTGCTGTCGGCAATCAGACCCTGAAGCGGAGGAACTACCGCACCTCCTAGAATCATCATGACTAGTAGGGAGGAACCTTGTGATGTGTATTTCCCTAGTCCGTCGATGGCCAATGTGAACACGTTGGAGAACATGATGGAGTTGAATAAACCTACGGAGAGGATGACCCACAAGGAAATCTGGCCGGTTGTGGCGAGCATGGTGACAATCAACGCCATGTTGACGATGGCAAAAAATCCTAATGTCCTTGACGGTATGGATTTTGCTGCAATGAATACGAGGTAATTGAGCGCTAAGAAAATCAAGAAATAAGAGACCGTATGTAAGTGGACCCTGATTTGTTCAATATAATCGCCTGCTTTAAAGTCGCCTGTGATGGTGAATATCAACGCAAATGCGGCAATGGCAGTCAATGCCATATACAAATATTTCTTCCCGGACTGCATCTGGCTCATGGAGATGGATCCCATGAAACGTCCAATCATTGCTCCTCCCCAATAGAATGCAAGTAATGAACTTGCTGTTACCTCTGCCATCCCGTGAGTCTCTTTCATGAAAGAGACCAGATTGCTACCTATCGTCACCTCACCGCCTACGTAGCAAAATATGCCAATCATGCCAAACACGAGATGAGGGTGTTTTAATGCCCCTATTTTGCTGTCGTTTTTAGAGTTGCTGTTGTCTTCGCTCTCCACGTTTGGAATCTCGGAGAAGAAGATGATGCCGGCAAGCAGTAACAGAACGCTGGCCAAAACTAGATATGGGATCTGCACGGCGGAAGCTCCTACTGCATCTTTGGCGAAGTATTTGAAGATGAAGAACCCTCCGATAACTGGAGCTATGGTGGTTCCTAAAGAGTTGAACCCTTGTGAAAGGTTAAGCCTACTGGATGCTGTCTGCGGTGTTCCTAATATGGCAACCAAAGGATTGGCCGCGATCTGTAGGAATGTGAATCCGGTACCTAGAAGAAATAATGCCGATAGGAATATCCCGAACTGAGGGTTGAGTGATTTCGCTTCCCAGAAGAAAAGAAAACACGCTACTGCCGAGATGAGGAGGCCAAAGACGATGGTGTTTTTGTATCCTATTCTGCGGATAGGATCGCCCCAAAGTGCCGAAATTAGAAAATAGATGGCGGAAATGATAAAATAGGCCGTGAAAAAAGCGAACTGAACCAGATTCGACTGGAAATGGGAGAGTTCGAACACTCCTTTCAGATAAGGAATGAGAATGTCATTCATGCAAGTGATGAAACCCCACATGAAGAACAATGTGGTGAGTGTCACCAACGGAACTAGATAGTTCTGAGATTTTGTATTTTCCATTTTTTCTTTTTGTATGATCTTTTGATTAATAATCTATTTTCTTTAAAAATCGGCTTGAACCTTAAAATTCAAACGTCTTCCCGTTAGATAGTTGGGTACTGCATATTGCATGTTCGAAACATCTGTTACCCAATAGTAGGAGTTGACGTTCTTTATGTCTAGCAAATTAAACACTTCTAAATTAAATGACAAAGTTTTAGCCCAAGACAAAATCTTTTTACTCATGATTTTGTCTTTTCCTTTGGTGAGTAGGTAGATGGCTCCCATGTCTACCCGTCTGTAATCCGGTGTGCGGAACTCGTAATCGGCCCTGTTGCTGTGCGGTGGCGCAAACGGCAGACCGTCAGCCCAAACCAATTTTATATTGAACTTCAACTTGGAGTAGCCGGGTATGTAGTCTTGGAAGAATAGGGATATGTTGTATCTTTGGTCTGTTGGCCGCGCTATGTATCCTTTGTTGTCGCCCTCGATATCTTCCTTTGTTTGCATCAGGGAAAATGAGACCCAAGAGTCCGTGCCTGGCACAAACTCACCGAAGAGTTTCATGTCGAGTCCTGTCGCGTATCCCTTGGCGCAGTTTTCTCCGGCATAGACTATCTTTACGTTGTCCACGCTATATGGATTAATGCGGTCGATGTATTTGTAGTATATTTCGGTTGTGAATTTGAAAGGTCTCTCCCATGACCGAAAATAATAGTCGCCGCCAATTAATATCTGGAATGATCGTTGTGCTTTCAGTTTGTTGTTCAGCCTTATCTCCACATTCCCGTTTTGTGTGGTGAACGTGTCCCGTATCTCTTTGAAAAATGGGGCTTGGTAATAAATGCCAGTGGCGAGTCTAAATCCGAAATTCTTCTCCCAATTGGGAAACCATGCGACGTTGGCGCGCGGACTGATAAGTAGCTCTTCGTTGAAGTCCCAATAGTTGGCTCTCACTCCTCCGCTGACGGTTACTTTTCCGAAAGGAAACCTCTTGCTATATGTGTCTTGGATGTAAGCCATGAAACGGTTGGTCGATAGATTGTAGTCTGCGTTCAGATTATAGTATAGCGATAGAAAGTCTTGATGGGTGGGAATGGAGTATCCGGCAGAGTCCCTCATCTCCCATTCGTTCACTTTGTCGTCCACGGTTTCTCTTTGGTATGTCAATCCCCATTTTATCTCATTGGCAGGGAGATTAACAACGCCTAGCTGTGTTATGTTCATCACAGTGGCGTCCAGATAATTTCTGGCGTGTTCCTGGTACTTGCCGATGCCTTCGCTCAGGTCTGTGGTGGTTGTGTTGCTTCCGTTTACGTCGCCAAGCCTATATTCGCCGGCGATGTCGTAAGTCTCGTCTTCTGACGTATTGAAAGTGGAGACCATTAGTCCGAGTCTTGTGCTTTCAATGGGCTTGTAGTTGAATGTCAGTGCTCCGAATAGGGTTTGGAAAAGATCCTTTTCCTGTCCGTCGAAGTAGACGGTGAACGATTTCATGTTGGTCATCGTTCCGAAAGATGTTTCCCTGCTCTCTGGTTTGAAGTTGTAGCTGTTCCTTGAAAAGTTGCCAAGAAATGTGATTTCTGCCTTTGGCGTGAAGTTATACGTCATGTATGTCTGATAGTCGAAGAAGTTCGGGTCGTATTCTCCTTCTGTCTCCAACGACCCCAAAAGGTAAGATGATGTTTTGTATCTAACGCCGTGAATTTGCGTGAACTTCTTGCCGGAGGTGCCTACGTAGGCGGAGGCTCCGAGCAGACTGACAGATGCGGAGCCTTCGAATGTTTTCGGTTTCTTGTATCGGATGTCCAGCACGGACGACATCTTATCTCCGTATTGTGCGCTGAATCCTCCTGACGAGAAGGAAACCTCGTCTACCATGTCCGGGTTGACGAAGCTTAATCCTTCTTGATGTCCGGCACGTATTAGCAAAGGCCGGTAAACTTCTATGTCGTTTACGTAGACGATGTTTTCGTCGTAGTTTCCTCCTCTCACGGAGTATTGGGAGCTGAGCTCGTTGTTGGAGCTGACTCCGGCTTGTGTCGCTATGATTGCCTCTATGCCGGAGCCTGATGCGCTGGGAATAGACTTGAGCCCCGAAACGTCGATGCCCTGTATGGAGCCGTTCTGTTTCTTGTATTCTTTAACGATCACGTCGTCTAGGTTGTAAGCTGTTGCCCGCATTGTTTGCCGAATGGTGATCTGCCCGTCTTTGGTGGCTATCTTCTTTTCTTCGTCTTTGTATCCGACGAAAGAGAAGTGTAAGATGATGCTATCCCTGTCTGTGTTGTATGTAAGGGAAAATGCTCCTGCTGAGTCCGTTGCGCAGCCTTGCGTGGTGCCTTTTATGGAGATGTTTACGGATTCCATGGACTCACCTTTCTCGTCGGTTACGGTTCCGGAAATGTGGAGCGTCTTTGCGTGTGCCCAGCCTGCATTTCCTAAAAGAATAATTATGAATAGTAATAAGTTTTTCCTCATTGAATCTCTTGTTGTGAAGAAGATTTTGAATCAGTCTTTCTTCTCGTCGATCTTTTTTTTGCTGGACGGGAAGTGTGATAAATAGTAAACGCCGACGTCTCGCCTAAATTTTATTGTTCGGATATTATTTGTGTGGAGAAAACAACAGCTTCGTGCAAAGTTAAAATTTTCTGCTTTATGGAGAAAACTTTAAGAGGGTGAAAAAGAAGGAAGGACGGAAAAGATTTGAGAACTGTGGAGTCTTCCGTCGAATTGTCCGAACAAATATATGGGAAGAGTGCAGTGCCGAAAAGCGGGAAATGGTTTTTGAAGTAAATGAAAAAGGTAGCCTTTTTTGTTAGGCTACCTTTCCCTGTGATTTAAGAAAGCGATATTCTTACGCTTATTTTACGTTTCCAACCTTGATGAGGTATTCTGCAATTTGAACGGCGTTCAGAGCGGCACCCTTCTTGATTTGGTCACCAACCAACCAAAGTGTCAATCCGTTCTCGTTCGCCAAATCTTTGCGGAGACGACCTACGTAAACGTCATCTTTCCCTGCCAAGAATAATGGCATAGGATATTTTTTGTTGGCAGGGTCGTCCATCAATTGAAGGCCTTCGCCGTTTGCGATGGCTTCTTTTGCCTCTTCTAGGCTGATGGGCTTCTCTGTCTCGATCCAAACTGCTTCGGAGTGTGAACGAAGGGAAGGGACACGTACGCACATGGCAGAACAGTTGACGTCGCTGTGCATGATTTTCTTCGTCTCGTTGAACATCTTCATCTCCTCTTTCGTATATCCGTTTTCGGTGAATACGTCGATTTGAGGGATGACGTTGTATGCTAACTGATAAGCGAACTTGTCTACTGTCACTGGCTTGTTGTCCAACACCTCGCGGTATTGTTGCTCCAACTCGGCCATTGCGGCAGCTCCTGCTCCACTTGCAGCTTGGTAGCTGGCGATGTGGATGCGTTTGATGTGGCTTATTTTTTCCAATGGTTGCAAAACGACAACCATCATGATGGTCGTACAGTTTGGATTGGCTATGATTCCTTTCGGACGGTTTAGCGCATCTTCTGCGTTACATTCAGGAACAACTAAAGGGACGTTTTCGTCCATACGGAATGCGCTTGAGTTGTCGATCATTACAGCTCCATACTTAGTAATCGTCTCGGCATATTCTTTCGAAATGCCTGCACCTGCAGATGTGAACGCGATGTCGATGTCCTTAAAGTCGTCATTGTGCTTCAGTTCCTTGACTGTGTACTTCTTGCCTTTGAATTCATACACACTTCCGGCACTACGAGATGAGCCGAAAAGCACTAACTCTGACACTGGGAAATTTCTTTCCGCTAGCACGCGAAGGAACTCTTGTCCTACCGCTCCGCTTGCACCAACAATTGCTACTCTCATTCTTTTGTTGTTTTTAATTTAATGATTGAATTTTGAGAAAATAGATGTATCTTCGCAAAATTTGTGCAAAGATAATTCTTTAATTAACACAAATGTACTAATGAGGCTGTTTTATTTGTTTGTTTTTTTGTCTGTTTTTGCCGTTTCTGTTTTGTGTGCACCTATTGCTGTCTTTTTTGGCGAAAACTACTCTTTGACCGACTGGTCTGGTGATGATTCTTGTTTTGTCATCTCCGATGACAAACTTTATCTTGATGCTCCACCCGGTGGTGGTGTCCGTGCGCTTTCCCTACCTTCTTCTTCTGTGGATGATGCGGAGTGGAGCTTCTTATTGCAATTGGATTCCAATCCTTCCGGTTCTAATTATACTAGGTTTTATCTTACTAGTGATTCTCCCTCATTGCGTGATTCTTTGAACGGATATTTTCTTCAAATTGGTAATGCATCCGACCAAATTCTTCTTTATCGGCAGACCGGACTTTCTGTGAAGAAGATTGCGGCAGGAGAGACAAAACGACTGGATTTGGATACGGTTCGTTTATCTGTTCGTGTTACGCGTTCGGCATTGGGATCGTGGCATGTTTTTTCAAAAATGAATGGAGAGTCTGAGTTTGTAGAGGAATGTTCTGCTGTTGATTCTACATGGAAAAGTTCTTTCTTTTGTGGCTTTTATTGTAAGTATACCTCGACTAGGAGAAATTCATTTTCCTTCGATTCTCTTTATGTTGATGGCTCTTCGTTTGTTGATTCATTGCCTCCTGTTATAAAAAATGTTTTGTATTCGGATACTTTGATAAAGGTATATTTCTCCGAAAAGGTGGATGTAGAATCCTTTTCTTGTGAGTGGGAGAGTAGGCAGGTGTCTGTTTCTTGGAATGCCGGATTCTCGGAGATGACATTTTCGTTCCCAGAGCCTTTGGTAAAAGGACAGAAATATGAACTGGCATTGGCCGGGATGTCTGATCTGTTTGGTAATTCCATGCGTGATACTACTTTTTATTTTGGTCTTCCGGAAATCTGTGGTACGGGTAATGTTATTCTGAATGAGGTGATGTTTCATCCGAACGAGGATGGCGTTGATTATGTGGAACTGTATAATGTCAGTGATCGGGTGATCGATCTGTCTTCTTTGTATTTGGCTACCTATCGAAATGATACGGTTGTCTATTCTGCGAAAAAATTGGGCAAAGGATTTCTTTTTCCCCATGAATATCTATTATTAACCACTGATAAGGAAAAGGTATGTTCTTTTTATGAATGTCATGGTGAGGATCGGTTTCTTGTTATGGATAAGCTTCCGGCTTATGGAAATGAAAAGGGATGTGTTGTGTTGATGAATAAGGATAGTCTTATAGTGGACGATTTCTGTTACTCTTCGAGTATGCATGACGAACTGTTGCCTTCGGAGACGGGAGTCTCTTTGGAACGTTGTTCTCCTGATAGTGATATGTGGCACTCTGCTTCCGAATCGGCAGGTTTTGGAACCCCCGGATACATAAATTCTATGATGCTTACGGATTTAGATGAGATTGTTTTAGAGACGGAAGTGTGCTATCCCTATTTGGATGAGGAGGGTAATATGAGGATACGATATTCATTTATGGAGGGTGGCTATGTGACTAATGTGTCCGTCTTTAACCTTAATGGGGTCAGAGTCTGTAAGTTGTTAGAAAACTGTTCTCTGTCAACGCAAGGTACGATTGTGTGGAATGGTAAAAATGACACTGGAGCGGTCCTTCCAGTTGCTCCCTATATCATACTGTTTGAAGCCCAAAACACTGCGGGTGCTACCATTCAAAAGAAATTCGTATGTCTGATCTCGTGGTAAAAGAAATGTTATAGGAGGCATGTGCTTTTCATGATTTTGTGTTAATTTTGCGGTCGTAAATAAAAATGTATTTAAGAAACAATAAGAGCAGAAAGTAGGTTTGAAAGATGTATCTTGTAATGACTGCTAAACCAGAGTTATGTGTGTTTTTTTAGAAATAATCTGTTAACCTCAAATCCGCAACTACGCTTCAACCCTCTTCTTTGAGTTCGACTTATGAACAATGAACTAGATTTGGCTCAAATTCGTTGGTCATTGCTTCCTCAACGACACATTCTCCCCTTACCCCACAAAAGCGACTTGAGGCAATACGCTAGATCCGACCAATAAATCCGGTGATTTAACCAAAGTCTGTTTTAAATAGTTCCGCATAGGCTTGATTTCCTGTATACATATTCAGCACATACATTTTAGATGTCTTAATCCACTTGGCCGGTACGGATATGAACTTGAATACAAACGCCTTGATTCGACTGTTTCTCTTGAGTCCGAACCTCTTCACGTCAAGTTTATGCATGATGGTTTTATAGAAGTTGCGAATCAGAGCTGTAAGAAGAAGGAACACCGTGTTCTCTGCCATAAACGATTTGGGAAGTCTGTTCCATCCGAATCCGTTATTCATATCATCAAATATTCGTTCCTTTCCTCCACGCATGTTGTAGAACTCTACGATTTCCCTGACGGATGCCTCGTAGTCATTGGTCAGGATGCAGCGGTATATGTATTCCCCCTCCCATAGGTCAAGTTCGTCATCCACACGCTTATGTCTCTGGATGACAAGACGATACGCTTTCCCTTTCCATTTCTCGACGATGATGGAGTTAAGCTCGAACTCCAAACCGTTGATTTCCTCCCTTCTCCATCCCCTTAGAGCGAAGATGTCATCATAGAGTGAACTGCAGCGGTTGGCACGGATATAGAAATGCCTGCAATGCTCCACTACCATATCAACTATCTCCTCCGAGCATGAGCCGCAGTCGGCTCGAAAACGGTTTACGCGGATATCCGCCTTTTCAAGCCTCCGGAAGAATCTGCCAAGAGTGTCTTTTTGGTGAAAGCGTACATTGGTGTTGCCGTCGCTGTTCTCTATGCCGACAATCATGTCTCCTATGACAGCCACGCCCGGTCTGTATCCAAGGAACTTCTTATATGTCGGCTTGGCGTCATACTTCTCGGTTTCTATGAATTGGTGGTCGAAGTCAACGTCATACGACTCACCTCCCTTAAGTTGGTCTGTCGCCAATAATGCATTTATAAGCAATTGATTAAGCGTATCGGCTGTATTGAAGTCATATACCTTCCCTTTGTCTGACGTGTACGATATGTTTGTCTGAGTAAGCTCCTTAATAGCTCTGAGGACGGTGTCCGCACTGCATGTACGAAGACTCGGGTGAAGCGAGAGGTGGTTCATGAGATGAGCTGTCACATCTTCTATGCATGAACCTCCGCAGAAGTAGACACTCATGAGTGAACGGATGATTTCACTGTACTGATAGCCGTAGGAGCTACACCTTAAACCTAGTGTTGAATTTATTACGGATGAGAGCATGGAGTCAAATTGCTCCATAACAGAGAATATTCCTCCAAAAGGTGTGAGTTTATCGGATTTTATGCTTATTTTTGCCATACATGTCGAAGATTTTCTTGTTATTTTTGCAACACTAATTTAAGTGAATCTTCTGACATGGCAAAGTACTGGGCAACATTTTATTGCTCAGTACTTTAAATAATTATTTTAATAAAGTGTTGCGGAATTAAGGGTTAATTAATAAAAAATGAGTGTTAGAAAGATTTTGATTTTCATTGTGGGCATTCTTATGTCTGCAACTGTGGTGGCACAGAAAAGTACGAGTGTTTTGCTATCCTTGAAAAACGGAAGCCGAATAAAGTGTAACATTGTAGAAGTAACGCCTAAACAAACAAAAATAGAAACCTCAGATGGTTCTGTTTTTGTCTACTCTTCAGATCAAGTGTTGAGTATAGTGCCTTTACAAACGGAAACTCCGCAACAGAATTTGTCTACTCAAACTTCAACTTCATCAAATGTTCAGGTTCCTGTGTCTGTAGTGAATAATAAAGTTTCCATTGCAGAACCTGAATATGCAGGAGAAATAGTTTATGCAGAGAACGGAAATAAAGCAGTGAATCTAGAAACTCAAACAATAAAGATAAAGACACAAGGTAATGCATCTTTGTATGTTACAGGAATAGGAGCGGTTACGACCCGTTATGAAGTCGAGGGTGTGACTTCGCCAATAAAGATAAAAGCATCAAAAAATGATACACTGAGGTTTATATGTAGCGCAAAGGATAATAGTGAAAATCCACGAGATTATCTTTGTGTGTTCAAAATGGAGCAAAGTAAAAAACGCCGTTTTGCGGAGGTGGGTAAGGCTAGCACCTATGGAGGTGTAGAGAGTAAGGGAAATCAAAGTCTTTCATTTACTGCAACTAAATATGGAAATCATTCTTATCTGATTGAAATTAGCGGATTGAAATCTGGTGAATATGGTTTCAATATGACAAGCAATCCTTCAAGAGTGTTCTGTTTTAGCTTTGATAATGGAAGTTCTGATATGTCTATCTCTGTGCCGGTAGATGAATCTGAGTCTGTACAATCTTCAGACTATGAAGAGATGCAGGCTCAAATGGATTATTTGAAACGAGAGATGGCATTGTCAAAAGGTAAACCGTGGAGAGTAGATCAGGGCGGATATAAGGGTTTTGTAGATTTGGAATGTCGGATAAGTAGTAGTGATGAAGATAATTTAATGATTACAACTTCTCATGGATATCAGTTTGGTAGTCACTTGTTTTTAGGAGGAGGAGTCGGCGTTGCAAAGCTTACTTATAATTATGACGAAGACACAGCGGTACCTTTGTTCTTCGATATACGAACCAATTTTTTTAAGAGTAGGTTTACTCCTGTGTTTGGAATGAAATTGGGATATGATTTGTCATCAGCTCGATTCGGGGCTTGTTATGATTTTTCTTTGGGTTGCAAATTCCGTATCAGAAAAAAAATGGCAGTCAATCTGAGCCTTCAAGTTGGAGGATATGAAGATACATATGCTACATTTGGCCCTTCAATCGGTTTTGAATGGTGATCTTGGATGTAATGCTTTTGTTTTGAAAAAACAGAAAATAAAGAGCCATGTCAGACTTTGATTTAGAGTACTGATATGGCTCTTCCTTTACTTTGATACTTGAAGACTATTTAACATCTAACTCTTCTTTCAAGAATTTTCCGGTTATACTGTTTTTGTTTTGAGCCACCTCTTCAGGTGTGCCTTGGCAAATAAGTTGTCCGCCGTCCCGACCACCATCTGGTCCGATGTCTATCAGATGGTCAGCCACTTTGATGACGTCAAGATTATGCTCGATCACCAAAATGGTATTTCCTTTGTCTGCCAACATATTAAGCACGTTGAGTAGAATGCGGATGTCTTCGAAGTGTAATCCGGTTGTCGGCTCATCTAATATGTAGAGGGTGTTTCCTGTGTCTCTACGCATAAGCTCCGTAGCAAGTTTGATACGCTGGCTTTCGCCTCCGGAAAGCGTAGTTGAGGGTTGCCCTAGTTTAATGTAGCCTAATCCGATGCTCTGTAGCGTTTTTACTTTTAGAAATATGTTCGGGATGTTTTCGAAAAATTCTACTGCCTGATTGATGGTGAGATCTAATACGTCGGCAATAGATTTTCCCTTATAACGAACTTCAAGCGTTTCTCTGTTGTATCTTTTCCCGTGGCACTCCTCGCAAGGAACATATACGTCCGGCAAAAAATTCATTTCGATGGTTTTATACCCGTTACCTCCGCAAGTTTCACATCGGCCACCTTTCACGTTGAAAGAGAAGCGGCCTGGTTTATATCCCCTCATCTTAGACTCTGGGAGTGAAACGAAAAGGTTCCTTATGTCGCTGAAAAGGTCGGTATATGTTGCCGGATTGGATCTTGGCGTGCGACCTATCGGAGATTGATCTACCGTTATCACCTTGTCCACGTTGTCTATGCCTTCCACACTGTCGAATGGCAAAGGGTCTTGTAATGACCTGTAGAAGTGCTGGCTGAGGATGGGCTGTAGCGTGTCGTTTACCAATGTTGATTTTCCGCTTCCTGAAACGCCTGTTACACAGATGAATTTGCCTAAAGGAAATGTCACGTCAATCCCCTTTAAATTGTTTCCTCTTGCTCCTTTTATGGTGATGGATTTCCCGTTCCCTTCTCGTTTTATTTGAGGCACCTCTATCTTCTTGATCCCGTTCAGATAGTCGGAGGTGAGAGTGTGTGTCTTCAACATCTCTTGCGGAGTGCCGGCGAAGACTATTTCACCGCCATGACGGCCGGCTTTCGGTCCGAGGTCAACCACATAATCGGCATTGAGCATCATGTCCTTGTCGTGCTCTACCACGATGATGGAATTACCTATGTCTCTCAGCTTTTTGAGCGAGTTGATGAGCCTTACGTTGTCTCTCTGATGAAGTCCTATGCTGGGTTCGTCCAAAATGTATAACACATTTACCAATTGGGTGCCTATTTGTGTGGCTAGTCGTATGCGTTGGCTCTCGCCTCCGGATAGGGTCATGGAGGCTCTGTTGAGTGAGAGGTAATTTAGTCCCACATCCAAGAGGAAGCTGATGCGGGTGCGTATCTCTTTCAGAATTTCTCCGGCAATTTTCTTCTGTTTGTCGCTTAGACGCTCCTCTACATTGTCAATCCACTCCTTCAGCTCTGCAATGTCCATGTTGGAGAGCTCGGATATGTTCTTGCCGTCAATGCGGAAATGGATGGCTTCTTTATTTAGTCTTGCCCCTTTGCATTCGGGACAAGTACAAGTCTTGCTAAACTGGCTGGCCCATTTCTGTGCGGTGGCGGAGGCTTCGCTGTCTTGCTGCATCTCCACGTATCTCAGTACGCCCTCGAAAGAATATGCGTAGCTGGAGGTGCCCAAAGCTGCGTTTTTGACGCAGATTCTATCCTCGCTTCCGTTCAAAATGATGTCAATGGCCTCTTCTGGAATTTGAGAAACGGGATCTTTTAACGAAAAACCATATTTTTCGGCGATAGATTCCAATTGCCAGAAGAACAAGGACTTCTTATATTTCCCTAGAGGAATGATGGCTCCGTTGTATATGCTCTCTTCTTTGTTGGGGATGATTTTGTCTGTGTCTATCTCTGTAATGACACCTATTCCTTTGCATTTTGGACAGGCACCGAATGGAGAGTTGAATGAGAAATTGTGGGGAGCCGGCTCGCTGTAGGAGATCCCGGAGGTGGGGCACATCAGCATTTTGCTGAAATGACGGATGCTTTCGTCGTCTTTCCTCATCACCATGATGGATCCGTTGCCTTGTTTCATGGCTATCTGCATCGATTCTTTCACTCGTCTTTCGTTTTTTTCGGAAACGATGAGTTTGTCTATCACCACTTCTATGTTGTGGTTCTTGTACCTGTCCACCTTCATGCCATGCATGATTTCCTGAATCTTTCCGTCTATCCGGACGTTCAGGTATCCGCGTTTGCGAACTTGCTCGAATAGCTCCTTGTAATGGCCTTTCCTCGCTTTTACAAGAGGAGATAGGATGAATATGGCCTGATCCTTGTATTCTTGATGTATCAGACTCAGAATTTGATCTTCGGTGTATTTGACCATCTTTTCTCCCGTTACATAAGAGAATGCCTCTCCGGCTCTGGCAAAGAGTAGACGAAGGAAGTCGTAGATCTCGGTTGTGGTGCCTACTGTCGAACGGGGGTTCTTGTTAGTCGTTTTCTGTTCGATGGAGATGACGGGGCTCAGTCCTGATATTTTGTCGACGTCAGGACGTTCCATGTTGCCGAGAAAATTTCTGGCATAGGCGGAAAACGTATCGATGTAACGTCGTTGTCCTTCCGCAAAAATCGTGTCGAATGCCAACGATGATTTGCCACTTCCGCTTAATCCGGTCATTACGGTGATTTTGTTTCGGGGAATGGAAACGTCAATGTTTTTGAGATTGTGCACCCTTGCTCCTAATATCTCTATTTGACTTGTCTCCAACTGTTCCAAATTCACATTGTCATCTTTCATGCCTTACCTCCAAATGCTAATGTTTGCTGCCTTTCTCGAAACCTGTGAATGTTCGATGCTAGCCTAACTCTTCTTTTGATTTAGACAAAAATCATGACTCAAATCAAAAGTCTGCAAAGTTACGAATTTAAAAGCAAAAAAACTCATAAAGAAAAAGTTGGATAGTTAATAACTTGCGAGTGTCTGAATGAAAAGCAGGGGCGATGAATTGGAAAGTTCATCGCTCCTGCTTTTCATTCTATTTTCACCTTGATTTCTATAGCTCTTCTATTTCCTTCACCGAAAATCCGGTTGCTTTCATGATTGTCTCCATCGGAATGTTCAGGGATTTTAGGTTTTTAGCCATCTGCTTCCGTTCTTCCAACTGACCTTCTTGCTTGCCCTGTTCAATACCCTGTTCAATACCCTGTTCAATACCCTGTTCGATGCCCTGTTCGATGCCCTGTTGTATGCCCATGGCCATGCCTTTCTCCAATGCGTTGTCTATGAGAGTGCGTTCCACGCTGACCGCGTCCCAAAACTTGTCGTAGCCCATAAGTTCGGCTTCGGTGAAGGCCGATTTGCGGATGATCTCCACCGCCTTGTTGATTTCCGGATTCTGCGTCAGGTCTGACGACACCTCCGTTGTGCGGTCGCTTATCTCCGTGAGGAAACGAAGCCATAGCACGTGCATCTTCTTCTCCGCAAATGTCTTGGGAGTAAACTTGGGCAACTCCACCGATACGATCTGGATGTCCTTCATCGCGATCGTTCCCGCCTCGTTGCGTGGCAGGATCACGTTGTAGTAGCTCTCCTCGTCCGTCGCCTTGTCGTTTATCAGGCATAGGCCGTAGACGGGCTTGAGGATGGAATAAGAGGAGCCGGGAGACAACTGCCTGCTGTATGTTTTAGACAGGTTGAACAGCATCCGTTGGAAGAAGTCTTTCGTCCAGTACATCTGCATCTCCACGATGAACTGCCGACCATGGTTGTCCCGGCAGCACACGTCGACGATGCTGTTCTTCTTGAGCGGATCTTCCGACAGCAGTTCGGTCGGCAGATACTCGATTTCCTCGATGACGCGGTCCTCCAACGGCAGGAGCGCATTCAGAAAGCTCTTCACCAAATCGGGGTGTTCACCAAATACCTTTTTGAAGGTAAGGTCTGCCTTCGGATCCAAATAATGCTGCATAGAGATAAATTTTTAGACGTTATACTTCACAAAAATAGTATTTCGCGGACGCATTTGCAAAAAAGGGATGGAGAGTTTTTCCTCTCTTTGGAGGCAAGCATAAATAGAGAAGAAGAGATAAATGATAAAATTCAACTCTTCTTCTTTCTGGCAATATGTATTTTATGTTGTCTTATTTAAATAGCTTTTAATGTCGGATTCCGTCACGTCTTTGCTGAATCTGTGAATTTTCCATACTTCCGTGGCGCTGATGACGCCACCGGGAGGAATTGTTTGGTACGGAGAATGATATTCCAATTCGAGAAGTGAGGTCTCTTTCCTGTCTGTGGCAAAGTTGTAAATCTCTACCTCCCTTTGTTCCGGATGTAGTAGTTGTTGCTCTTGGTGCAGGAAGAAAATCTGAAGAAGGGTTCGCCCGGAAAGTGTGGCTATGAAGGGCCTGCTGGGAGAAATGAATGCTTTCGCCGTACACTCTTCGTGGTCTTTGTCTTTCTCTTTCGGCGTGAAAGAAAAATATCCGTCCTTTATCGTGTAGGGTGCAGGTCCTTGATGGGGATGGGTTGGCTCCGACACGGTCACGTCCTTCTCGTCAGCGACAGGTACGAAATTGAGATTGTGGCCATTTACTCTGGTGAGCATCCAGATGTCCCATGCTATTGGTTTCTTCCGTATGTTTTCTGCTGTCACTTCGATGAATATGTTGTAACATTCGTCTGTCATGTCGTATTCTCCGACGATGATGTTTTTCGTGAAACGAATTCCGCTGATCGGACTGCCGTGCCCCTTCAATACGATATAATTATCGCTTTTTGTTATGATATTATATTTGTCGTAACTGATGTAAGGGTCTGGCGGCCAAAATAGGTCGGAATCTATCTTTTCTTTGTTGAGGCTCTGCCGTTTCCACCATTGGCTTTGTGGTCCTACCCACACCTCATGTCCGTTGTATGCTTTGAACTCCAGGTTTTTGGAGGAAGGCCGTATCCTTTTGGCTTCGTTCCATAGGTTGGAGTCGCTTTCCAAAATGTTTTCTCCATCGTTTATCTGTAAAGAAACAATTCTCCCTCCTACGTCAGGCAATATTCCTAACTTGACGTCTCCGTTCTCTATGTATATCATCTGACTTTATTTTCCGGTTGCTGGTGAGCTTATTTTGCTCTCTATCCTATTCTCTATGGAGGCAATCGCTGATAACAGATCTCGGTTCTTGATTTCCGTCTTGATGGTGTCGTTAACGGCATAGCTTCTTAGCCAAGAACCGATTAAAAATCCTTTGGCGTTGGCGATGGTGTCTGTTTCCATGAGCGAGGATTCGCCTAATAGGATGTTGTCGATGGCGTTGGAAAGAGTGTCTCCTAAATCTTTTATCTTCAAATCAATCCTAAGTGTGGTGTCTTTGAAGTTGTATCTGGCAAAGTATGCGATGTAGTAATCCCCTTCTCCTTTTGATAGGGAAAAAAGTTTGTCTCCACCTCCATTCCGTTCTACTAGAATGTAGTCAAAGGCGTTGGTTGACTCTGTGGTTGTTGAGTCTTCCTCTATGGATTTTGCCTTTTCTGTGTTTTCAACGGCATTGGCCTGAAATAACAAAGCGGAGGTGATGCTTATGACTAATAATGCGTATTTGTATCTTTTCATTGCTTTTTGATTGCTGGTGAATGTCACAAAGATAGTGCCAATATTTGTGATGGTAAAACGAAAAGAACGCATAGATTCCAAATTAGGGAGTCTATGCGTGCCTTTTATTTCATTACTTTGAGGCAGATTGTATGGCCATCGTTTATTATATGAACGAAATAGATGCCGCTGTTCCATTTGGAACAGTTGATGTCTGTTTGTCCTCCTTCGCTGATGGAAGACGATATGAGCCTACCGAAAGCGTCTGTTATGCTGATAATCGCCTTCTTTGAACAAAAAATGTGTAGCTCCTCTGTCAAAAGACTAGGATAAACGGTGAAATCGTCAGTTTGAGTATTGTCTTTCATGTCAGATGCGCTTTCCCAACCCGACATCTCGTCCAATGTGATGATTCTATCGTCGTTTAAGTTGGATGTCCAGACGGAGTTTGCTGTTTTGCTGATGAATCCTCCGTTCCATGTTTGGTACCAAGGCATCCACCAAGACCATGTGGCTCCGTCTTCATACATGTTGTTTACATCTGGAATCGGACCATTTTCTGTCAACGCTAATATCTTTGTCGCGCCAAATTTTGATTTCAAGGAAGAGAATGCTGAGAAATTACTTACGTGGTTGTTTGTGTCGTTGTAGATGTCGACACTCAAAACATCGTAATAGTTGGCTCCCGGATCCCATGAAGTGAAGGTCGCGTCTTGCGGGTTGAATACCCAAATCAGATTCTTGACTCCATTCTTGTTGACTATGCGGTCGTAAATGAGACGATAAAGGGCGGCAAATTCTTCTCCAGTATGGGTGCTCCACCAGAACCAAGAACCTCCAGACTCGTGGATGGGACGGAATATGGCTGCAATGTCGGCTTCCTGTAATTGGAGGAAGAGACTGGCAATGTGATCGAGGTCTTCCGTCATCTGTTTGTATGTGTCAGACTCGCTGTCCCACTCGGTGGTGCCTGGTATGAAAGCCTTCGTGAAGTCGAATGTGGTGTAAGGATCTCCCGATCCTTGAACGTAGAACGCGTCTACTTGGTCGCTTGGATCCTTCCAGTGCCATGTGAAGGCGGGAATTCCTCCTTTCTTCCATAATTCTTCGGCTAGAGAAATTGTCTTGTTGGTATATTCTTGATACCAAGATTCGGATGCTTTGGGTCCTGTCGCAAAGAGGAAGTCAAATCCGATGAGAGCAGGATAGTGCCCTCCGGCAGTATAGACTGCCTTTACATCTTCTTGCGAAAGGATGTCGGCGGATGTGTTTATGTCGCCTGTCATGATGCCGGAGATGGTTTTCTTCCCGAAGTTTTCTTTTAGAAAATTGTAAAGTTTTTTCGCCGATTCGGTCGCATTTGCCGTGACGGGCGAGTCTGATATGACGAATGGTTCCGGAGTGTATTCGGAGATGGCAATGTAATCGACATCTATCCAACCCCAAGAACTAGTGATGGAGACCTCGTTTGTACCTGCGTTCAAGGCGGCGGTTGTTTCTACGTCGGTAAATGTAGCCGCTATTTCAAAGGTAGGACTTCCTACTTGAACCCCGTTGACGTTGATGTTGTTGATTTTTGAACCTCCGTAGTTGTTCTGATAGTGGATGGTTAGCGTGTGGATGCCTTTTTTTTCGACAGATACGCTGAAGGTGATGCTTCCGTTGTTTAGTTTGACATAACCCCCGTTGGAAGCATCTCCGCTTGTCTCCGCCATTGCCCCTTTCTCTAATACTGCCGATTCTGCCTCGTATTTGGTCGCCTCTGCGAAACATGGGCTTCCAAATAACACGCAGTAAAACAGACTGGTTGCTAAAAGAAATCTGTTCATGTTTTGTGTGTTAGTTTTGTGAATATTATGGTTTGTAGTTGAAAAATGTCCTATCGTGTGATTGATATCCTTGAATCTTCCGTAAAAGAGGACTGTGTGTTTCTGGTTTTCTTTATGGCAAGGTCAATAGCCTGGATTTCAGGCTATTGACCTTGCTCTAGTACGCCCAGCATGTGCGTAATCTCATGGGTGCAAGTCCCTAACGAGCCCTAATAGTGGGAATCGTCTAGCCAATAGCAAGGGTGTCCATAGTGATGTGGAATCTGAAGGAAGCTGGCGGCAAAAGTCTGACCTGACGAACAGAAATCAGATATAAGGCTAAAGTGTGAGGGTGAGTTTGCTAGACAAAACAAAGCCCTATAACTATTCGGAATCACACATAGTAAATCTGGTGGGTATAAGGCGGAAAGATTACGTTCTTATCTGGGGAGGTCTCACAGACGTGTGGATATATTTTTCCATAAACACGGAGTAAAGCTTGTTGTGAGAAGTCAGCCGAAGACATAGTACCAATATGAATATGTTGGGAAGGTCTGAACTTCGCAGTTTGTAAGTAAATGAATGTTACTTGAAGAGTATAGAATGCCGAATTAAGTACTAAAGTACTTGCTGTCTCTAAAGAAATAGGACGGAATCTGAAAGGTATAGAGAAGTGCAGAGCTTGGACAGATAACTGAAAACAACAGCAAACGCACTGTCAATGGTGTCAAAGCGAGGAACCGCCACGTGCCGAACGGCATGCGTGGTGGTGTGTGAGGACAATGAGGGAATTAATCCCTCATTTCCTACACGATTAGAAGGCTATCGCTAGCTTTTATTTTGTGCAGTTCGGACACCAAGGCTTCAACTGTTTGAAGAAGTCGTTGCCTTTGTCGTCTACAAGAATGAAGGCTGGGAAATCTTCCACGTCGATTTTCCAGATGGCTTCCATTCCTAACTCTGGATATTCCACGCATTCTATGCTTTTGATGGAACTCTGGGATAAAATGGCAGCAACACCTCCGATGGTTCCGAGGTAGAAGCCTCCGTGCTTGTGACATGCATCGGTAACTACGTCGGAACGGTTTCCTTTGGCTATCATTACAAGGGAAGCTCCGTGGTCTTGAAATTCGTCAACATATGGATCCATACGGTTGGCTGTGGTCGGACCCATAGATCCACAAGGATAGCCATCTGGTGTCTTTGCTGGTCCGGCATAAAGAATCGGGTGCTTCTTGAAATAATCCGGCATCTCTTCTCCTGCGTCTAAGCGTGCCTTTAGCTTGGCGTGTGCGATATCGCGTGCTACGATGATGGTCCCTTTCAGGTTGACACGTGTGCTTACCGGATGTTTAGAAAGCTCTTTCCTGACAGCATCGATGCCTTTGTCGAGGTCTATAACTACACCATTTCCTCCTTCTCCGGGTCTACGGTATTCTTCTGGAATCAACTCCGTCGGGTTCGAATCCATCTCTTCCAACCAGATTCCGTCTTTGTTTATCTTCGCTTTTATGTTACGGTCTGCAGAACAGCTTACTCCCATTCCGATAGGACAAGAGGCGCCGTGGCGAGGTAGTCGGATGACCCGGATGTCATGGGCCAACGCTTTTCCTCCGAACTGAGCTCCTAACCCTATTTTGTGGGCTTCGACGAGCAGTTTGTTTTCAAGGTCGATGTCGCGGAATGCGCGACCTGTCTCATCTCCTGTTGTTGGCAGACTGTCGTAGTATTTTATGGATGCTAACTTTACGGTGAGTAGGTTCTTTTCTGCTGATGTACCTCCTATTACAAATGCGATATGGTATGGCGGACAAGCTGCCGTTCCCAAACTCTTCATCTTCTCTACTAGGAAGGGTAGTAGCGTACCTTCGTTCTGTATGGTAGCCTTTGTCATTGGGTAGAAGTAGGTCTTGTTTGCAGAACCTCCTCCTTTGGCAACCATGATGAATCTGTATTCTGCGCCTTCTACAGCTTCGATGTCTATCTGAGCGGGTAGGTTACAACGAGTGTTTATCTCATCGTACATGTTTAACGGAGCATTCTGTGAATATCGGAGATTGTCTTGGGTGAAGGTGTTGAATACGCCTCTTGACAGTGCCTCTTCGTCTTCGAATCCGGTCCAAACTTGTTGCCCCTTCTCTCCGTGGATGATGGCTGTGCCTGTGTCTTGGCAGAAAGGAAGGATGCCTTTGCACGCTACCTCTGCATTGCGGAGGAACTGAAGTGCTACATACTTGTCGTTCTCCGATGATTCCGGATCTTTCAAAATGGCAGCCACCTGCTCGTTATGTGCGCGGCGAAGCATGAACTCCACGTCGTGGAATGCTTGTTGCGCGAGCAATGTAAGTGCTTCTTTTGACACTTTGAGAATCTCGTGTCCCTCAAAGTTGCCTACGCTGACGCCATCTTTACTTAGCAGGTGGTATTTTGTATCGTCCTTGCCCTGTTGGAACATAGGTGCATACTTAAATTCTGTAGTAGCCATTTCTTTATATTTAGTTTTTAGTTGATAAAAATTCTTTGGATTCTTCTGCGTGAAATCACATCTTTAAATAAAGCGACGCAAATTTAAAAATTTATGTCAAATATAAGTACCCATAAATGGGATAATTGCATAAAATGATGTGCCCTTTGTCTGAATTCAGGGAGAATCGGCTTGTGTCTCTTATTTTCCTTTTGTCAAAACAATTGTCGGTTATGTTTTGATGAAGGAGGATAGAAAAAACCGCTCCGGAATGTTCCGAAACGGTTTTTGTGTTGAATGCTAGCGTTTTATGCGTCTATTGTTGCATAGGTTGCATTGTCTTCGATGAATTTACGGCGAGGACCAACGTCGTCTCCCATAAGCATGGAGAATGTGTAGTCGGCTTCTGCGGCGTTGGTTATCGTTACTTGTCTCAATGTGCGGTGCTCCGGATCCATGGTGGTGGTCCACAACTGTTCAGGATTCATTTCACCCAAACCTTTATATCGCTGTACGTTAACTGCATTTTCATTGCCCGAACCATATTTTTCTATGAAAGAGAGCCTTTGCTGCTCATTCCAGCAATATTCTTCCGTCTTTCCCTTTTTGCAAAGGTAGAGTGGAGGTGCTGCGATATAGATGTATCCTTTCTCTATCAGTTCTCTCATGTGGCGGAAGAAGAATGTCAGTACCAATGTGTCGATGTGGCTGCCATCGACATCGGCATCGGTCATGATGATGACTTTGTGGTAACGGAGCTTGTCCATGTTAAGAGCCTTCGCATCCTCATTTGTTCCGATTGTGACACCGAGAGCGGTGTATATGTTGCGTATTTCTTCGCTCTCCAACACTCTGTGCTGCATCGCTTTCTCTACGTTCAAAATTTTACCTCGTAGCGGAAGTATGGCTTGGAACATGCGGTTTCGACCCTGTTTCGCGGATCCACCTGCGGAGTCTCCCTCGACGAGAAATAACTCTCCGTTTTCCGGATTCTTGTCCGAACAGTCGGCTAGCTTGCCGGGAAGACCACCTCCTGATAGTGGTGATTTTCTCTGGACGAGGTCTCTTGCTTTGCGGGCCGCAATACGTGCTCGGGCTGCGATCACTACCTTGTCTACGATGGTCCTCGCTTCTTTCGGATGCTCCTCCAGATAGTTGCCCAAGGCTTCACCTACGGCTTGGTCTACGATGCCCATGGTCTCGTTGTTGCCGAGCTTCGTCTTCGTTTGCCCCTCGAATTGTGGCTCTGCGACTTTGACGGAGATGACGGCGGTCAATCCCTCTCTGAAGTCGTCGCCGTTTATTTCTATTTTGCTTTTCTCTAGTATTTTGGAATCTTCTGCGTACTTTTTGAGTGTGCGTGTCAATCCGCGACGGAATCCGGCAACGTGCGTTCCTCCCTCTATCGTGTTGATGTTATTGACGTAGGAGAATATGTTTTCGTTGTAGGAGTCGTTGTATGTCATGGCAATCTCGACTGGCGATCCGTACTTGTCTGTGCTGATGTGGATGATGTCGCCTACCAGCTTCTCTCTGGATGTGTCGAGGTATTCCACAAATTCGCTCAGCCCCTTTTCCGAATAGAAGACCTCCCCCTTGAATGTGTCGTCGGCGTTCTTCTCTCGTTTGTCGGTCAAGGAGATTTTGATGCCTGCGTTCAGATAGGCAAGCTCCCTCATTCGGCTAGCTAGAATGTCATAATGGTAAACCACCTCGGTGAAAATGCTCGTGTCCGGATGAAATGTGACCTTTGTCCCTGTATGTTCAGATGGGCCAATCTCTTTTACGGAGAACATCGGTTTTCCTTTCTCGTACTCCTGCATATATAATTTGCCGTTGCGGCTTACTTCTACGTGCATCTTGTCTGAAAGTGCGTTCACGCAAGACACTCCGACTCCGTGTAGACCTCCGGACACCTTGTATGAGCCTTTGTCGAATTTTCCTCCTGCATGGAGCACTGTCATGACCACTTCGAGTGCAGATTTCTTCTCCTTCTCGTGCATGTCGACAGGGATACCACGTCCGTCATCTTGAACGGTGATGGAATTGTCTTCGTTGATTGCTACTTCGATGTGCTTGCAATAACCGGCCAGCGCTTCGTCTATGGAGTTGTCCACAACCTCATAAACTAGATGGTGCAGACCCTTCACACCGATGTCTCCGATATACATGGCCGGACGCTTACGGACAGCCTCCAACCCCTCCAGTACTTGGATGCTACTGGCTGAATATGAATTTTCCTTCTTTTCTTCGCTCATGATGAGTAAAATTAATACGAAAGTGGATTTGTGTTTGTCCACCTTTCAACAAGCAAATATATAAAAAAACAATGGATTGGACAACCTGAAAAAATAAAAAGAGATTTCCGTGGCTGTCTGTTTCTATGGTAATAGGTTTTTTCGAAATCTGTTATTGCTGCTCCTTTCCCGCAATCCGGCAGGTGATGGGGTAGTGGTCTGAGTAGGTCTCGTGGTCGATGAAGAAATCATAGGCCCGAAATTCGTCGCTGTGCATGATGTGGTCTATCCTGAAGCGGAAAAGTTTCTCGTTGAATGTGTGTCCGTATCCATATCCGCATTCGCTGAATGCGTCGGAGAGTTTCTCTCCTTTTATTGTGTTGTAAGCGTAGGATACGGGTACGTCGTTGAAGTCGCCGCAGAGGAGGATGGGATACTCTGATTTTTTGATTTCGGCGGCGATAAGTTCTGCCTGCTTCGCCCGCAAACGGTAAGATGGGCCTAACTTTCGGGAGAGGTGCTCGGCTGCCTCGTTCACTTTGCTGTTGTCGAAGTTGTTTTTCAACTCCTTTATTAATGTTTTGTCGTTCTCCGTCAGTTTGTTGGATTCTAGATGACAGTTGAATATCTTGACATGGGTGCCCCATATCTTGATTTCGGATATGATGGATGAGTTGAACTTGCTTTCGTATTTTATGAATAGCTTCTTCTTGATCGGGAACTTGGAAAATGTGGCTACTCCGAAAGTCCGGTGTGCCTCCAGCGATTTGATGTTGATGTGGTGGTAAGGATATTTGGATTGGAGCATTTCTAATATCTCGTCTTTCTTTAAAAATTCCTTCTCCTTGTTTGTGCTGTATCCGAACTCCTGCAGACAGATGATGTCAGCGTCTGATTCTGCAATGTATTTGAGCACCTTGTTCTTTGATTTTGGCGTGTAGAAGTCGAAAAGATGTACGTTATAGCTCATTATCTTTATGCTCTTCGCCGGAACTTCTTTTGCTGAGTTGAACGGAAATGTTTCCGCTATGCTGTCGTAGCATAGGAATAGGGATATGAGCGAAAGTAGAAAATACCATTTCAGCCGGGCTATCCAAAAAAGGAGGAACCCGATCACAACTAGAACAATGGCGGGAAATGCCAAACCGAAATAGGATGGAAGCAAAAATTTATCGGGGCTGATGGTTCGTGCGGAATCAGCGCAAAACAGACATGCTATGGCAACAATGTTGGCCAATAGTATGGTGTGGTTTAATATGACGGATATTATCGAGAAGCTACTTCTTTTCGCTGGCGCTGAAGAGCTGTCGCTTTTCTTCCTTTGAAAGAGACTCATATCCACTTTTCTTTATTTTGTCGAGAATCCTATCTATGTTTTCGGCTTCTTGTTTTTTGTTGTAATTGTACTCTTGGTCGCTCTTCGGTCTGTTGTAGGTGACCTTCATCTTCGCCCGCCGCCTGAAAATGTTGACGAAGAAGTCTATCACTCTGTTCACCCAAGAGGTTGTGTCCCATCCTTTTCTTGTCCCTATCACGAACAGATAACCGCCCAGTGCGCCTCCTATATGGCTGATGTTGCCTCCTGCGTTTTCGGATGCCACGTTCAACAGGCTGACGACGATGCTTGCTATAGCCAGCCATTTAAGCCTTACTTCGCCAAAAAACAGCAGGCGGATGGGGCGTTCGGGTGCAGTTGCTGCAATGGCTACGATGATGGCCATGACTGCGGCCGACGCGCCTGTCAACTCTCCATATCTGCCGTCAAAATAAGGGAATATGGAGTAGGCCGCCATGTATAGGGCTCCGCCCAATATGCCTCCAATGATGTATATGCCGACGAGGTCTTTCTGCGAATAATATTGCAGGAAAAAGTTTCCAAACCAATACAACATCAGAATGTTGAATAACAGGTGGATGAAATTGAGATGAAGAAACATGTAGGTGATGGCGCTCCACGGTTTGAGGAGCAAGGCGCTGAATTGACTAGGCAGCATGAAAAAACCTGTCCATGCTGAACTTACGTTGAATAAAGTGAGAATGGCGCTTCCCAATCCTATGATGATGAACATTCCTAAATTAATGTAAATCAGTTTGGTAAGCGTACTTCCAACCTTGAACGAATCGATGATTTCCTCTTTTATGCCCATTCTGTTGCTTGTTTAATACTTTTGAAAGTCGTTTCTCTTCCACTTTTTGACAAGAAAATATCCGAATACCATGCCTCCGAGGTGGGCGAAATGCGCTACATTGTCGAATTGGAAATTGCCGACTCCCATTACTAACTCTATCACGGCATATCCGATTACGAAATATTTTGCCTTGATTGGTATCGGAATGAACATGAGATAGATGGCCTGGTTTGGAAACATCATACCGAATGCCAGCAGCAGACCGAAGATGGCACCGGAGGCTCCGACTGTCTTCATGTTGTTGAACATATCGATGTATTTCTCCGCAGATAAGACGGAACCATCGCTGAATTGTACATTCTGTGTTCCGCTTTGGATGATGTTGGTTACATCGGCGGCGAATCCGGAGACTTGAGGATCCAGAACCCAAGCAATCTCTTGTGTGATGCCCGCTCCGATGCCTGTTACCATATAATATATGAGAAATCGTTTGGAACCCCAAGTGTATTCCAAAATGCGGCCGAACATAAACAGGCCGAACATATTGAAGAACAGATGTTCGAATCCGGCATGCAGAAACATGTAGGAAACAATCTGGTACGGATGGAATGTGTCTGCACTCCAATAGTGTAGGGCAAATAGTTTGTCGATGTCGAACCCTAGATTGTGTAGGGGGGTGATGCCCGCTATCCATACCAGCGTGTTTATGATGATGAGGTTCTTTACCACGGGTGGTATGGAGTCCATGAAGGATGTGTTGCTCTGATTCATTTCTGTCAAAATGTGAAATTCCTATTAGAAAAAGATGCTAGTCGATAGACAAAGCTCTCTTTTTGCGAATTTTTTCAGGCAAAAATAATGCAAAAAACGCTATCTTTTATGCTTTCGAACATAAAAGATGATTAAATAAAACTTTTTGTGAAAAAAAATAAGATACAAATTTGGAAAAAATTAATAATCAGCTATATTTGCATCGATCAATCTATACGGAGTTTGAATTAATTGATTAAAAAATTACGAATATATTATTAATCGTTTTTAAATATTTATTCTATGAACAAAGCAGAACTTATTAATGCTATCGCAGAAGAATCAGGTTTGAGCAAAACCGATAGCAAAAAGGCACTAGACGCATTTGTAAAAGCTACTACGGATGCATTGAAAAAAGGTGATAAACTTAGTTTGATCGGATTTGGTTCTTTCTCTATTGCAGAGAAGGCGGAACGTCAGGGTATTAATCCTGCAACAAAGCAAGCTATCACTATTCCTGCAAAGAAAGTGGTTAAATTCAAGGCCGGTGCGGAGTTGAACGACGAAATAAAATAAGCCGTTACAATAGTGTAACAACCAACAGAAAAGGAGTGGGCAATGTCTTCTCCTTTTTTTTGCTTAATCCTTTCCTCTGCCTGTTTGATCCCGTTCGGAATCTTTTTCGAAGATGCACATTCCTTTCGTGAAATGGATGTCCGTGATATTCCCCTATGTTTGGATTTGCGTCCAAACTAATGGATGCAAATGTTCCTGCCTATAAAATATTTGTTTCTGTGCCTACTTGAGATAAAAATATCCGGAAGGCAATTGCTGCTGTCCGGATATAAAGGGATCGTGACATCCCGAAAATCTAATACAAATAGATGGGTGGTTTTCTAAAAACGTTTGATCTTTTGGAAATCTTACAAAAGTAAAAATTTCAAAATGTTGTAGTTGCATAGAAATGTAACATGATGTGCATCTTTTTGTTTCTATGTCATTGGTTTAGGAAATCCTTCTTCTTCGTATTTTGCTTCTTTGTGTGTGTTAATCTTCTGATGGGTAGTGATTTTTGCTTAAAATTATTTGTGATCTTTTCTTCTTGTGAGAGTGTGCGTCTGAACCTTTTTAAAGGGAAAGGCGTATGCCGCTTGTGAATCATCGCAAAGAAAGAAGATATGCTCCTGTCGTCCATAAAAAAAGGGACGATTGAAAATCGCCCCCTTTCCCTTATTTTAATGTTTCTCTATTGTTAAGATTTTGCTTCTTCCTCTTTCTTCTCTTCGGAAAAATTGTTTTTTCCTGTCTCGATGAGGATGTTGTACCAGCTAATCACTTTTTTTATGTCGGAAGGGTAAACTCTATTCCTGTCGAAGTTTGGCAAGATAGTGGCGAAATATTCGCGAAGGACGTTTGCGTCGCTTTTCGGGTCTACGGAAGATTTGGCTCCATTCTCTTTCTTCTTTATTGATTCCAATACGGTTTTCAAAGGCACTTCGCTCTCGTCCGTGAAGATGGCAATGTCTGCCAATGAAATTATCTTTTCGTGCGAATAGGCAGGGATGCGCTTCTTCTCTGTCAACGACTCCACAATAAGCATGTTCTTGCCTTGCGATACTAATTCATATAATCCCGCTTTTCCTGATATTGACAATATTTTCTTTAACATACAACAATTTAGAATAAAAACGTTTATAAATATGTGCGGCATGGAGGCCGCACTGTGTTTTTTTGTGATTGCAAAAGTAACAATCAAAAAAAGAAAAACAAATTATTTGGGCTTCCATTCCGAATATTCGTCAGAAAGGAATGAGGAAGAAAAACGAAAAACTCGAATAATAATCGTTAAAAGTTTTGGATTTACTTTTTCTATTGGAATAGAATTGATAATTTTGCGAATTAAAAATAAAATGGCTATCAAGAAAATTTACATAGCGATACTATCCGTTGTGCTCTTGGCAGGATGCGGAGAGTATAATAAGATATTGAAGAGTACGGACAATGATCTGAAATTCTCCAAGGCGAAAGAATATTACGAAAGAGGCAAGTATCTGAATGCTGCAACCCTTTTGGAATCTGTTGTCACATCTTATAAAGGTACGGAGAAGGGAGAGGAGGCATTGCATTTGTTGGGTATGTCCTATTTTAAGAATGAGGACAATCTGACGGCGAAAAGTTACTTCGCTGGCTATTTCAGAAGCTACCCGAGGGGTAAATATGCGGAGGAGTGCAAGTTTTATGTGGGTAAATGCTATTATCTGGAATCTCCCGAACCTAAGTTGGATCAGGAGTTTACGAAAAAGGCGATAGATGAGTTCCTCTCTTTTGTGGAGCTTTACCCGAACAGCCAGCGTATGCCGGAGGTGATGAAAATGCTTGGCGAAATGAAGGATAAGTTAGCTTATAAGGCATATCTGAATGCTAAACTTTACCATAAATTGGGCAATTATCAGGGTAATAATTATCAGTCTGCTGTCATTGCGGCACGAAACGCCATCAAGGAGTATCCTGCCAGTAAATATGAGGAGGAACTGATGTTCCTTATCTTGAAGTCCAAATTTTTGGAGGCAGAGGAGAGTGTTGCGGCTAAACAGGAAGAGAGATATAGGGATACGGTGGATGAATATTATAGTTTCGCCAATTACTATCCTGAAAGTAAATATAAGAAGGAGGCTTTGCATATTTTTGAAAAGTCGTCTAAACATCTGAAATAAGAATCAAAAAAACATATTTTCAACATTATGGATTACAAGAAAGTATCGGCTCCGTCCTCAACAATCACACGAGACATCAATTCTTTGTGTGCAGATACCGGCAATATTTACAAAACGGTGAACATCATCGGGAAAAGGTCTAACCAGATCAGTGTTGAGATAAAGGACGAGTTGGAAAAGAAATTGCAGGAATTCGCTTCTTATAATGACAATTTGGAAGAGGTGTTTGAGAATAGGGAGCAGATTGAGATTTCCCGTTTCTACGAGAAGCTGCCAAAGTCAAACTTGATAGCTTGTCAGGAATATATCGAGGGTAAGGTTTATTGGAGAGACCCATTGAAGGATAAACAATAGTATTTTTTATTATCCCGAAAATTCAGGAAAAAGGAAAAGATAAAGAGCTATTCTTATAGTCCTTTGTCTTTTTTTTGTTTTATAACGAAGGCAAGAGTAACTTAGAGAGGGTAGATGGACTACCTCTTTTGTCGTACAATCATTTGTTCTTTTCCTTCTTTTGTGAGATCCCGAATCCGAGACATGTCCATCGTAGTCGGATCTGAAAAATCGTAAGATATTATGCTGAAAGGGAAAAACATCATATTGGGCATAACTGGCGGCATTGCTGCGTATAAGTCGGCATTGCTTGTCCGTGAGTTGGTAAAGAGAGGGGCAGACGTGAAGGTGGTCATGACTCCGCTGGCCAAGCAGTTCATTACTCCGCTCACGCTGGCTACCTTGTCTGGCCATCCTATTATGGTAGACTTCTTCAACCCAGAGAATGGAGAGTGGAACAGCCATGTGAAGTTGGGCTTGTGGGCTGACGCTTATCTGATAGCTCCTGCTACCGCCAATTCTTTAGGAAAAATGGCGAACGGAATAGCTGATAATCTTTTGCTTACTACCTATCTTTCTGCTAAATGTCCTGTGTTTGTTGCACCGGCCATGGATCTTGATATGTATGCCCATCCGTCGGTGCAGCGCAATTTGGATAGACTCCGGATGGACGGCGTCCGCGTGATACAACCGGGAACGGGTTTCCTCGCCAGCGGACTCGAAGGAAAGGGAAGAATGGAGGAGCCTGTTGCTATTGTAGAGAGCGTGGAGCTTTTTTTCTCGGCAAAAGAAGATATGAAGGGCAAACGGGTGATGATTACGGCCGGCCCTACATACGAAAAGATAGATCCGGTTCGTTTTATAGGCAACTATTCGTCAGGAAAGATGGGCTATGCATTGGCGGAAGAGTGTGCGGAACGCGGGGCTGAGGTCCTCCTGATTTCTGGTCCGGTACAGGTAAGGGCTACCCATCCGAATATCCGCGTGCTGCAGGTGGAGTCGGCGGCTGAGATGTATGAGTCTGCAGTGGAGGCGTCGCCTTCCCAAGATGTGGAGATCCTTTGCGCCGCAGTGGCCGATTATACTCCTACCCATCCGGTAGGCCGGAAAATGAAACGGGAGAAAATAGGCGATTTCTCTTTGGAACTTACGGCTACCCGTGATATTGCGGCGGCTTTGGGCGAACGGAAGAAAGAGGGCCAGCTACTCATCGGTTTCGCATTGGAAACGAACGATGAGATGTCTAATGCCAAAGGCAAGTGCGAACGTAAAAACCTTGATTTTATCGTGCTCAACTCTTTGAACGATAAGAATGCGGGTTTCCGGTATGATACGAATAAAATTACGATTATTGACAGACAAGGCCGGATTTCTCCCTATGAGTTGAAGGATAAACGGCTGGTGGCTAAGGATATAATTGATTATGCGAAGAAACTTCTTTGATTAAAAACTAACATAAAAACTCACCATGAGAATATTTTGCATCGTTTCGATTCTTTTCTTCTCTTTGCAACTCACATTTGCTCAGGAGTTAGATTGCCGCATCCAAGTGAATACGGACAACATAGAGGGGACAAACAAGGATATATACACGGAGTTGGGTAATAGACTGACCGAATTCATCAACTCAAGGAAATGGACGGATGCCATATTCTTGAACGAAGAACGCATTAACTGTAACTTCATCATAACCATCACCTCCGTTGCTGGCGACAGCTACTCTGGTTCGTTGCAGATTCAGGCCAACCGTCCTGTCTACAATTCGTCATATACGACCACTTTGTTCAACTTTAAGGACGAAAACTTCAAGTTTACTTATGCGCAGGCCGATCGCCTGGAGTTTAACGAGAATACGTACGAGTCTAACTTGATGTCGGTGATGGCCTATTATGTGAATGTGATTTTGGGATTAAACTTCGACTCTTACAGCCGTTGTGGCGGAACAAGGTATTTTGAGAAGGCGGAGGCTATCGCGACCTTGGCGCAGTCGTCGGATGATTTGGGTTGGAAGGCTTTCCAAAGCGATAAGAACCGTTATGCCTTGATCAGCAACTATCGTGACGAACGGCTTCGTAAGTTGAGGGATGTGAGCTATGAGTACCACCGGCTTGGATTAGACGAAATGGTGTTTAGTGTAGATAAAGGACGAAATAAGATATACGACAATCTTCCGTATTTGCAGGAGGTGAATCGGGAAAAACCATATTCTGTTGCTCTGCAGATTTTCATGGAGGCGAAGATGAACGAACTTTTGGATATGTTCCGTGATGCGACATCGGATGAGAAGAAAAAGGTATATGATGTGATGATCTCCATCTTGCCTACTCGGTCGCAGAAGTTGAAGGAGCTGTTGAATTGATAGGGATAAATCTCATTATCCTTCCAAATATGGAGGGATAACTGAAGAACACGAGAGAAAACAATAAACGCAGAGGTATGTTAAAGAGACTTTTGGTAGAAAACTACGCGTTGATAGACAAGTCGGTTGTTGATGTACAGCCTGGGTTCTCTGTCATAACTGGCGAAACGGGTGCCGGAAAATCAATTCTTCTAGGTGCTTTGGGCCTCATATTGGGGCAGCGGGCAGATTCGAAGGCGTTGAAGGACGCGGAGCGGAAATGTGTGGTGGAGGCTCTCTTTGACGTGTCCAAATATGGACTGCAATCTTTTTTCGATTCTGAAAATCTTGACTATGATGACGAATGCATCATCCGTCGTGAGATATTGCCGAATGGCAAATCCCGTTCGTTTGTCAATGACACACCGGCTAATGTTTCCACGTTGAAATCGCTGGGTGAGAGGTTGATAGACATACACTCCCAACACGAAAATCTTCTGCTCAACGACAGCCATTTCCAACTCAAGATAGTGGATGCCATTGCGGATAACGAGAAATTATTGGCCGATTATCGGAATGTCTATTCTAAATACGAAGAGGATAAACGTGCTTTGGCTCGCCTACAGGAGGAGGTGGCGCGGCAGAATGCCAATCGTGATTATCTGGAGTTTCAACTGAAGCAGTTGCAGGATGCTGCTTTGGAGAAGGATGAACAGACGTTGATGGAGTCGGAGTCGGAGCGTTTGTCTCATAGCAATGAGATTAAAGAGAGCCTTTCGAAGGCATTGTGGTTGCTGGACGAGAACGAACAGGCTGTGAACCCTTCTCTCAAAGATGCCGTCGCAGCCTTGAAGTCGGCTTGCCAATATATGCCGGAGGTCGCTGCGTTGTCTGCCAGACTGGATTCTTGTCTGATCGAAACAAAAGATATTGTGCGGGAATTGGAGGTGCGGTGTAACGACGTGGAGGTGGATCCTAACCGTTTGGATGCGGTAAATGAACGTTTGGATCTGATTTATACTTTGGAGAAGAAACATGGTGTGGACTCTGTCGGAGAATTGTTGTCTTTGCAAGACTCGTTTGACACACAGCTGCAGATGCTGGACTCTAGTGTGGATGAAGTGGAGGTGCTGGAGAAACGTATTGCGGAACAGATGAAATCATTGTTGTCGATGGCGGAAAAACTGACTGCGGCAAGAAAAAAGCAGGCTCCAAAGATAGAAGAGTCGATACTCGAATTGCTTCGTTGTTTGGGAATGCCGAATGCGAAATTGAAGATCGAATTCAGAATGTTGCGGGAGCCATGCGTGAATGGTTTGGATGAGGTGAATTTCCTTTTCTCTGCCAATAAGGACAAATCATTACAGCCAATAGCCTCGATAGCCTCCGGTGGCGAAATATCGAGAGTGATGCTTAGTTTGAAGTCTGTCTTGTCCCAGTCTTCCGATTTGCCAACAATCATCCTAGATGAGATTGATACGGGTGTCTCTGGCGAGATAGCCGACAAGATGGGCGATTTGATGTGGCAGATGGGAAAGAGTATGCAGGTGGTCAGCATTACCCATTTGCCTCAGATTGCGGCGAAGGGGACTGTGCATTATAAGGTTTACAAGATGGATGATGAGAATACCACCACCTCCCGTATCCGACAGTTGACGGAAGAGGAGAGAATCCGTGAAATAGCACAGATGTTGAGCGGATCCAGTCTGTCTGAAGCGGCCGTCAATAATGCGAAGGAGTTACTGCAGGCTTCTCGATAGGCGGCAAAAATTGTTGATGGGAATGCCGAATTTTCATTCCTACTTTTGGACATTTTTCGTGTTTTTGTGAAAATGCGAACTTATTCATGACCGGAATGAAAAATTGCTCCGCTCTTCTTTATGTAAGGAAGCCGGAGTCTGGTTGTGGTCAGTCCTATTCCTTTTCTGGGAAATCGATTATAGCTCGTCAATCTCCGCCTCTGAGCGTTCCAAGATGCTGGCGGCAAGAGAGTCTGCCGCTTGGATGATGGAGACTAATGGATATAGGCAACGGGAAGTGTCGTAGCAGCGTTGGTCCTCGTAGCTGTTCATGTTGATGCCCCATGCGCCCATGTGCCATCGTATGGCAAGCATCTCAGCTTCTGTCATCTCTAGTCCGCTACAGAGGAGAAAAATTACCGATTTTTCTCCATGCCCCATCGGAAAATTCTTGTATGTCACTTTATATCCTTCCGTGTCCTCCCAATTTCCTAACGCATTTTTCCTTTTCTTGACAGAACGTTTGTATATGTCTATCTTGCAGACGTCGTGAAGTAGGCTGGCAATGATGACGCTTTCCCTTTTTACCTCTTTCTCGATTCCTGGTTCCAAATTCTTCATGCCTTCCCATATGGATAGAGCTGCTTTGCATGTGTTGATAGAATGGAGCATCAATCCGCCTTCCGTGTTTAGATGATGGTTGGATGATGCAGGGGCAGTGAAAAAGCCTTGCGTCTCCAACTCTTGTATGACATCTTCTACGCCATCCCGTTCTGTAGAACGGAGAAGCTCTAAAAATTCGTTTTTGCAACCCATGTTGTCATTTTTCATATTATGATTGTATTGAATTATTCTTGCGAGTCGGTAATCGAAATGTTCTTATCCTGTCAGTCGTTTCATTTGACTGGAAGATCTTCTTGATAATAAATATATCAGACGAATTCGTTTGTTATTCTAACCGTAATTTTCAAGGGGGAAAGTTTCGCTTTTGAAAATATTTTATTGTCAGATGTCCTGTAATGATGCAATTGTCCTACAGAATCTTTCTTGCTTCTAGCATGTAAAGCAATCTTTCTACGGAGACTTACTTGATTTCTTTAGTGCAAAAATAACTCAATACGATTTTTCCTCCGGCAGGAGAATCATTCTCTATTGTATTGATAGTCTTGCTACGTGTTACGGTAAGCATGCCTTTCAAATCGCCTAACTTGACGATGTTCCCAATGACCTCTAACGTCTGCGAAGAATAAACGCCGCCATCCTCCCATTCTATCATAGCGGAAATTGAGGTGTTTTCCTGGTCTTCGCCTATCCACGCTATTTCAGTATTGCCATCTAAGGTCGTCTCTTCTCCAAGGTGAAATCCTTTGATGTCACTTGTTTTGACCGTATTGGTCAACGTCATGTTTTTTTTGCGGATAAATTTGAACTCAACGGATTTTATTCCTTTGCCCAAGTCTAAATGATACGGATACGTATTTGTATTATTCAAGTCAATGCCATATTCGGTCAATTCTGAGCCATTGATCCAAAGACTCTGCTCTCCATCCAACTTGATGGAATTCAATACATCCTCCTTGTCTTTGCTGAAATGGGCATAGGCAGTTACTCCTTCTTCTGAAATTGATACCGCATAATCTTGATAAAAGGGAGTGTCGCCTAAATCTTCAGAATCATCCTGCGAACAAGATGCCATCCATGCTCCCAAAAGCATTATAGAACAGATATTCCAAATTGTTGATAATCTTTTCATGAATTTTTCGTTTTATACAGAATCCGTTATGTATAGATTTTGGGAAATGGATTCTTAATTTCTCCTAATCTTTGTTATTCGAAACAAAAGTACTGCTTTTTTATAAATTAGATGAATCGAAATGCTTGATTTGTGTGCTTGGATGAGGTTCCCGGATTAAATAAATTATGGGTCTGTATTGAATGGATAGTTTGGCAGTTTAGAAGGAAGAAAGATTCCCTGCTTTTCCCCAATGATATTTCCTCTCTTTCTGAAAAATCGTTTGTAAAGTTGCGTTTTGCACGATTTTTACAACATTTTGATTGAAAAATCCACTATAGATAGCTTGTTTACTTTTATTTTTGTTTTCCTTGAAAGAGGAAGGCTGTGATTATATTTAAAATTTGTTATTTTAATACCATGATAAAAAAACATATTCTTTTATTTTTTCTTTTAGCCCTTGCTGTGCAATCCTATTCGCAGCGGCAAGTGGAAAGGCTGAATCGTGGCGTTGTCGCCACTCGAAATGGAAACGCTTCTGCCTATGTAGGTTGGCGTCTTCTTGCGTTAGAAGATTGGTCGGTAGGTTTCAATGTGTATAAGTCGGTTGGCGGGGAAACTGCCGTACTTTGCAATGCTTCGCCGATTACCAGCAGTACGAATTTCGTCGATAGAAACGTGGATTATTCCAAGGAGAATGTCTATACGATAAAGACCGTCAGCAACGGTATCGAATCCGAGGTGGGCGAGTCGTACACGCTTGCTGCCGAAACGCCCAACCGGGCTTTTATCCCAATAACATTGAAGCCATATAATGACGGCACTGTTTACGACGTGGTTCATGTGTATGTGGGCGATGTAGATGGGGATGGCGATTTCGACTACATTGTGAAGCGCGTGCCGCAAGATGCTGCAAACTACAGCATCAAACTGGATGCGTATAGCAATGAGGGAAATTTCTTGTGGACGGTCGATTTGGGCATGAATCAGGAAACTTACATCAATACGATGACGGCACCCGTGCTTGTTGCCGATTTCAATGGCGACGGGAAGGCGGAGGTCATTTCCCGAACCTACGAGGGAACCCGTTTCGGAGATGGCACTACCATTGGCGATACGAATGGAGATGGACGTACGGATTATAACTCCCACGCCGGTTCCGGAACGGCTGCCAATGTGATGTCAGGCCCGGAGTTCATCTCCCTGATAGAGGGTGCAACAGGTAAGGAGTTGGACCGTAACTACTTCATCAGCCGTGACCTTTATACGCAGGACAAAAACGGATGGGGCG
>JACJXK010000013.1 GCA_020636675.1 Prevotellaceae bacterium
TAAAATATTGGGCAAACGGCATTCCCAAAAGTTCATAACTGCCATTCACTTGAGCCTTGTCTGCTATCCGAGAATAAAGATAAGGCAAGGTACCCGCCACATCGGCAGCAGCTTGTATGGTGTAACCCTCCAGTTGCGCCCTCGGTCCAATATTGCTCGAATAGGTCATCATATAGCTCGTGCGGGTGATAAACTGGTCTTTATAGCTCTCCCTCAATACCGCGTTGTCTTCCCTATCCAAATATTGGCTAAACCAGGCAGAGGTCCACGGAGTAGCCACATAGTTGATGTTATATATATCGAAAGTATGGTTCATCTTCCTCCGCAAGGCCGTCCATTTATATTTCCAATCCAAACTCAGGAACCGACGGTTATATTCAGGTCTGTTCCGCCAATTAAGCCCGGTAGAAAAGACGGTGTTGGCTCCGACCTGCTGCCGGTATTGGTCCGAGATGAAAGGGAAAAGAAACTGAGGGAATGTCAGCGAGACCTCACCTCCATATTCATAATAAATGTCCGAGACGACATCGTAATCGGCATTCCCATTGATAGACTCAAACGCACCATTAAGTTTGATTCTGAAGGTCTCCGAACCATTAAACAGATTTCGGTTTTGAAAGGTCAGATAGCTGGCCATTCCCAAATCACCGGCAGAATTGGTACCATCGACACCCAACTGCCAATAGTAGATGTTTGCCGGTGCAATGGTAATAAATGCATTTAGGAGCATACTGTCATTAGCCGGTTGAAAATAGACGCCCGCCTGCTTCACGGCACTCATCGAGTTGAGCGAGCTATATGTATTTTCTTGCAGCCGGTCGCTATAATAACGGCCCGGACGGATAAAGTTATTGGCATAAATCACAGAGGGACGGATAAAATGGTTCTTACCATACAAAATGGTAACACCTTGGTAATTGACCGTATCCACCTTCTTGAAATCCTCCACGCTACTTTGGTCAAACTGGTCCAACCCGCTGACAATAGTCACCTTCTGGATGCGGTAGCGAAGGAAGGCAGGGTTCTGACCGATAGTGTCGTTGGTCAGATTTCTGGACATCAGCTCCACATCCACCTGATGGTTGCCCACTGCGGTATCGACTAAAAAATAGAAATTCTCCTTCGCTAGATTATAAAATCCCTGGTTACGAAGGAAGCGGGTGAGCCGGCTAGATATATTATCCAAATATTCGGATAAGAATGGCTGTCCATCATGCACCTCATACATTCTCTCTACCCTTGGATGATGTAGCAAGTTTACGATTGCGGAGTCTGTGATACCCATTTTGAAATTGCGTATCGTATATTGAGTTCCCGTTTCTATCCTATAAATCACCTTCGCCTTTTTATTTCTGAACTCGGTATCTTCCGTCACCTTCGCATTCAGATAACCAAGGTTTTGCATTCGGCGTGCGAGTTGAGTCTCCGTATCCTTCATGAGATATGGGCGATAGATGACAGGATCCTCTCCCATCTTTCTCAACATACGGTTACGCCACTTGGAGGTGTCTCTTCCGGAAAGTGAGTAGACACGCAGGCTGACCCTTCCGAGAAACGTCCACGATTTATTCGGCTGCTGCTGCACATACTCAATCAAATCGGAAGACGCCACCTTCTTGTTGTCTGTATTTATCACCACCTTGTTCAGAAGATGATCTCCTTCGGGCACATATTTTGTCATACTGCAGGAGCATGCCAAGGAGAGCACGAGGACAAATCCCAATATATTTTCTATTTTTACCATTCCATCGTCATTTTCTGTGCAAAATATTATTCAGAAGGAGTTTTCTTCTCTTTCTTGACTGTATCCGCATCCATAGAGTCGGACACAGCAGCTGGCACCTCCTCATTATCTTCATCTTTGCGCGGAGAGTCCAGAATCATCGAACTCGTCGGTTTAAGATTGAACAAGCCTCCGAATTTCTTAGACTCTTTTACAAAAACGACCCCCAACCCCTGCGTATTGGCCGAAGTGCTATAAAACTCATTGTTGGCGTGGTTATAGGCCTTCAGCCTCAACATACCGGACTTCGTCAGCTTATACTCCACTTCAAAATCGCCAATCAGGGAAGAGGCCGAGGTGCTACTCTCTTCAGACGACGCGTTGTTCTTATATCCTACGCTAGTATTTACAATCAGCCTATCATTAAAAAACTGGGTGGAAACGGAAAGATTCATCTCCAAATCAGAAAAATCATCTTGCGACGAACTGACATCCGTACCAATCGTCACCCTATTGCCCAAGAATCCGGAAAGGGCAGTATTCAACGCCCCCGACAAGGAAGACGAAGCTAAAGAACTGACTATACTCGTATTGTTGTCGGCAGACTGGCTATTATTAGGAGGATAAAACATACCGAAACCTATCAGATAGGCAAACTCCTTTATCTTCACATCGTCCGTGGTGATGATACTGTTGACCGTTCGCGACAGATCGTCGTTGGATTCGGGCAAAGTAATGTTATAGCTTATGTCAAATTTTTTAAGATTACCCTTGATACCCAACTCGCACTCCACCGGAACTCGAGTGGACGACAGCCCCATGGAGGAGAACGACGCATCGAGCGTAGAGAGATCGGCCCGCACACGATAACCGGCGGTTATGTCAAAACTGCTAGACATAGGGTCGCCATTAAACAAGACCTTGCTTCCATTCAAGATGGAGAAGGTTTTGACAGGAAGTTGACTCAACTTTAACTTCAACGACCCATTGTTTATCACATACTGTCCATATAGTTTCGTCGAAGAGGTTTCCGAGTCGTACGTCGCATTGATGTTGCCACCGCCATTGAACGAGACAGCATCGCCGGTAGAGGGGTTGATGACAGCTCCGAAGGTAGCCTCCTGCGACAGTTCCACAGAGACATTCATTTTTACCTTAAATGCTTTTCCATCCATCTTTTTATCTATCTTATTCTCCTCTTCCGGGGTGATGCATTGAGACGACACATAAACAATATTATCATACGTACGGGCTTGTGTGACACTCTCCGGCAGTCTGACCATGACATTCGTGCGTTCTCCGTTTTTCAAAGTTCCATTCACACGCACGCTGTTCATATCGCCCTTTGCGTTGATGTTTCCGGAGGCAAAAAACGTTCCGTAAAACAAACTGTCCGTCTTCGCAGGATTATTAAGGAGCATGAAATCCGTCATCTTGATGGAAGCCGAATATCTGAAATCAGAAAACGCTTTGTGGTTGACCGTACAATTGACCGACATCCTATTTTTTTTGGAGTCCAAAATGTTCATATCCTTTATCTCCACCTTGGTAGGAGTAAATGAGATAGTGTCAGACAAGCTATAAGATACATTGGTATAATTGACCGTGGCCCTCACGTCTTTCACATAAATATAGCCCACAACATCAGGAGCGGAGAGTTTGCCATCCACCTTCAAGTTAGCGCCACAATAACCAGAAATGTCATGAGCCATTCCCGAAAGGGGGACTTCCGCCATAGACAAAGGAATCATGTCAAAATTGACGTTGAAATGGACTCTATCGTTCACCGGAGATAGATAACCATCCGCCGAAGAGATACTTTCATCCCCACGTATCAGCATTGCGCCAATCCTCATACCCTGCCATTTTTGACTCCATCGGCTATCCAAGACAATCGACCCGACGGAGTCTTTCCGATAAGTAATGTCGTCCACATGGAAAGATTTAGTGAAGAACCTAGGTTTCCCCAATACAGCCGAAAGATGGATGGAACCGTTCAAATATCCATCTACCGGGATGTCCATCTTATTGAACGCAGCCAGAAGGTTGTGTATGGAGGCTTGGCTGAAGGTCACGAGCAGACTATCATTCTCGGAAGGAGAGAGCCGCCCGTTCAGCATAAAGAAAGGCTTGTTGTGCATCGACAACGCAAAATCAGAGATGCGGATGTCGTTCGGACGAAGTTCTATCACCGCAGGTTCAAAGTTGACAGTCAGCTCATTGACCGTCAGTTCGGAAGGCATGAAGTTCATCTTGACCAACATTACTCCATCGGCCTCTTTCTTGAACGAGATGAGGGAGACCAGCCCTCCCTTCAGTTTGAACCTATTCGGAGCATTATCATAGTTCAGCTTCGTAAGAACCACGTCATTATTGGCCTCCGCCCGCAAATCGATATTCAGTGGCGGTTTTTCTTCCGAGCCACCAACCCGAGAATGAAGCACGGAGACGTAAAGAGAGTCCTGATTGTGCACGGCAAACCTCGTATCTCTGAAATCCATTGATCCTACCCTAAAGAAGGGGATGTTGGCATCGACAGACAATCCTTTCGACTGCGACTTGAAGTATCCGGAAATGCTAGATTTTTCAAGAATGACGAATGGGAGTTTCAGTACGCGGCTCAACCTTTCCGTGTTAGTTATATTGACCGCAAAATAGAAATCATTCTTCTGACCCTTTTCTTCCTCAGCCTTAAAAGAAAAGAATGTTGGAAGATAAGGATGCATCACATTGCTGAATGTCTGCACCAAAGTTTCAAAATTATAAGTGCCGTTCAGGTTGGCGTTGAAATAGGGAGCATCCAACTCTATCTTATGACCTCCACCATAAGCCTTTTCCACCGAAAAAGCAAGTCTATCCAGATACAGATGCGTAGTATCCAGATTCATGTATGTACTGTCAATCCAAAGATGGCAAAGAAGATTATCCGGAGAGTTACCCTCCATATCCATCTTGACCCGCGTACTCAAGAGGAATCCATCCATTTCATCGGTAGAAAGATGTAGACGGTAAGGAGAAAATCCATCTACGGAAGCGGCCAAGGCACACCTCATCGAGTCAGACCCCATATACTTTGCCTCTCCCTTCACGGCAAACGCAAGATTGCTGTCGCCTAAAGCCAAAGCCACTTCCGCTTCTTTATTGCCATGATAAGAAGCATCCAGATTTATGTTCCGATAATCATATCCTTTAAACTCGAAATGGGGAATCTTACCTTCGATGGAAAACGAAGGATTGCCCTTCGATAGAATCGAGACATCCGTCAATACGGAAACAGAAACAGAACCGAAAGAAAGAGCCGAATCAAGCAAAATACCCAGATTAAAGTCTGTCGTTTTCAAATCCATTTTCGCCATCAAATCGCCATCTTTTGCATCGTAGCCTACCGTTCCACCCATATCTACATTGCCAGGAGCAACATTTGCATTCAACTTCACATCCAGATCACTCAACTTACCATGGGCAGACAGAGATGCCTCCACAAAACCCAATCTATTGACCATACCAGGAAACTGCACCGAAGGCACGAAAGCCCTTGTAATAGAAGAGACACCGGAAGCCGAAGCGAACAGATGCGTCAGATCAAGCTCATAGTTGCACTCTCCATAACGATAAACATTATCCATCTCGGCAGAGAGGGACAAAAGTACATCCTCGCCATAATATGCATTCAGGTTGTGAACACTCGCACTAGGGAACGTTGCGGAAATTTCTCCGGAAACACCCAACTCCGAATCGAGATGAGACAGAGCAGGAAGGAAGGAAGGAAGCCAATTCATCGGGATATATCTTTGATGGTTCTATCTTCAACCGGCAGATGGCTCCCTCCATCGGATAGCGACCTTTCTTCTTCATGTTCCCGTAATCGAACAGAATATCGGCAACCATCAGACGACTTTTAGGCAACTCCACCGCCAATCCTTCGACATAGATGGCAGAACCTTTTCCGTAGGCCTTCATCGCCAAACGACGCAGGTCCACCCCCGAAGCCTCCTTCAACGACAGATCCTCGATCTCCGCATAAAAGGACTCAGGCTTTATCGATTCCACCGAAATGGAAGCGCATAGGCTATCCACACATATATGGGAAGGATTAAAATGGCGAGGAGTCTTCGTCTCCGAACGTACATCATACAGGAATCGACCATTCAACAGTTTTATTTCTCCGATAGAAAGGTCGAATTTTGATTTGGAAGTATCTTTCTTCGCCGTATCTTTAGAGGTGAAAGCATCTATCATAAACTGGAAATTGAAAGGGCTGGAGAGGGAATCTTTCGAGAGATAGGCCTTAAATTCACTCAGCGTGACCCGAGCAATATTCAGCTTGTTCTGTCGATAGACAGTAAACACGGAAGCATTGGCCGACAGACGATCCACATAAAGGAGCGTGTCGCCCCGCTGATCGGCCACATAAATGCAATCTAAGAAAACACCATTGAAGATATCCAGATCCACACGTCCAATGGAAATATCAGTTCCCGTCTTCTCCTTAACTTTCGATACAACCATGTCGACAACAAACGATTGTACCGCCGGAATATTCAGCAGCACAATAATCAGAATGTTCACAACAAGCAGTATGCCCAACGTAAACAACACTATGTTTTTGAATCTCTTCACCCTTTTACCTTTTAGAAGTGGCAATAGCGAACAAAGAATGTTGTTTTTATCACAGACCATTACTAAACGTCGATTCCAACACACGTTCGGGAATGGCCTCCATGCGCCAAGAGGCAATGTGATAACAAATCTGCAACCAATAGGTTGCCTCTTTCTCTATTCTCCTTCCCTATATTTTTTCAGAAACGAATCCAACAAATGGCGGATAGAGACAAGGGCAACTAGCGAAGTATCCACCTCCTTCAGGGGAATAAACATACACTCTGCCGCATCATCTCCAGCATTGAGATGGTCATAATCCGAGAGCCTACATACAAACGTCAGGTCCAACGTATGCACCTCCATCCCGGAAAAAGGATAGACATTCGGGAATGACTCGAAATAATCGGCAGAAACAACCTTTCCGCCAACCTCCTCCATCACTTCCCGAGCAATAGCCTCCTCTGCCGTCTCCCCAAACTCCACGAAACCTCCCGGAAGATCCAAAGTCCCCTTATACGGATCATACTTACGCCGACAAAGCAGAAGTTCATTCCTTTCGTTCAGAATAAAAGCCGCTACGGCCGAACCTGCGTTCAGATAAAAGACGAACCCACAATCCGAGCACCGCTTCGAACGGACGTCATTCTCCAGAAAATGCAGGGATCCACATTTCGGACAATAGTTGAAATTTCCCAAAGGATTATCCATAAACTAAATTATTAAACACCTCCAAACATTTCTTACTGAGCCTCCACTACGGAGACTTGATCCTGGTGATTGGTCAACTCCTTGATTTTCTCATGTTCTCCCACAATCCAAACCAAGTCACCATTCTTAAACATAGTGGAAACATCCGGATTCATCATCGTCTTTTGCTCCCGCTCTATACCAACTACCAGACATTTAGCCTTGTCACGTATGCCAGACTGCAAGATAGTACGACCCACCAAAATGGAGTTTCTGTTTATCTCCAACTGTTCGAGCCCGACCTCCCTCTTCGTCGCCTCATCTGCCGAGATGTTCCGTTTCAACGAAAGTTCGGTTTCAAAGACCTTCAACTGTTCGTCCGTTCCAAGAGCCAATATCTTATCCATGGGAAAAAGCTGTTCATTTCCTCCCGGTATGTTTATCCTCGCCTCGCCTCGGATAATGGAAACGACATGAATACCCAACCGCTGCCTATAATTCAGGTTCTTCAGCTGTTTGCCTACACACTCGGAGAAAGGAGAAACCTCAAAGTCGGCCAGATGCAGATCATACATGGAGAGATGTTTGGACAACTCCCCCTTTTTGAAAGGAGAAAGGTCCTTCTTTTTAGACATCTCGTACTCGCGCGAGTTGAGGTTATACAGAAACTTGCGCTCTATGATGATGGACTGCAGCTTCAGCCGTTTGGAAACCATCATCAAGGCCGACAAGATGGCGGCGATGGCAAAGATGAAGCCTATGGCAAAATTGAACGTATGCATCAATATGAAACAGAGAAAGGCCATCGCCAAGAAGAACTTCAGAACAATCATAACGATCAGCGGAGCCCTATTAAACTTGCTGGTACCCCACAGATAACGGAACTCCTTAGAGTGGTTCTTCTTGGCTACCATGGCGCGCAATAACGGAGAGATGACCAAGATGGTGATGGCAGACGCCAACAAGGCTCCCGGCAAACCCTCTATTTTAGTCATGACAAACGGAATGAAATATTTGACCGAAAGGATCTCTATGGCTACTACCAAAGCCGAATAAACGGCTACAATGCGGACGGTCTGTATGATTAACTGGTGCCATACGCTCTCCGTCAACGCCGACTTACGAGAGAAGGCATGCCGCTCAATAAACACCTTCCACTCTGGAGGCATGTTGATCTCCAGAAAATTATAAACCGGTCCGGAAAGCTTTATCATAAACGGAGTGATGAAGATGGTCACCACTGACACCGCCACAATGACCGGATACAGAAATGGATCGATCAACTTCAGGCTCGTACCCAACGATGCGATGATGAAGGCAAACTCTCCAATCTGCGTAAGACTGAAACTCGATTGAATGGCCATCTTCAACGATTGACCGGAGAGCAAAACTCCACACGTGGCAAAGAAAACCTGACCGGCAATGACCGTGAGGGTAATCACCATAATCGGGAAAGCATACTCACGAAGCACTCCAAAATCTATCATCATGCCCACCGAGACAAAAAAGATGGCTCCGAACAAATCCTTGACCGGCTTCACTATACGCTCTATATTCTCCGCCTCTATCGTCTCGGCAAGGATGGAACCCATGACAAAAGCACCCAACGCGGCCGAAAAATTGACACTAGTGGCAAACATGACCATACCAAGACATAATCCTAAAGAGACAATCAACATGGTCTCCTCATTCAAGAAACGTTTAGCCCTCTTGAGCATCGTCGGGATAAAGAATATTCCAAAAGTAAGCCAAATAGTAATGAAAAACAGCAATTTGCAGATGTTCATAATCAGCTCGCCTCCCTCAAATGTCTTACTGACTGCCGTTGTAGAGATCACCACTAAAATCAAGATAGCCATCAGATCCTCCAAAATCAAAATGCCGAAAACGACATTAGTGAATTTTTGCGACCGCAACCCTAAATCGTCCAACGCCTTGATGATGATAGTCGTAGACGACATGGAGATCATGCCTCCCAGCATCAGACTATTAGTAACACCCCAACCTAAAGCCAATCCGACCAGAAGGCCCAAAATAATCATGGAGAATATAATAACCAAAGAAGCTATCAACGCCGTCTTCCCCACATTAAACAATTTCTTGAAACTAAACTCCAGTCCCAAAGCAAAAAGAAGAAAAACCACACCGATATCAGACCATGTGCCGATATCCTCCGTAGATCCCACCGTAGGCGTCGTCGCAATCTGCGAGCTGATGAGACAACCCGCAACAATATAGCCCAGAACGACAGGTTGCTTCAGCCATTTGAACAACAAAGTGGTGATACTAGCAGATATAAGTATCAAAGCCAAATCTGAGATAAGGGGAGAGATGTGCATAATGCTATTTTTTGTATCTACAAAAATAAAAAGAAAAGCGAAGAGTTGACATATCTTCATCCCGTTATATTTTGAGCAAACAAAGCAAAAGTGAAAAACGTTCATAGATAAAGAAACTGCATTTTCGGATATATGCGACTCCATTTCATGTCAATAATTTCATATGAAAAAATAAGTATTTTAGCAAAAATGGAATTAACCTAAAGGTATACGTTTCTTTTTCAAGAGATTCAGAATTTAAACCAGGGACATTATAAACATAATTCAAATGGATTTAAATAAAGTTAAGCGGATTAAATGTTAAAATCCTTTTCTTATATTTGCGAATATGAAAAAAAGGACAATAATTCTTTTAGGCATTATAATGGCCATATCATTCTTCGGATTGATTATACTACAGGCCAATTATATGAAGCTGACTGCAGACATGAGGGCAGAACAGTTTAACGAGTCTGTAAAGAAAAGTCTGTATGAGGTAGTCCGTATACTGGAAGAGGAAGAGACGCTGCAATACCTCAACAACAACCTTTCGGTACCATCCCAACGAACCCGGATAACCATCAAACCCAGAATAGGAGGCGGCAATATCAACCAGAACAACTCAATAGAGTCTCTGAAAGACTCCATAAACAAAGAGTCATATTCCTGCACGCGGGTACAGCCAAGAGTATTCATATCCATGAAACATGGATCCAACACCATACAGGAATCCTCAAGGATACTTCAGAACAAACTAAGGGAGCGCTATATACAGGAGAGAGCTCTACTGGACGACATTCTGATACGCCTCTTGAGCGAATCGTATGTGCGTCCCATAGAGGAGCGCATCGACTTCCAACAGCTGAACGAGATTCTGGACCGCGAGCTGGACTTCAACGGGTTGAACCTTCCCCATTATTTTAGTGTTATTAACAAGGATGGAAAAGAGTTATATAAAAGCAAAGGATTCGAATCAGTAGGAAACGACAACGACTCGGAATACTATACACAGATACTATTTCCAAATGACCCGAATCCGCAGCCAAATTACCTAAGGGTCTATTTTCCTACGAAGAAGAACTATATCCTTAGTTCCATAACATTGACGCTTCCCTCCATCTTGTTCACCATACTGCTGCTCTTCACATTCATCCTGACCATCATCATCATATCCAGACAGAAACGTCTGTCCGAGATGAGAACAGACTTCATGAACAACATGACCCATGAGCTAAAAACTCCGGTTTCATCGATTTCTCTGGCATCGCAAATGTTGAACGACAAGTCCATCACGAAGACACCGGCCATGATTGAGCAGCTTTCAGGCGTGATACGGGGAGAAACGAAGCGGTTGACGCAACAGATCGATAAAGTATTGCAGATGTCCATTTTCGAAAAAGAGAGTTCAGCCCTCAAACTGGAAGAGATGGACATCAACGAGTTGATACTCAACATAGCCAGCAATTTTGCCATCAAGGTGGAAAACACCGGCGGAAAAATAGATTTGGACTTGGATGCGGAAGACTGTTTCGCCCTGGTAGACGAGATACACTTCACGAACATCATCTACAACCTGATGGACAACGCGTTGAAATACAGCAAAGGTGCACTCAACCTAAGCGTAAGGACATGGAACGAGAAGGAACACCTGCTCATCTCCATACAAGACAACGGCATCGGAATAAAGAAAAGCGACCAAAAACGCATCTTCGATAAATTCTATCGAGTTTCCACCGGCAACGTCCACAACGTAAAAGGATTCGGGTTGGGACTCGCCTACGTGAAGAAAGTTGTAACCGACCACAAAGGAACCATCCGAGTGGAGAGTGAACTAAATATTGGAACAAAATTTATAATATCAATACCTTTAAAAAAGTAATGTCATGGAAGAAAAGACTAGAATTTTACTTTGTGAAGACGACGAAAACCTTGGTATGCTACTGAGGGAATATCTTCAGGCCAAAGGCTACGTGACGGATTTGTTGCCTGATGGCGACGCAGGTTATAAAGCTTTCATCAAGACAAAGTACGACATTTGCGTATTGGACGTCATGATGCCTAAAAAAGACGGTTTTGAACTGGCACAGGAGATAAGACAAGTAAACTCCGAAGTCCCTATTCTCTTCCTTACCGCCAAGACCTTGAAAGAAGACATTCTCGAAGGTTTCAAGATAGGAGCCGACGACTATATGACGAAGCCTTTCAGCATGGAAGAGCTGTTGCTCAGGATAGAAGCCATACTGCGTCGTGTGAAAGGAAAGAAGAGCAAGGACGGGGTTGTCTACAAAATGGGAAAATTCACCTTCGACACCCAGAAGCAGGTGCTCACTATCGGAGACGAGTCAACAAAACTCACCACCAAAGAGTCGGAACTGCTTTCTCTCCTTTGCGCCCATGCCAACGACATATTGGAGAGGAACCACGCATTGAAGACCATCTGGATAGACGACAACTATTTCAACGCAAGAAGTATGGACGTATATATCACCAAACTTCGTAAACACTTGAAGGCAGACCCTTCCATCGAGATTATCAACATTCATGGAAAGGGATACAAGATCATCATCCCAGATGCTAAAGAATAGTCCTCGGGCTAACGTAACGCACAAAAAAGATGTACCGCCTTGGTACATCTTTTTTTGTTTAAATAATTGTCAAAAAAGCCGATGGTGGAGAGTTTTGTAATCATCTTGTCCATCTTATCTAAAATCTACGACGTCCGAAACGAACGACAGCCGAATATATTGGCGTATTCCGATGGAATGCCCTTTCGTCTTTCATCCTTTTTTCCACAAAGAGTTTATCCCTACGGGATAATTTGTCGACAACAGTCTGATGAAATCACCCATACAAGATATTTTGAACTTTACCAGATCCTTTTTATGATTAAAAAATCTTTCCCGCTCGGAAAAATATTACATTCTTTTGAATTTTTATTTCATCTATATATCTCTTCCTCTTTCCTAAATTTGTATCATAATACAAATTTTTACCATGCACAAAATTACACCAAGCGCCATTCTTCTCGGATTGGCATTATTTCAAGCCATAGATGCTCAGGTGGTTATAAATGTGGATGCCGACGGGGAAAATCGGCCCATATCACCTTATCTCTACGGACAGAACGGAAGCATTGCCAGCAATGCAGCCGATGCAAAAAGCGAAGCAGAGTTACAGTTACTTCGGGAGGCGGGAATCCGATTTTTCCGTCAGAATAACGGGAACAACGCCACCAAATACAACTGGAGGAAAAAATTGACTAGCCACCCTGATTGGTACAACAACATATATGGATGCGATTGGGACTACTCCGCACAGCTGATGCAAGATGAGTTTCCTGATGTACCCGGACTATACTCTTTCCAGCTAATAGGCAAGGCCGCTAAATCCAGCGAATATAATTTCAACGACTGGGAATATAACCAGAGCCAATGGGGAGAGTGGTGCAGTCTGAACGTATGCGGCGGCGGCAGCCTAGATGCCAATGGAAAACTCATCCAAGCAGGAGACATCGACCTCTATCTGGAAGATTGGCCGGCAGACTCTACCGTAGCCATCTACAAACATTGGCGCGACGACCTGAAACTAGACATGAAGCAGTTCAAATACTGGAACATGGACAACGAGATGGAAATGTGGCCATGGACACATGACGATGTGATAGCCAAATTCAACGATACGGAGTTTGAAGCGGCCATGCAACGTTACTTTGCCACGGCAAAAGCCATACGAGCAATAGATCCTACGGTGAAACTCACGGGTCCGGTAGCCGGTAGCGAATGGACATGGTTTTATCCAGCCGATGTACAACCCACTTACAAAGGGAAAAAATACTGCTGGTTGGAATATTTCATCATGCGCTGCGCCGAAGAGGAGAAGTCCTCAGGAATAAAGATGCTGGATGTGCTGGACATTCACTTCTACCCGGGAGACAAAAGCGTAACAGACGTACTACAAACTCACCGCGTACTTTGGGACGAAGACTTCATCTACCCTCTAGCCAACGGAGTAAAGACAGTAAACGGGACATGGGACGAGACACAGAAGAAAGAGTACATCTTTGTACGTTGCCAAAAATGGATAGACCAATACTTCGGAATTGACCGCGGCATAACGTTCGCCATCTCCGAATACGACAACACAGAGACGTTCAATCCAACCGTCACGGCACTCTGCTATGCCTCTTTCCTTGGTGAAGGAGCCCGACACGGCATGGAATATTTCACACCTTGGACATGGAACAGCGGGATGTGGGAGACTGTCCATCTCTTCAGCCGATACGCCAAAAACACAAACATAGCCGCCACATCCAGCAATGAGGGAATGGTATCCGCCTATTCTTCGGTGAACACGTCAAAAGACTCCATGACCATCATTCTGGTGAACCGCTCTGAATCGGCCAACCAGAAAGTATCCATCAACGTGGATAACTTCAAGATATCTGACGGCGATTACGAGACGCTACGTTTGTCTAATTTGCCTTCAGACAGGGAAACCTTCGTCTCGCATGCAGAAAATGCGTTAGAGGCCGGTTCTGCCAAATCTACGGGTAATTTGATAGAGATGACGCTTCCTGCCTTGTCCATCACAGCAGTAGTATTGAATAACGGCACATCGTCTGTCGATGAATTGACCGTTCAAGAATCCATATCCGTAAGTCCGAATCCATCTAACGGACACTTCATCATTACGGAAGCAAACGGAGTAATCGATAAAATCGAGATTTTCAATATGACGGGACAATTGGTGAAAGAGATAACCGCCAATAAAACAGCAGAGATTCGCATCGATGCTAGCGAGCTGTCCGCAGGCATCTATACCGCCAAAATCCATAGCAGACAAAATGCCGTTGCAAAACAAATTATCATTCGATAAAGACAGATTAGATTATTTGAAGAGAGAAGGCGGATTTGAAATTTCAAATCCGCCTTCTCTCTTTTTATAGAAAACATCCGATAAAACCGTCGGAGTTATCTGTAGTGGCACGGGATAAAGTCGGTCAACCGGTCTTTGTCTATCTTCCTGATAGTCTCGACCAGCAAAGCTATGATTTCATCGACGTCTCTCAAATCACAAACCTCGACAGGAGTATGCATATACCTGTTCGGAATACTCAAAAGAGCGGTAGCTACCCCACTCTGGGCCAACTGTATTTTGCAAGTATCCGTTCCGCCTGTCGCACTTCCGTTCGTCACATTTTGGAAAGCTATCTCTTTCTCCTTGGCCACATCCTGAAGCAGACGAACCAAAACGATGTTATTGTCGGCACTATGACGAATAACAGCCCCGCCACCCAACTTCATCTCTCCATATTTTTTCTCGGAGACATTCGGCACATCGGTAGCAAAACCCACATCCAGACAAAAGCCCACCTGAGGATTAATGTGATAGGAGCTCGTCACCGCACCACGGCAACCCACCTCCTCTTGCGAGGAAGCCACGCCATAAACACCAACCTTTATATCCTCTACAGACAATACACGCACCACTTCCGCCACGATGAAAGCGCCTATCTTATCATCCAAAGCCTTTGACATCACCTTGTTTTCACCCATGAAAAGACAGTTGCTTTTCACTGCGACAGGATCGCCTATTTCCACCTTCGACTCGGCATCTTCCTTATTTTCGGCACCAATATCAATCCACAGTTCATCCAGTTCCAAAGCCTTCGTCCGCTCGGTGGCCGTCTGCAAATGGATTGGGGTTTTGCCTATCACACCCGGCACCTTGCCGTTGCGGGTCAGGACCATGACCTCCGTACCCGGTACGGTAAGAGCATCGATGCCTCCCAACTTACGGAAATAGAGCAGACCCTCCTTGCTGATATACATCACCTGAAAACCGATTTCATCGAGATGTCCGCTCAACATGATCCTAAACTCCGCCTCCGGATTGATGATTCCAACGGAGTTGCAAAGCACATCCGTCTCCACCTTCGTAAACTGCGACACATACTCTTGCCACGCACGTGCGGCCTCCATCTCATAACCCGAAGGAGAATAGGTAGACAAAAACCTTTTTAGAAAATCAAGATTCTTGTCATTCAGATATTTATACTTCATAAGAACATCTTATTTTTTGATTCTGACAAAGATAATAATAATCAAGATGCCATAGGGAAAGAGAAACAGATAAAGTCCATTTGGGGTCTTTATCGAATTGAGAGGGTAACGATTTTAGGAAAAGAAAGCGTTTTGTACGAATAAAAATAAGAATCGGCGTTTTGGGTTCACCTTGTACATTCGGTAAATCCCGTCCGAAAGTCTAGGACGTCCGAAACGAACGGCAACGGAATAGATTGGCACATTCCGATGGAATGCTGTCCCATCTTTCATTCTTTTTTCTACCAATAGATTATCCCTACGGGATATTATTAACCTCTAGAACTTTGTTTTACTTAGCTGAGGAAATATCGTTTTCATCCTATTTTCCGCCATTTTTTCCTGTTTTTGATAAAGTACCCGTCCAACAAAGAAGAATGGCTTAGAAAGGCCGAAAATGGCTTCTATCAAGATTCCGTTCACCTTCAGAACCATGTTTCCATCGATCATTCGGTATATCTCTTAGTCCGGAGCAGAGTGACGCCACCCTCGCTACGCTCGAAGACAAAGACGCGGTCAAAATCGCTCTTATAGCTATGCTTCAACGCCTCTCGGGCCGTATGTGGGTCGTAGGAACTGGACATCAGAAAACTGTTTTGGATGATAACCAACCACGTCTCCTTGCACGCATGGTTATAAAATGGAAGTTTTAGGTTTTTGGCCATAAGTCTTTGCGAGATGCTGGCAATGGAAAGCGGTTTTACCTTCGTAGATATTCCGGCATACCAGAGTCCCTCCTCCAGCCTGCCGGTAGCATTGTGTATATATATGGACTCTATCTTGGTAGGCAGGTTCATGTCTCCGTACTTGGAAGTGCGGTCTATCTTGTACTTTACCCCGGTAGCCTCCGGAGTATTGTCCATCACAATCTTGGCAATGACCTCAATCAGTCCCTGCTTCATCAGAGTGTTGTCCTTTTCGCAAAACGACATGGAAAGTTCAGGCCCAAATTCTGTTGCAAAGTGCACATCTACAACAAGTTTGAAATCGCATTTCGCTTCAAAAATAGCTTGGGCGCCTTCCATCACCTCGGTCAGAAAATCTTCATGCGCACGCAGATTAAATTTTTTATCCTCCCGTTCATATTTCAATTCGGTGAGCTCAATGCCGATAAGTCCCTTCTTTGCATTATGAATCAGAAAGTCAGGTCGCTCAGATTTCTCAATCTTTCCTAAAGGAAAGGCTTGATAAGAAGAACGAAAAATCTGCATGATAGCCCACTCCCTCCTATCCTTTTTTTCCTGATTGTAATTTAATTCTGTTTCCATACGATCTTTCCCTTTCTATAACATCCGTTTTCTCAAAATAGACTTGAAAAACACATTGAACAAACTTAACAAATTATTCCGACAATTCCCCCATCATTTTTTATTTCAGAACGTACAATTTATTTGCTACGTAAATTATTGTATGTAATTATTTTTTCTTTCACATATTAAATTGCCATTTTTTCGATGAAAAGGATATTTTTTATCTATTTGCCATTTTTTTTAATATAAAAAATAAACCATTAATTTAAATATAAAAAGCTAATAAACAATATATTACTATTATATTAAGATGAATTTTATCCTTTTTAGAGCCTTTCAGATTCAATTGGCTGCATTACGGACAAGGAAAGCAAAAAAATATGCGAAGGAGAAGGAGTTGAATTGCACGTTTATTGATAAATAAACAATACACTACATCAACCATCCATTTGTTCTAAAGAATGAAATCTCAATTTTAATTATAAAAATAACATTTAATCTATTTAAATATTAATTGACGCTTACGTTTTTGAAAAACAGGATATAGCTCCAAATTTTGGAATATGGCAGATTCATGTTTATTTCATACCTTTGTAAGTAAATCTCTTCATTTCTCATAAAATCATGAAAGAAGCGACAAATTCACATTTAAAGGAAATCGTTTTATCTCTTCCGGATAGTCCGGGAGTCTATCAATATCTCAACGATAAAAATGAAATCATCTATGTAGGAAAGGCCAAAAATCTGAAAAGAAGAGTATCCTCCTATTTCAACAAATTCCAGGAATCGGTAAAAGTTCGGGTACTGGTAAAACAGATAGTCGACATCAAATACATCGTAGTGCCCACCGAACAAGATGCGCTACTCCTTGAAAACAGCCTCATAAAAAAGCATCAGCCAAGATACAACATACTACTAAAAGATGACAAGACTTATCCATGGATATGCGTGAAAAACGAACCATTCCCCCGAGTCTTCAAAACAAGAAACGTGGTCAAAGACGGCTCCTATTATTTTGGTCCATATACGTATATCCCGGCCATGAGGACGGTGCTCGAACTTATCCATAACCTTTACCAGATAAGAACCTGCAAATTGAATCTGACTACCGAAGGAATAAGACAAGGACGTTTCAAGGTATGCCTGCAATACCATATAAAAAAATGCAAAGGCTGCTGCGAGGGACTTCAGGACGAGAAGGAATACAACAAAAATATAGAAGAGATAAAGTTCATTCTGAAAGGTGAAATAGAGAAGATAGAAGATTACCTTCAGGAAGAGATGATGAAGGCAGCTCAGGAATTAAGGTTTGAAGATGCTCAAGCATTGAAGGAAAAAATCGAATCCATCAGTAATTATCGGTCAAAATCGACAATTGTCAATCCTATGCTTACCAACATAGATACGTTTGCCATAGAGATAGACGGCGACGATGCCTTCATCAATTTTTTGAAAGTAACCAACGGAACCATATCTCAGGCATATACTTTTGAATACAAAATCAGGACAGACGAAGAGAAAGAGGAGATTCTCGCCACCGCCATCACCGAGATGAGGGAACGTTTCAATAGCCACTCAAGAGAAATACTTGTACCTTTCGAGATAGGCTTCGAATTTGAAAACGCTACAATCAGCATACCGCAACGTGGCGACAAAAAGAAACTATTGGACCTTTCCATCCAGAATGTGAAACAATATCGGTTTGACAGGATGAAACAGATGGAAAAATTCAATCCGGAACAGAGAGCCACAAAACTACTCAAAGCCATACAAGATTTGCTGAAGCTAAAAGAGCTGCCAGTCCATATAGAATGTTTCGATAACTCCAACATTCAAGGCTCAGATGCGGTTGCCGCCTGCGTAGTATACAAAATGGCCAAGCCATCGAAAAAAGATTACCGCAAATACATCATCAAGACGGTAGAAGGACCTGACGACTACGCTTCGATGAGGGAGGTGGTGCAACGCAGATACAAAAGGATGATAGAGGAAGAAGCTTCCCTTCCGAACCTCATAATCGCCGATGGAGGTATAGGACAGATGGAAATCATCAGACAGGTGATTGAAGACGAACTTCATCTCAACATACCCATAGCCGGTTTGGCAAAAAATGAGAAGCATCGCACACAAGAACTTCTTTTCGGATTTCCTCCCCTTGTTGTGGGATTAGATCCAACAGATCAAACTTTTCGTTTTTTCGCCTCCATTCAGGATGAAGTACACCGCTTTGCCATACGGTTTCATCGAGATAAAAGGAGTAAAAGTCAAATAAAATCAGAGCTGGACATAACAGGCATAGGCCCAAAAACAAAAGAGCAACTCATTAAAAAATTCAAGAGTGTAAAACGAATTAAGAATCTTACAATGGAAGAGATAGGTAAAGAGATAGGTTCGGCAAAAGCCAAAATAGTATATGAACATTTCAAGGGAAACGAAAATGAAGGGAAATAGGAAAGGACTTATTCTCCTATTTATCGCCATCATTTCGATAAGTTTGTTCAAAATGATAATGGCAGATGAGATTGCCATATTTTGGGATTCTATCTCATGTATGTCTCATCCTACCTATTTCTATTATGAAAACCATCTTCATAAATTTATCTACGACGGTTTTCTGGACAATGGAGATCCTCGCATCATACAGTTCTACTTGGCCATTGTTTGGACATTATTCGGAAAGAGTCTATTCATCTCCCATCTCTTTTTCCTACCGGCAACCATAGGATCCATCTTCCAACTATATAAACTCAGTACAAATACAGATTTAAGAGAGAACCAATACAGATTTCAAATCATATCTTTTAGTTTCATTTTAGCATTAGTCGATCCGGCTTTCATCACTCAAATTATATTATTAGGAACCGATGTATGGGTTATCTTCTTTGCTCTCTATGCCATAAACATGATGATAAAAGGAAAGAGGTGGCAAATATCCGTTGCTTTCATTCTTCTCTGCATTTCCAACCGAAGAGGTATGATTATAGCCGCGTCTCTCATGATTAGCTACCTCATCATCTACATTACGGATAAGAAAGAGAACAGAGAAATAAGGAGCATCATAAATCATATTATTCCTACCCTTCCGGCTTGCATCGTTGTCATAATCTATATTCTGATACGTTTTACCCATCAAGGATGGGTATTCAGTAATCCAAGTTCAAGTTGGTCTGAAACTAGCGAATTTGCAAATTTCGGTATTTTCATACACAACTGCATAAATTTCATTTGGCGAAATTTAGACTCAGGAAGAGTATTTATTTGGGCATTCATCATCTATACCATTTTCAAATTCGGCATCAAAAATGTATTCACAAAAGAAAATAGATATTTATGGATAAGCTATATCATCCTACAGTCTGTTTTTATATGTGTCACCCTTCCTCTATGCAATCCTTTTGGAGCAAGATATTTCATTGTCCAATTCATTTTGATAGATATTTTCACTATCCATCTATTGTTTAAATTCTATTCAATAAAAAGGAGTAAGATATTAGGCATTATTCTTATCATACTCCTTGCATCTGGAAATATTTGGAGTTATTCCGAAAAAATTGCACAAAATTGGGATTGTACATTAAGTCATCTGTCTTTCTACAGAACAAGAAAAAATTGTTTAGACTATTTAGAGAAAGAAGGCATTGAGTTAAGAGAAGTAGCATCCGGATTTTCAATTTATGGAAAACAAAAATACATATTCATAAATGATGATGAAAGAGAGATATCCAGTTGCATCAAAGACTCCACAAAATATTATATATACAGCAACATCTGCAATGAAAAGGATGAATTTATCGACGAATTAAATCATAAAAATTCGGTCATAAAGGAGTTCAAAAAAGGAAATATTTTTATAAAAGTGATAAAAATTAATAACGTTCCACGTGGAACAAACAAAAATTGACATGAGAGTTTTGATTCAAAGAGTAACCAATGCATCGGTTACAATAGATGGAAAAGTGAAATCTAAAATAGAAAATGGACTTTTAGTTTTTGTAGGAATAGAAGATAGAGACACCAATGAGGATATAGATTGGTTAGTTGGAAAGATTGTAAACATTAGAATTTTCAACGATGAAAACGGCGTTATGAACAAATCTGTCATAGAAACAGGTGGAGATATTTTGGTGGTAAGTCAATTTACATTACAGGCTCTTACTAAAAAAGGAAATCGTCCTTCCTATATTAGAGCTTCTAAAGCAGATTTTGCAATTCCAATGTATGAAAGATTTTGCAATAAGACAGAAGAACTTTTAGGCAAAGAGATAGGAACTGGAGTATTCGGAGCAGATATGAAGGTAGAACTTCTTAATGACGGTCCTACCACTATCTGGATAGATTCTCAGAACAGGGAATAATTCTATCCGGATTCTGATTTTCGAAGAGGGAATGAAAAGGAGATTGACATCTTTTTAAATCAAAAGAATTAGAAATATAAAGGAAGAACAACTCCAAATATATAACTTTGCAAAATGGTTGTCTTTTTTCGAGTAAAGGCAAAGGGTTGTTCTACTCTATTAGAAAATAGGAAAACAAAATAATAAAATACTATATGCAACTTAAAAGAGAAGACTTTGAGATAATGGCTCCGGTAGGTTCTTACGAGAGTCTGCAAGCCGCTATCCAATCAGGAGCAAATTCAGTATACTTCGGTATAGAGAAGTTAAACATGCGTTCCCGTTCGGCAAGCAATTTCAATACGGACGATTTGAGAGAGATTGTCCGTATATGTAAAGAGAACCACATTAAAAGTTATCTTACTGTAAATACGGTCATCTATAATGACGATCTTTCGCTTATGCGCGAGATAGTAGACACGGCCAAAGAGGTAGAAGTATCTGCCATCATTGCCGCAGATGTGGCTGTCATGCTTTACGCCTACCAGCAAGGAGTAGAAGTTCATTTATCCACACAATTGAACATTGCCAATATAGAGGCACTTAAATTTTATTCAAAATATGCCGACGTAGTAGTTTTGGCACGCGAGCTCAATATGAATCAAGTAGCTGCAATATGGAAAGCCATCAACGAAGAACAGATAAGAGGGCCGAAAGGAGAACTGATACGCATAGAGATGTTCTGTCACGGAGCCCTTTGCATGGCAGTCTCCGGTAAATGCTATTTGAGTCTTCATGAATTGAACGCATCAGCCAACAGAGGAGCTTGCTATCAAGTATGCAGACATGGATACAGATTAATGGACGATGAAAGAGACATTGAAATCAAAGTGGACAATCAATATCTGATGTCACCAAAAGATTTGAAAACTATTCATTTTTTGAATAAACTTATTGATTCTGGCGTAAGAGTCATGAAAATAGAAGGTAGAGCCAGAGGACCTGAATATGTAAAAACGGTAGTAGGATGTTACAATGAAGCCATTTGTTCTTATATTGACGGAAGTTTCAGTGAAGAAAAAATAGAAGGTTGGGACAACAGACTAAAAACTGTCTTTAATAGAGGTTTCTGGAATGGTTATTATTTAGGACAACGTCTCGGAGAATGGAGTTCGACATATGGATCAGAAGCCACAAAAAGGAAAGTATACGTAGGAAAAGGCATAAAATACTTTTCTAAACTTGGTGTTGCTGAATTTTTAGTTGAAACAAAATATGGAATCAAGAAGGGAGACGAAGTAATCATCATGGGTCCTACAACTGGAGTTATTGAAATGAAAGTGGAAGAACTTCAAGTAGACTGCAAAGAGGCTGAAAGTTGTGACAGAGGTGAATTATTTTCAATGCCTGTTTCTTGCAAAATTCGTCCTTCGGACAAATTATACAAAATAGTGGACGCTTCTGAAGTACCCAATAACCAATAATTTTATAACGTTCCACGTGGAACAAAACGGAAGAAAAATGAGAATAGGAACAAAAACGTTTCACGTGGAACATCATAAAAATAGATAAACAAAATGAAAATAGGTAATATAGAGTTTGGAAAATATCCGCTTTTTCTTGCACCGATGGAAGATGTAACCGATCCGGCATTCAGATTGGCTTGTAAAAATTTTGGAGCAGATATGGTATATTCTGAATTTATATCAGCAGATGCTTTAATTAGAAGCGTAGAACGTACAGAAAAAAAACTGACCATAAGCGAAGCCGAACGACCTGTTGCAATACAACTATATGGAAGAGAACCCGAACCAATTGCAGAAGCTGCTCAAAAAGCCGCAGAAGCCGGGCCTGATATCATTGACTTAAACTTCGGTTGTCCAGTAAAAAAAGTGGCCGGAAAAGGTGGAGGTGCAGGTCTATTAAAAGATATTCCGAAACTGCTGGAAATAATAAAAGCTGTAGTGAAGGCAGTAAACATACCCGTCACTGTAAAAACAAGATTAGGATGGGACGACAGCAATAAAATCATCACTACCCTAGCCGAACATATTCAGGATTGCGGAGCACAAGCACTAGCCATACATGGAAGAACCAGAGCACAGATGTATACCGGAGAAGCAGATTGGACACTGATAGGCGAAGTAAAATCCAACCCAAGAATACATATTCCTATTATCGGAAATGGAGATGTTACCACAGCTACACGCGCAAAAGAGTGCTTCGAACAATACAATGTAGATGCCGTCATGATAGGAAGAGGAAGCATTGGTCGTCCATGGATTTTTGAAGAGATGAAACATTATCTGGAAACAGGAGAAGAGCTAAATAAAAAACCATTCGAATACTATCTCAATATTTTAAAACAATGTATAGAAAAGAATATAGAATGGCTAGATGAAAGAAGAGGAATAACCCACTCAAGAAGACATTTGGCGGCATCTCCTCTATTCAAAGGAATTGACAATTTCAAACAAACTAGAATTGCCATGCTTCGCGCCGAAACAAAAGATGAATTATTCGAAATACTCGACGGAATAAAAGATAAGTATGAAATGATATAAAGGTTATGTTTCACGTGGAACATAAAAATGAATCATAGAAAATTTTTACTTGCTTTTCAAAAGATACGGTCCGTTTATTTATACAGTATTACAATAAAAAGAAAGGATACAGAAAATTTAATTTTTGTATCCTTTCTTTTTATATATCCATTATAAAAATCAATGTGCCTCTAACCAATTCACTCCTACTCCACACTCAGCAATTAGAGGAACGGTAAGCTTTATTGCAGACTGCATTTCGGAAACTACAATATGTTTCACCATATACAACTCATCATTATAAACATTGAAGTTCAACTCATCATGTACCTGCAAAATCATCTGCGAACGTAGTGAATTTTCCTGAAACTTTTTATGTATATTGACCATGGCAATCTTTATAATATCTGCAGCCGTTCCCTGTATAGGTGCGTTTACAGCATTACGTTCGGCAAATCCACGAACTACACTATTGCGCGAATTGATATCCGGAAGAAAACGCTTACGTCCGAACAACGTTTCTACATAACCTTTTTCACGCGCCAACTCTATACATTTCTCCGTATATACTTTAATCTGAGGATATGTCTCAAAATATCCATCTATCAACTCTTTTGCTTCTGCTCTCGGTATACTAAGCCGCTCGGCCAACCCGAATACAGAAATACCATAGATGATTCCAAAATTGGCCGTTTTAGCCTTACGACGCATATCGGAAGTAACATCCTCAATATCCAATTTATATATTTTTGCCGCAGTGGCCGCATGTACATCTTGACCTGAATTGAATGCCTCCAGCATATTCGGATCTTGACTAAGATGAGCCATCAAACGTAATTCTATCTGAGAATAATCGGCAGAAAGAAATGTACAACCTTCATCCGCAATAAAAGCTTTTCTTATTTCTTTTCCGTTTTCATCTCTAATCGGTATATTTTGCAAATTTGGATTACTCGAACTCAACCTACCTGTAGCAGTCACCGTCTGATTATACGAAGTGTGTATTTTTCCTGTTCTAGGATTGATCAAAGTAGGTAATGAATCTATATAGGTGGAAAGTAATTTTTTATATCCCCTATACTCTAATATTTTATCCACAACCGGATGTTTTCCTCTTAAAGATTCCAGTACCTCTTCTGAAGTGGAATACTGACCAGTCTTAGTTTTTTTAGCCTTTTCAACAATTTTCAAACGATCGAAAATCAACTCTCCTACCTGTTTCGGCGAACTGATATTAAATTCAAATCCAGCTAACGAATAAATTTCCTTCTCTATTTCCAAAAGTTTTTCCGTCATAATAACGGAAGATTGTTTTAAGGCTTCCGTATCTATTCTAACTCCATCATACTCCATTTGGGCAAGAACAGACATTAAAGGCATCTCAATATTATAAAATAAATTTTCAAGATGATTCTCCTCTATATCTTTTTCTAATATATTTTTTAACTTTAAAGTAACATCAGCATCTTCTGCCGCATATTCACACAAATTTTCTATATCCACCTTTCTTATCGGCATCTGACCTTTACCTTTCGGCCCGCACAAATCTTCATAGGTAATAGTCTTATATTTCAGATATATCTCCGCCAAATAATCCATACCATGACGAAGTTCAGGTTGAAGCAGATAATGAGCTATCATCGTATCAAAAAGTGGACCTTTCAAATCGACTCCATAATTTTTCAACATAAGAAGATCAAATTTCATATTCTGTCCAATCTTCATTACCGACTCATTTTCAAAAAACGTTTTAAACCTTCCTACCAAAATTTGTGCTTCTTCCCTATTTTCAGACACAGGTACATAAAAAGCTTCACCTTCGTTCCAAGCAAACGACATTCCGACCAAATCTGCCGAAAAAACATCCGTTCCGGTTGTTTCCGTGTCAAAACAGAAAAAATTCCGTTCAGAAATTTTTACTAAAAAATTGGCCATTTTTTCCTCATTATCAATAAGTTGATAATCATGAGGCACAGAAGTTAAGTCGCTGAGATTTGAATATTTTATTTCACCCGACTCATTATCCACGAATTCTTCAAAGAGAGAAGGTTGAAGAGGGTCTGATTTTGGTGACTTTTTAACAGGTTCCAATTTTGACAAAATATTTTTGAATTCCAATTCAGAAAATATTTTTTTCAACTTTTCAACATTAGGTGATTCTAAAACCAACTTTTCTTCATCAAACTCAATCGGAACATCCAAACGTATCGTTGCCAAAAATTTTGAGAACTTTATTTTCTCCACATTTTCTTCCACCTTTTTTTTAAGAGCACCCTTCAAAGATTCTGTAGAATTTAAAAGGTTGTCTATAGAACCATATTCGTACAATAGCTTTACTGCCGTCTTCTCTCCCACTCCCGGACATCCGGGAATATTATCGGAAGCGTCTCCCATCAGTCCGAGAAGATCAATCACCTGTTCGGGAGAAGATAGACCCCACTTCTCTTTAACACCTTCCACATCCAATACTTCATAACCACCTCCATGCTTCGGACGATAAATGAATATATTTTCAGAAACAAGTTGGGCGTAATCCTTATCAGGAGTGAGCATGAAAACTTTGTAACCTCTCTTTTCGGCCATCTTAGAAACAGTTCCCACTACATCATCAGCTTCAAATCCAGGAACCTCCAAAATAGGAATATTATAATTTTCAATAATCTCTTTTATTACAGGAATAGAGGCTTTTATATCTTCAGGAGTTGCCTCACGTTGAGCTTTATAAGCCTCATAAGCCTCATGCCTGAAAGTAGGTCCTGAAGGATCAAAGCAAACGGCGATGTGAGTAGGTGATTGAGTTTTCAACACATCTTCCAAAGTATTAACAAAACCCAATATAGCGGAAGTGTTCATCCCTTTGGAATTAACCCTCGGATTTTTTATAAAAGCATAATATGCCCTATATATCAACGCATAAGCATCAATAAGAAAAAGTTTTTTCTCCATATAAAATTCATCTTATAGAAAACAAAGATAGGAAAAATAGGAAAGCCATAGGACATTGCCATTTGATAAATAGAAGTATTTTTAGGTAATGCAAATTTATTTTAGTAATCGTCAAAAAATAACTTGTGACGATTTTGATAAAATACCGTAGGCACTTCCCCTCCTCCGCGGCCAAAGGCGAGCGTCGACTAACGATGATGAAACGTTTAAAAAAAATCCTGTCCATCTTGTTAATCCTGTCAAAAAATACACGGAATGTTTTGCCGATAATGCAATATTAAAAAAATAAACCACAAAATATGTTTTTAACTTTTTTAAATTGCATTTTCATAATCACTTAGTAAAAATAAACATTTAATTAAAATTTTTGTTTCTAAACCATGGGAGTAATGTAAAGTATTTGACAGAATATTCTTACTTTTGCAGGAAATATTGACGATAAAATTACGGATGATTTCTATTGAACAGATAAAAGAACCAATAAGAGAAGAATTTAGATTATTCGATGTCGCTTTCAAAGCAGCATTTCAATCTAATAATGAAATTCTCAGCATCGTCAATGAATATATCCATAACAATAAAGGAAAACAGATTCGTCCCATCCTCACCTTTTTGGCAGCAAAAATATGCGGGAAACCAAACGAATCAACCATAAATACCGCCATTTCTCTGGAACTTCTGCACACGGCAAGTTTGATACATGATGATATAGTAGACGACACTTACGAACGTAGAGGTCAAAAATCAGTGAACGCCATCTGGCGAAATAAAATTGCCGTTCTCGTAGGAGATTATATTCTATCACAATCACTATCCATTGCCAACAAAACTAAAAATTGTGACATATTGGATGGAATAACAAATTTGGGTAAGGAATTGTCTGACGGTGAATTACTACAAATTTCAAACGCAAAGAATGTAACCGTAGACGAACAGAAATATCTGGAAGTAATCAGCAAAAAAACTGCCATGCTATTTTCCATCTGCACCAGTTCGGGAGCAATTTCAGTAGGCGCAAATAAGGAAAATATTGAAAAACTTCGCAAGTTCGGAAAAATATACGGCATCTGCTTTCAAATAAAAGACGACATTTTCGACTACATCTCAACAGAAGAAGAGATAGGTAAACCGGTAGGTAACGACATACGGGAAGGTAAAATCACACTGCCACTTCTCTATGCACTGAAAAGTTCTGGAGATGAGGAAAAAGAGGAATATTTGAACATTTTAAAACGTAAAGACTTTACACAGGAAAATGTGGAAAAGTTGATCCGGTTCGCTAAAGCAAAAGGCGGAATAGAATATGCCGAAAAAAGAATGCTGGAATTTAAAGAAGAGGCTATCAAAACTATTGATTATTTTGATGATAACGACATAAAGAAATTTCTTCTCATGACATTGGAACATACCATAGAGAGAAAAAAATAAGATAAAAAGATAACATATTATCAACAAAAAAGAGGACTAAATAATAGCCCTCTTTTTTTATAGAAATAGAAAAAGATAATCAGAAATATTTCACCTCTTTTCCTACAATGGAAGTGAGCAAGTTATTAACAAGTCTACTTGCGCCTATACGGAAAAGTTCAGGTTTCAACCACTCCTCGCCCAATATATTTTGAACCAAAGTATAATACTTCACCGCATCCTCCGTTTCGGAAACTCCGCCTGCAATCTTGACACCTACTTTCGATCCATTTTTAGTATTGAACTCCTTTATAGCTTTACACATAACATAAGCAGCCTCTAATGTGGCTCCTTTTGGCCCTTTTCCGGTCGATGTCTTGATGAAATCTGCTCCGGCTACCATTGCAACCACTGCCGCCTTCTTAATGGTCTCAGCGTTCTTTAAAAGGCCTGTTTCTAAAATCACCTTCAATTTAGCGTCACGGCAAGCCTCCTTTATCTCCGAAAGTTCGTTATACACCTCCTCCAAGTTGTCCGAAACGATTTTACCGACAGGTATCACCACATCTATTTCGGAAGCTCCTTCCATAACCGCCATCGAAACCTCGGCAATCTTCACCTCTATGAAAGTCTGCGAATTTGGAAAACCTCCGGCCACCGATACAATCTGTATATCTTCCTGTAAAGTATCCTTTACCGTAGAGACAAAAGAAGGATAAACACAGATGCCGGCCGGATGAGGTAAAATTTCGAAATCATCGTCAAAATCATTTACTTTACGGACCAAATTAGATATATCCTCAACCGTATCTTCAGTATTCAAAGAAGTAAGATCGACAAGACTTATCAACTTGCTATAAACAGACTTTTCCATATTTTTACGGAAATTGTCTGCCACAATCTTCTCCACGTCGGCCGCCACATTCCTGTCGGTCAACGAAAAATCATATTCTTCTAAAAGTGCATCAAATCTATCCACTATATCAATTTTTTAATGATTATCTAAAAAATACTTTATTCACTACCCTTGTCAAATAATTTCTTGTTTTCTAAATGTCGAGTTGCATCTCTCTTTGTCTTCTTCTCTAAATTCATTTTAAAGGCCTCTGTGAGGTTTACTCCTGTCTGGTTGGCCAAACATACCAATACCCACAAGACATCCGCCATTTCGTCCTCTAAATGGTATTTAAGGTCACTCTCCTTGCTCGACTGGTCTCCGTACTTACGAGCCATGACCCGAGCCAGCTCTCCTACCTCTTCCATGAGAACCGCCGTATTGGTCAATTCGCTGAAATAACGGACGCCGTACTTCCTTATCCAATCGTCTACAGATTTCTGAATTTCGTCCAAATCCATAACTTAAAAATGAATTTCAATAACAAATAGTTTAGCTAAAAGATTACAAACCCAATTTAGCACTGATCTCCAGCATCTTTTTTATCGGCTTCACCGCTTCTTTAGCCACTTCCGGATCGACCAAAATTTCAGGCTGTTCGTCTCTCAATGCTTTATATACCTTTTCAACCGTATTCAACTTCATATAGTTGCAATCGTTGCAGGCACAAGTACTGTCGTTTGGTGGAGCAGGAATGAATACCTTATCCGGAGCCTGTTTCTGCATCTCATGCAAAATACCGCTCTCAGTGGCAACTATAAATTCCTTTTTATCCGATTTGACCGCAAATTTCAATAAAGCCGCCGTAGAACCTACATGGTCTGCTACTGTCAAAACAGTCTTTTTACATTCCGGATGGGCAAGAACCAAAGCGTCCGGATATTGTTTTTTCAATTCTATGATCTTCTCAACCGAAAACTGTTCGTGTACGTGACAAGCTCCGTCCCAAAGCAACATGTTACGTCCAGTAACGCTATTGATATAGTTGCCTAAATTACGGTCGGGTCCAAATATGATTTTCTCGTCTTTCGGAAAACTCTCCACAATCTGTTTTGCGTTGGATGATGTCACAACAACATCCGTCAAAGCTTTCACGGCTGCCGTTGTATTCACATAAGAAATCACGGTATATCCCGGATGTGCTTTCACGAACGCTTCGAACTGATTTGCCGGACAACTATCGGCCAACGAACAACCGGCAGCCATATCCGGAACCAGAACTTTCTTGTCTGGACAAAGAACCTTTGCGGTCTCACCCATGAAATGTACTCCACAAAGAACAATGATGTCAGCATATGTCTTGGCAGCTTGTTGTGCCAATGCCAAACTGTCTCCCACATAATCGGCTATATCCTGAATGTCTCCTGTCTGGTAATAATGACCCATAATGACAGCGTTCTTTTCTTTCTTGAGTCTTTCTATTTCTTTTACGTAATCCATAAGCTAAAACTTTTTGAACTTTCTCTTTTCTCTTTATATATTATATATTTCTTTTTTTTTAATAAATAAAAATATGATGATTATTATAAGCTGTTGATAAGGTTGATAATTTTTTCAGATTTATCTTGCAAAATCCGTTATTAAAAATATTAATCGGAGTTATCAATATCGCTTCTTGATATAAATCATTACAGATTAGAGCTTCTTGATATTTATCAACAATATTAACAACAGAACAAAGTTACTAATAAAATCGACTTACACACCTGTTGATATTGTATAAAAACGGTTGATTAAAAACCCGAAAGTTTTTCTAAATAATTTTGAAAGTTGATAAGCTTGCCACTATATATGAATTTTCGAATTTTGAAAATTTAGTTTTCATTTTTTCTTATCCAGTTATCACAAGTTATTAACACCCTTTTTATTGTGTTTTGTGAATAGTTATCAACAGAAAAACGGGGTGAAAGTAGTTCTTTTTGTTGTTTTACTATAGAGTGTTTTTATGTCCGTCAAAACGGAGTCTAAATTTAAATATGATAATTTACAATAGCAGTTGTTTTATGTAGAAAAAAGTATTTGAATATTAAGAAGTAAAGTTATGTAAATAAAAATTTACTTCATTCCAAACCTTAAAAAATAACTTGTGACGTTTTTGATAAAATGCCGGCGAATAAAGGCGAGTGTCCGCCTGCCGACGGTGAGACTTTTTTTTAATGTTACCCACATCCATTTATTTCCCCCTACGGAATGTATATTCATGACAATAGCCTGATGAAATCTCCACACAAGATGTAATTAACTTTACCAAGTGATTATGAAATAATAACTAAGTAATCGGCAAAAAAACAACTTATGACGATTTTGACGAAATGCCATAGGCATTATCTCTTTGTAGAGGGGGAAATAGGCATCGGCAAACGCATTCCGGAGGAATGCACCATACACGACAATCATTTCTGTCCTCCTGCCGGACGGGCACTTACTTTTCTCCGGCAAGAAAAGTAAGCAAAAGTGCCTGCGCTGTTGCCCGCTTTCCGGGAGGTACGGCACGTCCCTCCGAAAAAACCTTTTTTATTCCCTCGTACCTCGGGCAAAAAGGTTTTTTCACGCTGCGGCACGCACCTCCCCTCCTCCGCGGCCAAAGGCGAGTGTACGCCTGTCGAAAAAGAGACGTTTTAGAAATCATGTTCAAAAATCCACGAAATGTTTGCTGTCAATGCAATGATACTTTCAAGATGTTTCGAACTTTAGTAAGTTATTTCTTCATAATAACTAAATAAAGTAAATTGAATGCAGATACGGTATTTTTTCGTCTTCTTTTCTTCAGAACGGACATAGTTTATAGTTATTTTTGTCAGCATATAGATTATTATGGATTTTAGAATTCTGATGAAGTTATGGTAAAATATTGTTGCTTATTGACCGGTGCTCTGTTGTACCTATCTGGTACTGTGTCGGCGCAGAAAAAAGATTATATGCCGGTTGCGGAAGAAAACTATAAGATATGTAATTGGAAAGATAATAAAAGTGCGGCCGTAGTGCTTACGTTCGATGATTGGACTCCAGGCCATCCCGCCATTGTTGTTCCTCAGTTGCAGAAACGCGGAATGGTAGGCACTTTCAACATAATCACCTCTACGGTGAAAGATTGGGCACCTTTGAGGGAGGCGGCGAAGGCTGGAAATGAAATGGCCAACCATACGGCGACGCATCCTTACGTAAATAGTTCTTCCCTTTACCAAAAAGAGGTATTTGATGCGAAAAATAAAATAGAGAAGGAAATAGGATCTCCGGTTTTTACTTTTGCCTATCCTTTCGGAGCCTTTTACGATAGTTTGATCGTATGTTTAAAAAAATCCGGTCATATAGCAGCCCGTGGTGTATACGCTCCTTCGTCCGATGAAAGTTATTCATTCTATTTTTTAGGTAAGGACTATTATAATACCTATGCTTATGGTATGAAGACGGAGACTACAATAGATGAATTTGTCTCACAGATAGAAAATGTGGTTAAGAACGGTGGTTTGTTAACATATCTCTATCATAGTGTTTATAATGGAAAAGTGAAGGATTTTAGTTACGCATGGGTGTTGGATTCTGACTTTTCACTTCAGCTCGATACGCTCGCTTCCTATAAGGATAAGGTGTGGATAACCACTTATGCCGACGCCATCAAATATCATAAAGAGGCGGTTTGTGCCCAACTTTTCGAGACAAGGAGTGCGTATTATGCTAAGAGAATTTTTGTTCTGAAGGATACTTTGGACAATAAGGTATATGACCAACCTCTGACCATCATTCTGAATGTGGGGAATATAAAAACTTATGGTGTGAGCCAAAATTCCGTGAATCTGCCTTTTAAATATATTTCTGATAGTGAGATACAATTTGAAGCAGTGCCTGACTCCGGTGAAATATTGATAGATCAAGGAATGTGACTTATACGTTGACAAAGAAAAGACATGGAGTCCATTAATTTGTTATTTTTGCATGACGAAAAGAGAATAGGATGGCAGATAATTATTTAGAAAAACATTACGAACAATATTTGGTAAGGAAAGCGGCTTGGGAGAAAGCCCGCAAGTTGGGGCTGATCAGAAAGAAGACAAACGCTTCTTCCCAACCTTCCCAAGAACGGAAGAAGGATGATCTGTCAGAAAAATGATGGATTAGTCAAATTTATAAATTAATAATGGGAGATTTATAGAATTAAAAAAACATATAAATACGTAGATTGTTGATGATTGATATGAAAAATATTGTCAACTTTGTATGGTTGTTTTAATCATTTTTTGAAAAGTGGATAGATTGACGAAAAATAGGATTCTGGTGGTATGGCTTTTTTTAGCCATATTCTCATTGCCTTTTGTTGTCAAGACTGTTCATATATATCATCTGGATGAGGAACATGGTTGTTGTGCGGATGCCAATCACCACGATAGCGGCACATGTCCTGTGTGTCAGTTCACTTTATCCTCATTTACCGAGAGTCCGCTTTTCTCTTATGATTTTAAGGTAACGGTTGTTTACTCAAAGCCGTATATTTCGTTTTGTGATAAGATATATAGACATGATTTAAATTCCTATGCTCTTAGGGCACCTCCTGTGATATAAGAACATCTACATTTTTTTTAAGGGGAAGCTATTCATTCCATTATTTCCCTATTCATTTTTTTATAAATAATGTACATTATGCGTAACGGTTTTCTTACCGGTATGCTGATGTTTGCGTCTATCTCCTCTATATCTGCACAGAAGGAAGATTCTGTGATGACGGGTACTTTGGATGAGGTAGTTGTGCGTAGTTCATATAAGAGGACCTGTTCTCTCAATACAGTTCAACATGTTGACGTATTGGAGAAGACTTTCTTTCGTGAGCATTTTACGGGCAATTTGACGCAGACGTTGGGTCATATTCCGGGAGTGCATTCCATGGATATCGGTGCGGGATTTTCAAAACCCATGATTAGAGGTATGGGTTTCAGTCGCATCTCGGTGATTGAGAATGGCATCAAACAGGAAGGTCAGCAATGGGGTGCCGACCATGGTTTGGAGATGGATGCCTTTGGTGTGGGTCGCGTCACGGTACGTAAAGGTCCTTCTTCCCTACTCTATGGCAGCGATGCTATGGGTGGAGCCATCGAGATAACACAGATTCCTCCTCCCTCCGAAAACCAGTGGTTGGGCGAGGTTGATCTGTTGGGCAAAAGTGTCAACGGCACATTGGGCGCATCGTTGATGGTGGGGTGTAAAAAAGGTGGTTGGTTTTCCAAATTCCGTTTTTCCGAGCAGCATTTTGGCGATTATCATGTTCCTACAGACACGGTGGTGTATCTCACCCAAAGGTTACCAATTGAGGGAGAGAAGTTGAAGAATACGGCCGGATTGGAACGTGACGCCAGTTGGTATGTAGATTATAGGAAGGGACGTTATCAGGCTAATGTGGCTGTGAGCGATGCTTACCAGAAGGTGGGTTTCTTTTCCGGAGCTCATGGAATACCGGATGCTGCACAGTTGAAGGATGACGGCAATTCCAGAGATATTGATTTGCCATACAGTACGGTCAATCATCTGAAGTTGACCGCTCACCAGCAGTATGGATGGGGGCGTACCTTCGGGTACCTGGATCTTGGATTCCAAAACAATCACCGTGAGGAATGGAGCCTTTTCCACACACATTATGGAACACAAACACCGCCAGAGACCAATCCTAACAAGGAGTTGGAGTTTTCTCTGAATACATTCAGTTCGTCGCTAAAGATAAGGAATTTCTCTCATGACAATTGGGAACATACGTCGGGTTGCGATTTTCAATATCAGGAAAATGAGATTGGCGGATATTCGTTTCTTTTGCCTGAATATGACCGCCTCATGTGCGGGTTGCTTTGGCTGAGCACATGGAAACCCACATCAAAACTATCGTTTAGCGGAGGTATCCGCTATGACCATGGGAGGCTAAACATAGCGGCCTATCAGGATATATATCTGGCGGCCTATCTTTCGGGTCAAGGTTACGGAGGTGATGTTTTGGAATCCTATCGTTGGCGTAGCTATGCGGTGGAGCGTGATTTCGGAGATTTTTCAGGCTCTTTGGGTTGTGTGTGGAATCCGGTTGCCAGCACTCTTTTTAAGATGAATGTAGGACGTAGCTTTCGGCTGCCTGGAGCAAATGAGTTGGCTTCTAACGGTATGCATCATGGCACATTCAGACATGAGCAAGGCAACGCTTCCCTTGCTACCGAGCAGGGTTGGCAATTAGATATCTCCTATACATACGAATGTAATGGATTATATTTTATGCTGACACCATTCGGCAGCTGGTTCAGTAACTATATCTATTTGAAACCCACTGGCGAATGGTCCATTCTTCCGCATACGGGACAGATTTACCGATATACGGAGGCGCAGGTTACTTTTGTAGGACTTGAGATGGAGTTCAGTGTCAATTTTCTCCGTCATTTCACCTATAAAGTAGATGGGGAATATGTGCGCAGCCGTAATCTGGATGAGCATATTCCTCTCCCCTTCTCTCCTCCTGCCTCCATGTGTAATAGTGTGGCTTGGCAAAAAAAGTATTTTCGCATCTATGCGGAGTGGCAAGGCGTGATGGCCCAGCATGAGGAGTCGCGTAACGAAGAGTCAACCCCAGGATATAATCTTTGGAATATGGGGGCCACATTCAATATTCCGATTTCCAAAACAGAGTTGGAGTTGACGCTTTCCGCACAAAACATTTTGGATAATAGATATTATAATCATTTGAGTTTTTATAGGAAAATGGAGATTCCTGAACCGGGTCGAAATTTCCAATTACTAATTAAAGTACCTTTTAAAATTAAGAAGAAATGAAAACAAGTTTGAAGATTTTGAATCTGTGCCTTTTGGCAGTCTCTTTTTATGCATTTTCGTCTTGTGATGACGACAAGAATGATGGTGATGTGACCAAACCTATCATCAATTTGGAGGAGCCTGCCGAGGGTGATACATTGAAAATAGGAGCCGGCATCCATTTTGAGATGGAGTTGTCTGATGATGAGATGTTGAAATCCTACAAAGTGGATATCCATTCTAACTTTGATGGTCATGTACATTCGGAGTCGTTGAAAGTAGCCAGCGGAACGGTAGATTTCACATACAATCATTCTTGGGATGTTTCCGGAAAGAAAAACACCCATATTCACCATCATGAGATTGTTATTCCTGTGGATGCCACTCCTGGAAAATATCACCTGATGGTCTATTGTACGGACGAGGCAGGAAATGAGTCGTACATAGCCCGCAATGTTGTTTTAAGCACTGAGGTGGAAGACGACCATGACGAATAGAAAAACAGAAAGGGAGGTACCGAAAAGCACCTCCCTTTTGTTATGGTTATACCGTGTTATTTTTCTTGCATCACGAATCCGACAGATTCTAGATGTTCCCAATATTGAGGATAAGATTTACTTACAACAGAGGGGTCATCTATGTTTATTGTTCCAAATTTTAAAGAAGCCGGGGCAAATGCCATTGCCATCCTATGATCTTTGTAGGTGGAGACGGTAATCTCTTTTTCTCTTTTTGAGATGTTGCCGTCCCATTCCAAAAGGCCTTCTGTCGGCTCAGAAAGTACAAACCCTAATTTGGAACATTCGTTGATTAAGGCCGCTATGCGGTCCGTCTCTTTTATCTTAAGGCTTTGCAGTCCCGAAAATCTGAAAGGGATATCCATGCAGCAGCAGGTCACTACAAATGTTTGGGCCAGATCGGGTTGGTTTATGAAATCGTAGTTCAGTTTCTCTGTTTTTTTGCCTGTATGGAATAGAATGGTCTCCCCTTTCTCAAATCTTGTACCTACTCCCAATTTCTCAAAGATATGGGCTACCTCAGAATCGCCTTGATAACTTTTCTTGTGAAGTCCGGTAAGTCTTATCTCTCCCTTTCCGGCAGACAAGGCGCAGATCTGGTACCAATAGGAGGCGGCAGACCAATCGGATTCGACCGTAAAATCTATGGGTTTATACTCTTGTGGTTGGATGTGTATGACATTGTCCTGCCAAGAGGTATGGATGCCGAACTCCTCCATCATCTTGAGAGTAAGATGGATGTAAGGACGGGAGATGATGTTGCCTGTTAGTTTCAATGTCAGCCCTTCCTTCATGGCAGGAGCTATCATGAGCAGAGCGGATATATATTGGCTGCTAACGCCGCCGTTGAGTTCTATCTCACCACCTAGCAAGGCGCTACCATGTATGCGAAGGGGAGGAAAACCCTCTTTTTCTATGTATTCGATTTGAGCACCCACCTTACGAAGAGCGTCTACCAAGATGGAGATAGGACGCTGTTTCATCCTTTCACTTCCGGTGATGGTCCACTCTCCTACTATTTTGGAGAGGAAGGCGGCAAGGAACCGCATGGAGGTGCCGGCAGCTCCTATATCGAAGACCGCATCATTAGAGGAGAGCGCCTTCACCATAACGTCCGTATCGTCGCATTGCGCTATGTTGTGTATCGGCATGTCCGAATAGCTGAGTGCGTGCATGATCAAGGCCCTGTTACTTATACTTTTGGAAGCAGGAAGGGTGATGACGCCAGATATGTTTTGATTTGATGGTGCTGATACGGTATATGTCATGTATTTTATTTTATGTTGAATAATTGTTCCGGTCTCTTGTATGGTTCGTTTATATCATAAACCTACGGAGTCGCGATAGAAGTCGATAGCCTCAAATATATCTTGTTTATCGACGTCGACGTTAATTTTTATATCCCCTATTCCGGAAAGGAGGGAGAACATGATCCGTCCGTCACCTTCGTTCTTCTTATCGTGGGTCATAAGTTCGTAGAGCAATTCGTATTCCTTGCAAGTCACGTAGAGAGAACCGTAGTTCTCTTTGATGAGAGACACGCCTCGTCTTAACTCTTCTTTTGGCAGGCCTGTCTTTTTATAGGAAAGATAAAGTTCGGCAATCATTCCCCAAGCCACCGCGTAACCATGCAATACGGGTTTCCCGCTTTTCAGGGCGTAGCTTTCGAAGGCATGTCCTATTGTATGTCCGAAATTCAATGCTTTACGGATGCCTTTTTCCGTAGGATCTATTTTCACTATCTCTTCTTTTACGTTTACGGATTCCTTCACGATGAAGGGCAACCTATCGTAATCGATTGTCTCCAAATCGAAGGATAATATATTGTTCCATATCTCCGGAGAGGATATGAGTCCATGTTTTATCATTTCGGAGAATCCTGACAGAAAATTCTGTTTGTCTAGCGACCGGAAGAACTCGGCGTTAATGATTACGCTTTTGGCAGGATTGATGACTCCTATCTCGTTTTTAAGACCGTTGAAGTTGATGCCTGTCTTTCCACCTACGGCAGCATCTACGGCACCCAAGAGAGTGGTAGGAATGTTGATGTAGTCCATGCCCCGTTTGAAGGTGGAGGCTGCGAATCCGCCAAGGTCCGTCACCACTCCGCCGCCAAGGTTGATCATCAACGATTTGCGTGTGGCGCCGTGGTTGCTAAGAAAAAGCCATACGTTGGAGATGGATTCGAGGTTCTTGTGGTCGTCTCCTGCCGGGATTTCGATCAATTGTGCCTTTGAGAGAATATTTTCTCCTAAGTGGTGGAGGCAAATTTTCCTGGTGTTTGAGTCTGTCAGAATAAAAATGCTTCCGGGATTTCTGCCCTCTATTTCGCGTTCCAGATCCGTTTTCAGATCCTTGCTGATATATATGTTTTGTGTTGCCATCTTTTTTAAAAATTTACTTTAGATGCAAAGTTAGTTAAAGGTTTTCAAAAGAAGCCCAAAGCAATTCTTATTTAGAAGAAGGAGGATGGGCTTTTAACATGAAATTTAGGTTTCATCAGAAAAGAAATCCAGTGTTGATATAGAGGCTTCCCCTCCCATCTTGGGCGTCGAGCGGACGGCCATATTCGATGGCGATGATAAAATTCTGGTTAATTCCTATCCGGAAGCCACCTCCTACGGAGAGGTGGAGGTCATCTCGTTCGGAACCGTCGATATATTGTCGGTATTCGGCTAGTTGTTCTTCTCTGTTGTCCCCCTGGTAGGAGATATCATAATCTCTCACCGTAGTGGCGCCGTCTATGAAGGCGTTTGTAGCCAAATATATGTTCTGTTTAAACAGGTGGGTCCGAAAAAATTTCCATCGCATCTCCGCATTGAAGGAAGCCACGTCTAGGCCTTGGATGCGGTTGCGTAGTAGTCCGCGAGTGGTACGGTAGCCACCAAATCCGTCCCGGTCATAACCTGCTCCCACGTAGGTATAGTAGGGTAATACATAGAAGGGAGCAAAATTGCCGATAGTACCTTGATAGGCTATACGATAGGCAAAAACAAGACGATCTTTGTTTATTGGCAAATATTGTCGGAATGTGGCCGAATAGCGATAATAGGATTCGGATGTGCCTATTGCTTTAGGAGCGACGATGGTGTGAGCCTCGGCCCATATTCCTCTGGATGGAGCCGGTTCAAAGTCTTTCGTGTCATAGATTAGCCCAAGGCGTAGCGCACTGCTAAGTCCGCCATCCGCTTCATTTTCAGTAATGATGCCCCAATCCTGATATTTTTCGAATAATGTCTTTCCGTAGAAACGTTCACTCTCCGATTTTCCTTCATTGTAACTGTCTTTGTCGATGGTATGTATGTCAAACCATTTGAAGTGGTAGCCCACTTCCCAATATAGTTTATCTTTGATGATGTTACCTATGAGATCTGCCTTGAAATAGGGAACAACGCGCTCCATCCTATAAAAGGCGTCGACAATGTCTTTGTCGTAATTGGATTGGGATCCGTTGAATCCGTAGAAGTCCAATAGTTTCTCTATAAGCAGGCAAGCGGCAACAGATAGCCTTTTGTTTGGAATCAGATGTTTGGAATCGTACGTAAGTATATATTGCTGGCTCCCTTTGGTATAAGCAGAAGCCTCTATGTACCATTGCTGGCGCACATTAGGGTATAGCGATCCGTCGCCGAAGTCGTAGATGTTGAGTAGAGCCCCGTATTGGAGACCTTTGTTTTGATCAAAAGCTATAATGGGAAGAGGACCGAATGAAATGCCTTTTTTGATGATTTCTCCTGATTTCGGGGTCGAATCTTTGGAGACGGATACGGAATCCTTGTTTTCGGCTGTGACCCAAGAGACTGTATATCCGAAACAGAGGAGGAGCGAAATGACAATGGTACGTTTTGATGCGAGCATTGATTAATAATTTTCAATTGAGCTGCAAAGATAAGTGAAAAAGTAAAAAGAGAGGTTCGCTTCGTGTATTGTCTTTATGAAGAGCAGATGGCAATGCGTGAAATATTCGGTAACATAAATTAAGTCGTCTTTTCAACACCTCAGATGAATGCAGAATATGCTAAGTCCTTATTTTCAGCAAATATTACATAGAGATAACCTCTTTGTAGAAAAAAGGATGATGGACAGGACGGCATTCCATCGGAATGCGCCAAGGTCTTCCGTTGTCATAGATTTTCAGACAGGATTTACAGGATAAAACAGGATTCCTTTAAACACATCACCGTCGGCAGGCGGGCACTCGCCTTTGGCCGCGGAGAAATGAGCCGTACTCCAGAAAAGCCGGCAAAAGCGTAGGCACGTTTATCCTACAAAGAAGAGCTTATGGCATTTTATCAAAATCGACACAAGTTATTTTTTGGCGATTACTTAGTAAATATTTCGATTAAAAATTAAACGCCCTCTTAGCCTTTTTTGTAATTTTAGGAAATTTTTAAAAGGGGATTAATATGTTAGAAATAAAGCTTGCTACACGAAACGATATTCCTGTTATTCAGGAGATAGCAAACCGTACATGGTTTGACACTTATGCCGGTATTTTATCGGAAGAGCAGTTGGATTATATGTTTGATATGATGTATTCTTCTCGTTCGTTGGATAATCAGATGGAAGAGGGTCATACGTTCTATCTTGCATCATACGGTTCGAAACCAAGTGGGTATGTTTCCATAGAGCATGATGTGGATAATGTCTTCCATCTTCAGAAGTTGTATGTAGATCCATCTTTTCAAGGGTTGGGTATTGGCGATAGGCTTATCCATACGGCATTTGAACATGCCCGAAGAAATAGTGACGGGGCAGAGTGTTATGTGGAGCTCAATGTCAATCGCAATAACAAGGCGTTGGAGTTTTACAAGAAAGTAGGGATGGAGATAGACCGGCAGGGTGATTTCCCGATAGGGAATGGCTTCTATATGTGCGATTATGTTATGAAAATCAGATTGGACAATAAATAGAGGATGGATCTTATGGATGAGCTGTTACTCAGCAATCGTAAAAAACTAACTTGGTAAAGTTCAATATATCTTGTGTGGATGATTTCGTCAGGCATTGCATCTTCATCAAGATATCCCGTAGGGATAAACTCTTTGTAGCATAAAAGGATGGTCAACGAGACGGCATTCCATCGGAATGCGCCAATGTTTTTGTTTCCGTAGATTTTCCGGATAGGATTTCCCGGATAAAAAGTCAATGCACGTCACTATCGGTAGGTGTAACCAGTCTTTGGACTACGGCATTCTATTGAAATCGGCACAAGTTGTTTTTTCATGGTCTCTTAGCAATTGCTAAAAAGGCTATCTTTGTAGGAACAGATAAACAGACCCGACATGACAGACAAGATAAAACAGATACCTTATGCGATAGCGGACTTTCCGAGGCTGCGTAGGGACAATTGCTACTACGTGGACAAGACCATGTATCTGGAGAAGCTGGAGCGTTATGCCCACTTTCTCTTCCTTGTGCGTCCCCGCCGGTTCGGGAAGAGTCTGTTCGTGAGCATGCTGGAGAGCTACTATGACTTGGCCCAGAAGGGCGATTTCGACCGGCTGTTCGGCAACCTGTATGTGGGGCAGCACCCTACGGGCGAGCAGAACCAGTACCAGGTGGTGCGCTTCGACTTCTCCAAGGCCAACACGGGCGGAGGCTCGTTGGAGGAGAACTTTAATTGCTATTGTTCTGGCAGGTTAGAGTCTTTCATGCGGAAATATGGCAGCTTTTACGAAGAAGAATTTAAATCCAGATTCTTCCAGATACAGTCGGCTGCCGAACGGTTGAACATGATTAATGATGCCGCCAATGTGGCCGGTTACAGGCTGTACCTGATCATTGACGAGTACGACAACTTCACGAACGACGTGCTCAACAGTCAGGGCGAGGGGAAATACCATGCGCTGACCCATGCCGACGGCTTCTACCGCAACTTCTTCAAGCTTTTCAAGGGGATGTTCGCCCGCATCATGATGATAGGCGTCAGCCCTATCACGCTCGATGACTTGACCAGCGGCTACAACATCGGCACCAACCTGACCACCGACTCCATGTTCAACTGCATGCTGGGCTTTTCGGAGAGGGAGGTGCGTGATATGGTCGAGTATTACCGCTCAGCCGGACAGATACGGCAGACGGCGGACGAGCTGATAGACCTGATGAAGCCGTGGTACGACAACTACTGTTTCTCCCAACGCAGCTTCGGGCACGACCCGAAGATGTTCAATAGCGACATGGTGCTCTACTTCCTGAATGTGCTGGTGACCACCGGCCATCTGCCGGAGACGATGCTCGACAATAACAGCCGGACGGACTATGACAAGATGAAGCGGATAGGGCTGGCAGAAATTGGCGTTCGAGGAGGTAGTTTAGTAGGAGTTTTATCTATGCCCTCTCGAATATCCAGCGGGGGATGAATCTTAATATCCAGGCAATGACACGCCATCGGTGGGTAATGTAGACACGGTTCCGGCCATTGATGATAGCTGATTTTATTTGTTGTGCCGCTTTCTCTACGGAAGATCTCCAAAAAACGTGGTCACCTTGTGCCATCACGGTGTCTACAAATCCAGGAATCACAGTCAGTACTTTTATATGGAGGTGTTCTTTCCTCGCTTTGCGTCTGAGGCTTTCAAGGTAAAGCGCCTCATAACCCTTACTGGCAGAGTAGGAAGGACAAATATCCAGGCCTCTCAATCCTGCTATGGAGCTGACCCCTACGATGTGCCCATTGCCTTGTTCCTTAAAGTATTTGTAGGCGAACATCATGATCTTGGTAAAGGCTAACACGTTGGTATATACGGTTCTTAACTCTTTTTCGTAATCCAGCTCAGGATTTCTATAACCTACGCCTGCACATAGAATCAGAAGATCAAGGCCTCCTAATTGATCAATTATCGGTCGGATGTAGTTTTCCGGTTCCTCCTTATTGATGTCACAGACATGAGTTATGAATTGGTCCGGATATTCATCCTTCAGTCGTAAAAGAAGATCTTCTCTTCTGGCCATTATGCCTACTCTACAACCGTCTTTTGCGAAGGCACGGGACAACCCTTCTCCGATGCCCGAACTTGCTCCTATTATGACTATTCTTTCATATATCATGTCTGCTTCCTGATTTAAAAGGCAATGTTAGATAACAAATTCCTTATTGGAAATGTTGCTGTTTCCCCTATAAGAAGAACCAAGTGATTCCTAAACGGATGTTACTTGTCTTGAACCTTGCGTTACGATAAATCTTGTTTTTCGAAGCATTTTCATCCATTAGATCCATAACGCCGAGTTCGTAGGCTGCACTTATTCTGAAGTCGTAGAAGGAAAAGTCTATGTCGGCCAAAGGAGAGACGGAGTTCTTTTTGAGTACGATGTCACACACCTCGTCTTCGTTGAAATGTAGAAAATTCCCTCCTAGACCGAAGGATATGCTTCTGTTCTTGTCAAGAGGGAAAAGACGTTTAATAATAACCGGGACAGAGATGGCAGTCAAGGTGTGGTTTTGTTTCTTCCCATTGTTTCTTCCTTTCATGGAGAATCTGACAAAATCAAGAAGGACACCGCTTTCTACAGACCATGAAACTGATTTTCCAAGTAGCATTTCGGCGACAAATCCGGCCGAACCACCTATCTGGGGATCTGCTTCAACCTCATTTCTGGACTGAAAATCTATATTTGGCAGGGTATACAATGCGGAGAAATTTACTCCCCAATTAAATTCTTCAGAAAAGCTGTTAGAGGAGAACAGAAAGAACAAAAGAAATATGCATAAAAATTGTCTCATGGTATTCATACGTTAAAATTTTTTTCAAAGGTAATGGCAGAAAATTTTTTTTGCAACAAACAGGACAAACGAAATTTTTATTAAGGAGTGCAAAACAAATTGAAATGGGCATTTTATCAAAAGAAAAATTGAAATGGGACTTTTTGAACATTTTGTTAGTCAATCTCGAATTTTGAAAATTTAAAATGACAAAATGATAATTTTTAGGGGTAATTTTTGACAAAATGTCATTTTTTATTTACATAAAATGCGATTTAGAGATAAAAAAACTTTATTTTGTTAGCAAAAAAAGAAGAAAAATATCTTTTGATATGAATTTTATATTAATTTTGCCGCATATTTTTCAATTTTGAACTGGGCAAGAGATAAGATGCGGGAGAAGCAGAAATGAAATATAACTTCTAAGCATTTAGTCACTTGTACAAGAAGAACGACGGAAACTAATATAACTAATTATAAAATTTCAGGTTTTATGAAGAAACATAATTTCAACGCAGGACCATCAATTCTCCCAAGAGAAGTGATAGAAAAGACAGCTCAGGCCGTATTAGATTTTGAGAATGATGGTTTGTCACTACTCGAAATCAGCCACCGTGCTAAGAATTTCCAGCCAATCGTTGATGAAGCTGTAGCTCTATTTAAAGAGATTTTGAATATTCCGGAAGGCTATTCAGTTATCTTCCTTGGAGGTGGTGCAAGCTTGGAATTCTGTATGATTCCTTTCAACTTCTTGGAAAAGAAGGCTGCTTATGTCAATACAGGCGTATGGGCAAAGAAAGCTATGAAGGAAGCAAAGGCATTTGGAGAGGTTGTTGAAGTAGCATCTTCTGCTAATGACAATTTCACTTGGGTGCCAAAGGTTGGTAAGGACTATCAGATTCCTGCTGATGCCGACTATCTGCATATTACGTCAAACAATACAATCTACGGTACGGAGTTGTTGAGCGACATCGATTCTCCAATCCCGGTGATTGCCGATATGTCTTCAGACATTTTCTCTCATCCTATCGACGTCTCTAAATACGGAATGATTTATGGTGGTGCTCAGAAAAACTTGGCTCCTGCCGGCGTTACTTTCGTTATCGTTAAGGACGAACTGCTTGGCAAGGTAACCCGCCATATCCCAACTATGTTGGATTACAAGACTCACATTGACAACGGTTCTATGTTCAATACTCCTCCTGTATTGCCTATCTACGCTGCTCTTCAGACATTGAAGTGGTTGAAGGCCCAAGGTGGTGTAAAGGAGATGGAGAAGAAGAATATAGCTAAGGCAGACTTGCTTTACAATGCCATTGACAGCAGCAAAATGTTTGTCGGAACGGCAAAGAAGGAAGACCGCTCTCGCATGAACATCTGTTTCGTCATGAAAGACGAGTACAAAGATCTTGAGGCTGATTTCATCAAGTTCGCCACTTCAAAAGGCATGATTGGAATCAAGGGTCACCGTTTGGTGGGTGGTTTTCGTGCTTCTTGCTACAATGCGTTGCCAATCGAGAGTGTACAAGCTTTGATTGACTGCATGAACGAGTTTGAGAAGGCTAATCTAAAATAATCTGTACACGATATTCGCGTATGGGGTTTTAACCACAAGGCACACAAAGATTCCCAATCTTGTGAACTTTGTGGTTAATCTTTTCATTCTAAACTTATCTGATGGTTGCGTCTGATGGACGGGGCCGGACTATTATCAATAAATTATCGGGGAGGTGCATACGATAAGTATGAGTCTCCGTATTATCCAACTTTAAAGATCCCGAAAAGGGAATGGAGGTTATACAATGAAGGTATTAGTTGCAACAGAAAAGCCATTCGCAAAGGCTGCGATAGATGGCATAAAGGAAGTAATAGAGGGTGCTGGTTATGAGTTGGCCCTTTTGGAAAAATACACGGAGAAGAAACAGCTTTTGGATGCTGCGGCCGACGCTGAGGCTATCATCATCCGTAGTGATGTGATAGATGCTGAAGTGCTTGATGCTGCCAAGAAGTTGAAAATCGTTGTTCGTGCCGGTGCCGGTTATGATAACGTTGACCTCGCTGCCGCTACTGCACATAAGGTATGTGTCATGAACACTCCTGGACAGAACGCCAATGCAGTTGCTGAGTTGGTCCTTGGCTTGTTGGTTTATGCAGTACGTAACTTCTACAACGGAAAGTCAGGCTCTGAGTTGATGGGTAAGAAAATCGGTCTTTTGGCATTCGGTAATGTAGGCCGTAATGTTGCTCGCGTGGCAAAAGGATTTGGAATGGAAGTTTATGCATACGATGCTTTCTGTCCCGCTTCTGCCATCGAGGCCGCAGGTGTGAAGGCTGTTGCTAACCAGAACGAACTGTTCAAGACTTGCGACATCGTCTCTTTGCATATTCCTGCTACTCCTGAGACAAAGAACAGCATCAACTACGATATGGTGAACCAGATGAAGAAGGGTGGTATCCTTATCAATACCGCACGTAAGGAGGTAATCGACGAGGCTGGCCTTATCAAGTTGTTGGCAGACCGTGAGGATTTGAAATATATCACAGATATTATGCCTGCTGCTAACGATGAGTTCGCTAAGTTTACTGGACGTTACTTCTCTACACCGAAGAAGATGGGTGCCCAGACAACGGAGGCTAACACCAATGCAGGTATTGCTGCCGCTAACCAAATCGTTGACTTCATCAAGAACGGCAACGAGAAGTTCAGAGTAAATAAATAAGCTGGATTTGGTATAATTCGGAATTTTATATAAATAAAAAAGGATATGTGGATTTTCCGCATATCCTTTTTTATATTTGAAAAATTGTTTCTTTCTAATGCTAATAAAAACGGAAGGAATATGAATTTATGTCCGATAGATGGGGAGACGGACCTATTTTGGAAATCGTTCCTATCACTTTATCAGGAGTCGTTTCCTGATTATGAGAGAAGGCCGTTGTCTGACCTGACGCGGTTGCTGGAGATGCAGAAGAGCCGGTATCGGCTTCTTGCCATTCTGGAAGATGACCGTTTTGTAGGCTTCTTTGGGTTGTGGAGTTTTGACAGATACGTTTATGTGGAACATTTCGCCGTAGCTTCCGAGAATCGTGGCACGGGAGTAGGAACCAAGGCCCTGCGTATGTTGCAGGAGAGGGAGAATCTCCCTTTTGTCTTGGAGGTGGAGCCTCCGATAGATGAACAGACACGGAGAAGGGTCTCTTTTTACGAAAGAATGGGGTTCTGCTTGTCTGACGTCTATTATTGGCAACCGCCGTACTCGTCCGGGTTGGATGGGTTGGAGTTGAGGCTGATGTTTTATCGACAGAATGAAATTACTGAAATACAAGATATTGTACATGATATCCATGCGGTTGTGTATAACTTATCCTGATCCGGAATATTGAGCATAGGCATTCCGTCGGGGCATCCATGTCAAACTTGCTTATTTCTGCTATGCTTGTCCTAATCTCGTTTTTTATAGTTATCTTTACGGATATGATAACTTATTATTAACAAATTGACGACAAAATGAAACATTTGATTTATTTATTAAGTTCTTTATTTATAATCACATTGGCTTCATGTTCCACTCCTGCAGATTATGCGGAGAATATCATGGATAAAGCCTCTGATATGGAAAAACAAACAGTTAAGATAACGGAGGCTTTGGCCAAGAGGGATTTTACAGGGGCTGAAAAAGCGTTGTCGGAGTGTCAGAAAAATGCGGAAGAGACATTGAAAGAGTTGCAGGAGATGAAGCCGTATGGAGAGAATGACAATCTTCGCCAGGCTGGAATGGAATTTGTCGATTTCTATAATAATATCTATAAGAATGAATATAGAGAAGCTTTTGACATAGTGGAGAAAGGTAAGAATTATACGGATGCCGATGCCGAGAAGGTTCAAGATATCGTGATGAGTGTTGCAGCCGAAGAGAAGTTCGTGAAAAAGGAGCTGATCGACGCATTCAAGAAGTTTTGTAGAGAGAATGAACTTATCATCTCGTCGAGATGACCAATGCCGTCACCATTTTGTGGTAGTTATATAGACAAAGGGCAACCGAACTTCGGGGTTCGATTGTCCTTTGTTCGTATTTTTTGGAATTTATATTGAATAGGGAAAAGATGAAGATAGTCATAGACAATAAGATACCTTTCATAAAAGGAGCTTTTGAGAGTGTGGCGGAGACGGTTTATCTGCCGGGAAGCGGATTCACGGCAGACGATGTCCGTGATGCCGATGCGTTGATAGTTCGCACCCGTACCGGGTGTAATGGCAGTTTATTAGCAGGCAGCAGGGTTAAGTTTATTGCCACGGCCACAATCGGGTATGACCATATAGACACCTCTTTTTGTAAGGAACAAGGCATCGGGTGGACAAATGCTCCGGGGTGTAATGCACGCTCGGTGGCTCAATATATAGCCTCCTCATTAATCCGTCTCTCAGAAAAGTACTCGTTTCCTTTGGAAAATAAAACGCTTGGCGTTGTGGGAGTGGGACATGTTGGCAAGTTGGTTGTCGAGGTGGCTTCAGCCTTAGGCATGAAGGTGTTGATGAACGATCCGCCTAGGGAACGTCAGGAGGGAGTAGGTGCGTTTGTTCCACTTTCTCAAATCTGTAGCGAAGCGGATATTATAACTTTTCATGTGCCGCTTTATCGGGAAGGAGAAGACAAAACTTTTCATTTGGTAGATCTTCCTCTTATCGGTAGTCTAAGGAAAAAGCCTTTCCTTATCAATGCCGCGAGGGGAGAGGTGTTTGATACGATGGCGGTAAAGAATGGCGTGAAGGCTGGTGCCATAGCCGGAGTTATTGTTGACTGTTGGGAGAATGAGCCTCATATAGATGCGGAGCTCCTCTCTATGGCGGAGATCGCCACTCCTCATATTGCGGGTTATTCGGCAGATGGCAAAGCCAATGCCACGGAGATGTCCGTGCGTTCAATTAGTAGGTTCTTTCATTTGGGAATCGACAATTGGAATATTAATGGGATTGCCACTCCGGACGAAGCTGTGCTAGATGGTGACAAGTTGACGGTTGGCGAGGCGATATTGCATGCGTATGATGTCCTTTCCGATGACGGCAGACTTCGTCGTTCTCCGTCTACATTTGAGGAACAACGAGGCAACTATCCTTTGCGAAGAGAGTATGGTGCATATCAGATAAAGGGCAATGTCTCCGAAACGCTCCTTCGTCTAGGATTCAAGAGCGGGGTGGAGTAACTTTCCCCATGTAGATTTTTGTGTAGCCGTTCGGATAGGAGGAACAGTATAAATAGGAAATAGAAGCCTATTTGTCAGATAAATACAATGAAAGCCTTTGTGTATTACCAATTTTTTGGGGGATATCTGAATGAATTTATGGTTAAGTGGTAATAAAAAGATAACTTGTTAAAGTTCAGAACATCTTGTGTGGGTGGATATACAGACATTGCATTGACAGCAAAATATCGCGTAGATTCTCGGACAGGATATACAGAATGGACCGGATTTTTTTTAAACGTCTCTTTCCTGGCAGGCGGACACTCGCGGAGGAGAATAGGTGCGTACTGCGGCGTGGAGAAACTTTCTTGGCGGATGTACGAAAGAATAGAAAAGGTTTTTTTGAAGAATGTGCCATGTCTCCAGAAAAGCGGGCAGCAGCGCAGGTGCTACAAATAGATAATGCCTACGGCATTTTATCTAAATCGTCACAAGTTGTTTTTCGACGATTACTAAAGGCGTGTAAGGTTGCTTGTGAAAATAAAAATATTTTTTTGTTTGCCGTTTCACTTTTTATGCGTTCCTTTGTACTGAAAGATGGTAAAGCATTTGCGTTCGTTAATTACGAATTATCCATAAAAGGGTTTATTTGGGTTTGACTATACCTTGTGTTTCGCATCTGTATTTTTTTTAATTTTTCATTAATTATATTTTATGAACATTTATGTAGGGAACCTTAATTATAAGGTTCGTGAAGATGATCTTGAAAGGGTCATCTCTGAATTTGGAGAAGTAGAGTCAGTCAAGGTTATAAAAGATCGTGAGACAGGAAGATCAAAAGGTTTCGCTTTTGTTGAAATGCCAGACGAGAAAGCTGCGCAGGCTGTAATCGAGGAGTTAAATGGCAAAGATCTTGATGGCCGTACAATGGTTGTAAAGGAAGCAAGACCTAAGGATTGATTTCCTCCGTTCTATCCAAAAAAAAATGAAAGAGGACGCCTATGTGGGCGTCCTCTTGATTTAAATAGGCTTGGTTTTGTTTCTTGAACAATTAATTATATGGTTAAGTACGGTTTAAGTAAAAAAACATAATTATTACTATCTCTTTGTTTGATTTCACAATATTAATAAATAAAATTCATATAACCGACTACAATTTGTTGTAGTATCAACTACTGAACGTTAGTGAATTTATGTATTCATAAGATATTAACATTAAAATGAATGAGCCTATAAAAGGAAAACTTCATTTTGGCAATCATTAAAAAAATAACTTGTTAAAGTTCAAAAACATCTTGTGTGTATGTACTTCCCAAACCTTGCCTTGACAGCAACCATTCCGTAGAAATAAACAGATGTGAAAGCGTCGTAACTCCTATACTCACCTTCGGCAGGCGGGACACCCGCCTTTGGCCGCAGAGGGAGGTGCGTGCCATATTTCCAGAAAAGCCGGCAACAGCGCAGCTGCTACAAATAAATAATGCCTACGGCATTTTATCAAAGTCGTCATAATTTATTTTTTGACAAATACTTATTGATCCTTTTGTAAAAATCATATAATCAATTATTTTTAACTACTGAATGGACATATTTCCGTGCTGCGGTATGCGGTAGATAAAAAAAACGTTTCATCCAACCTATAAAATCAGGCGAAACATGTATTTTTGAATCTCATAAAAATAGATTCAAAATGGCTGACGAAAAACAGGTTTGGGGATCACGTGTGGGTCTGATTCTGGCCATGGCAGGCAATGCTGTGGGTTTGGGAAATTTTCTCCGATTTCCGGTGCAGGCGGTGCAGAATGGAGGCGGAGCTTTTATCATTCCGTATATTGTGTCATTTATCTTATTGGGGCTGCCTCTGCTTCTGATAGAATGGTCTACCGGAAAGTATGGAGGTCAGTTTGGACACCACTCGCCACCTATGATTATGCAGAAATTGGATAGCCGTTGGGCGTGGAAGTATATTGGTGCAATCGGCATCTTCTCCAGTATCATCATCTCCTCCTACTATTGTTACATTGAGAGTTGGACGCTTTCTTATGTGTTTCATTCTGCGGTCGGTACATTTAACGGCATGACGGAGGAGGAAGTGTCTAACTTCTTCTCCAACTATTTGGATCTTAGTACAACTTCGTCGGGATTACCGTACGAAGCGGTTGTTTTGTTTGTCTTTTGTCTTGGACTTAATGTCTTTTTGCTTGGCCGTGGAATAAAAAATGGCATAGAGGTGGTGGCTAAGGTATGTATGCCGTTGCTGCTCGTCTTTGGTCTTTTCTTGGTCTATAAATCGTTTACGTTGAAGGCAGGAATAGAAGGTGCTTATTTGGATGGTACTGTTGGACTTAACTTCATGTGGACTCCTCACTTCGACTCTCTTCTCAATCCGAAGGTCTGGCTGTCGGCGGCGGGGCAGGTGTTCTTCACCTTGTCGCTCGGTATGGGGTGCATACAGACGTATGCCTCGTATATGAGGAAGCGGGAAGACGTGACTCTCAATTCCATGACCGCAGGTTTTCTGAATGAGTTTACGGAGATTGTGATCGGTAGTGCGATCATCATTCCTATTTCAATCGGTTATTTTGGTATAGATAGTGTAATTGAATTGTCGCGGAATGGCGGATTGGGGCTGGGATTTCGGACCATGCCTTTCTTGTTTGAGCAGTGGGGCGGGGTGTTATCTGCAGTTGCGGGGGTTTCTTTCTTCGGCCTGTTGTTTCTTGCGAGCATCACCTCTACATTGGCTTTGGCGACCCCTACGGTTGGCTTCTTCTCGAAGAGTTACGGATGGTCGCAGAAGAAAAGTTCGGGTGTGTTCGGAATGTTGATTCTTGTGCTGGGAATTCTACCTGTTCTGTTCTTCTCGAAGGGTGTGTTTGACCAGTATGATTATTGGGGAGGAACAATCGCCTTGTTTGTATTTGCCATGTCTGAGGCAATCCTGTTCTCTTGGGTGTTTGGTGTTGATAAGGGTTGGAAGTTGATTCATTATGGGGCAGATATGAATATTCCGATATTCTTCAAATATGTAATGAAATATGTGACTCCTACGATGCTGGTCATCATCTTTGTGGCTGCTCTTATTAAACCGAAGAATGACGATTGGAGTTTATTGAGTCTGAAGGGTTGGGAATTAGATGACACAAGCATCATTTCGGAGTTGAACCATAAGAGCGTAGGCCCGAACAAGGCTTGGTTCAGCAAAAACCATTATGCCGAGAATACGGGATTGGTGGAGTATCTGAAGACTGAAAATGGGAAGACAAAGATGATTATCGCTAATATGGGCGAATACAAGGAGTATGATTTTGATGGGAATTTGGATGTTTATGTAAAGGAAGACGATCTGGTGATGATAGGTACTCCTATCTATGGAGGTAGATGGATGGCCAACAATGTATTTTATATAGACATGATTCGGGTCGTCTTGCTGGCCCTTATTATAGGAATCTGTGTGCTGATACATTTCTCCGCCAAGCGGACGAGCGAGGAGGAGAGGTGTATGAACCACGATGATATGTTTAAGTGACCATTAGAAATATCTTGGTAAAGATCAAAACATCTTGTATGGTTGATTTCATTGGGCTATCGTCAGGAAAAATATCCCGCAGGGGCAGACAGATGGACGCCATCAAAATCGGCACAAGTTGTTTTGACGATTACTAAGTGAAGAATAACTTGAGAATATTGTCAGATAATCGAGTTGTTATGGGGAAATAGCCTCTTTTCTGTTGACATATTAATATAAAAAGGAAGCCATAAGAGAATATGAATTCTTTTATGGCTTCCTTTCTTTGATGTCGTCTATCGGAAAGGATTAACCTAACTCAATATTGTTGATAGGAACCTCCCTCTTTATGCTTTGCTCCAATGAGATGAGTGTCTCTGTGGAAGATACGCCCTTTATGCTCTGAATCTTTCCATTGAGCAGTTGCATGAGGTGTTCGTTGTCGTGGGCATAGAGTTTCACCATCATGGTGTAGGGGCCAGTGGTGAAGTGGCACTCTACGATCTCCGGAATCTTGTCCAGCTCCGGAACAACCTCCGAATACATGGATCCTTTCTCCAGCTTGATGCCGATGTAGGTACAAGTCTGGTAGCCTAAGGTTTTCGGATTGACATGATATCCGGAGCCAATGATGACTCCCATATCTATCAGTCTCTGAACACGTTGGTGGATGGCAGCACGTGATACCTCGCATTCGCCGGCAACATCCTTAAATGGAATGCGTGCATTCTTGGTGATTATCTCAAGAATCTGCTTATCCAAGTCATCTATCTTTTCCACTTTATTTTATTTTAATGTCAAATTGATAGCAAAATTACTAAAATTACGCAATTATCAACATTTCTGTTCTCTTTTTGTTCGTGCCAAACAGTAATGAATGGAATAATGCTATATTTTGTGTGGAAATAATGTTATTTTATCCGAAAATGTTTTTTCTTTGTCGTCTGTTGTGCCGTTGGCAGAGATGACAGGCAGTAGTTTGAATGCTGTATCTTTCCTATTAAAAGAGAAAAGAATATGACAATAGATTATAAGGATATAAAAGAGTTTGACAAGGAGAAGTTACAGTGTCTGTTCCTTTCTGTCGATTGGTCTTCGGGCCATTTTCCGGATAAACTGGTGGTCGCCATGAGAAACTTCTCGACGGTCTATTCTGCATGGGATGGGGATGAGTTGGTCGGCATGGTCTGTGCGATGGACGATGGGGCGATGAATGCGTATGTCCATTATTTGCTTGTTGATCCAAGGTATCAGGGGGTGCACATTGGAAGAACATTGGTTGCTATGGTTAAGAAAAGATATGCGGATTATCTTCGGATAGCAATAATAGCATATGACGGAGAGGTTCATTTCTATGCGGATTGCGGTTTCTCTAAGGTTTCAGATGCAACTCCTATGTTCATAACGTCCTTATGGACATGATTTTCGAAAAGAAGTAGACCGTATCTGAGACCTATCGGAAGTAATCTATGCCTAGTTTATCCGCACCTTAACAATGTTGAAGAACATAGGTTTCACGCTGCTACTTTAACTTAAAATTATCATAACAGAACAGGATTTTTCTAAATGTTGTAAACATGGAAGAAATTAGTGTTGAGAATTGAATTTAGTGATTATAAAAAAATAACAAGGTAAAGTTCAAAACATCTTGTGCTTTTTAATCCTTGTATTGGCAGCAAACATTCCGTAGATTCCCGCACAAGATTTACAGGATAAATCATTGGTTTTCAAGACGTCTCTTTCTCGGCAGGCGCACGCTCGCCTTGGAATGCGGAGTTTGGAAGGTGTATATCGCAGCGTGAAGAAACCTTTTTGCCCGAGGTACGAGGGAATAAAAAAGGTTTTAGCGGAGGGACGTGCCGTACCTCCCGGAAAGCGGGCAACAGCGCAGGCACTTTTGCTTACTTTTCTTGCCGGAGAAAAGTAAGTGCCCGTCCGGCAGGAGGACAGGAATAATTGTCGTGTATGGTGCATCCCTCCGGAATGCGGTTGCCGATGCCTATTTCCCCCTCTACAAAGAGATGATGCCTATGGCATTTTGTCAAAATCGGCATAAGTTGTTTTATGCCGATTACTTAGTAATAGTTAAAGAATAACTTCCGCAACTTTTTGACAGAAAACCCTTTGCATCTAAATCTTGGTAAGCAGAAATCTGCGGAAGTTATTTCTTTACTGTTACCAAGGAAGCAAAATATAGCATCAACAAAAGACCAAGAAAAAAGCTCGAATTCAAATCCCCTCTCGAACTTTTCTTCTTATCTTTGAAAAATCGCAGTTGCATTTACTAGTTGAATCTACGGGTTACTTTCGGACTTGCGCTCTTAAGCGGCCAGACACAAACAATTGTTGCTTCAATGTAAACTGAAGCTGTGTGATTCAAAAAATAACATCTAACAAGATTACTAAATATGGAGACACTCATAACAATATCAGACTTTCTAATACTCACGGCAATAATCATCACGCCAATTCTAACGCTTATTATTCTTAAAAGATTAGGGATTAAACGGCCTTGGCTAATTTATTCATTAATAGGTTTGTCTGAGATGGGAATTCTAATGTGTTTTTTTGCATGGTGGAGTGATGTGTCAAATTTGATTTTATTGAGACATTTTGGATACGACATTTGCGGGATGGGCGAAACAGAATATTATAGGAATGTTTTACCTGAGAATATGAATAAAGTGAAAGAACTAGAAATTAGAATCATGGGAATTGGATGGCCAGTAAAAGCGTTTTTTGGATTTGTCATGACTATCCCGTATTTAATTTTTGTTTACATTGGCAAAGTATTGGTTTGCAAAATAATGACAAATAAAAACGAACTCTAACAATCAGCATAACCACTATTCCACCAATACATCCGTCGTATTATCGTAGCGAAAAACGACCCAACTTCGGCAATGCCCCATCCGCTTCTGAATGGGTCGAATATTTGCAGAGAGTCATAGCTGGACGGTGTGCCACACATTGGTCGTATGTACTCGTTAAAAAGTCTGCCATATAACATTAGCTTTGACCATAGATAATAGGCTTTATAACGAATCGTATGGGTAATCGAATTTAAGTTTGCCACAGACGAAGTATGCCGTATCTATAAAGTTGTCGATGTCGGCAAATCCTTTGTCTCTCCGTTTGGTCAATTGTATTTTGAGGTTAAGTCCCTCAAAAATTCCGTAGTTTACGCCTAGGCATGTGAAGTTGGTATTTATATCGAACTTGTGCACCTCTTGTCCTCCGTATCATAGGCCTTGCGCCGTTGACCCGTATTGTTGACAAACTTTCCGCCTCTTTGGAAATCGATTTGGATATGAAGGCTTTTGCTGCCATCTGCCTCTTTGACAAACGAGGCCTCTTTTACTTCGCAGGGTGGAAGCAGTTCCAACCCCAAGGCAAATATATCTTCGCTTCTCATAATGTTCCAAAGTCAACTGTTTTCATTAAGTTACCCACATGATTCGTTATAGAGCCAAGTTGCTCCGCAGATATTCTGTCCGATAAAGAAAAAATATAGACAATATTCTATTTGTCTTGCCGGATAGAATGCTTATTTTTGTGATGGTAGAATAGGACAGGAGGATATTTCCCCTTCCTGTGAAATCTGTAAAAAACTAAAAGCATGGAACTTTCATCGTTTATTCTCATGATTGTGGTGGAGGGATTTGTCTCTGTCATGGCAATATATCTCTTCTTCCGGATGCTAAAAGGAGGCAAGGCGCATAAGAAGGATTGACTTCTTATGTATGTTGTGCCTGATTGCGACCTCTCTTTTTGATTTGCAAAGAGAGGGTTGTCCTTGTGTATGTGAGTCTCTTCCATAAAGGAAGAGTATGGCATCCGGACTATTCTCCTATTTGTTGGATTCGTTGTTTATCTCCTTCAGAAGTTCTAACGCTTCGTTTTCATTCTTTTCCATTATCTCGCGTTCGCCCGGACCTTTGTCGTTTATTCCGCAAAGATGGAGAATGCCATGGATGATGACCCGATGCAACTCTGTGTCGTATTCTGCTCCAAACTTCTCTGCGTTTGTCTTGACGGTGTCCAGACTGATGAAAAGGTCCCCGGATATTTTCTTCTCTTCGGTATAGTCGAATGTGATGATGTCCGTATAGTAGTCGTGTTGGAGATACTGCTTGTTGACCTCCAATATGTGTTCGTCAGAACAGAATATATAGGCAATGTCGCCTACCTTATAACCATGCTTGTCGGCTATGCGTTTAACCCATGCAGATATGCCCCGCTTTTGGATTTTGGGCATTTTTACATCTTCCGTACAATATGTTATCATATTCAATATATATTATTTAGTCTAAACAAAAATATCCCTCTCGATGGAATGTATCAGTAAAAAAAGATGTAACCTACAATAATGGCGGCAATAACACCACCCAGGTCGGCCACAAGGCCTGCGGTCACTGCGTACCGTGTCTTTTTGATGCCTACAGAACCGAAATAGAGTGCTATGATGTAGAATGTGGTGTCTGCGGCTCCTTGGAATAGGCAGGAGAGCTTACCCACAAAAGAGTCTGCTCCATACGTGTTCATGGTCTCGACCATCATGGCTTTGGCTCCGCTTCCGCTCAGAGGCTTCATGAATGCGGTAGGTAGCGACTCTACGAAGTCGGTGTTTATGGAGCAAAGGGAGAGTATCCATTCCAGCCCGTTGATGATGGCATCCATCGCTCCGGATGCCCTGAATACGCCGATGCCTACCAGCATACCCACAAGATAGGGCATGACCTTCACCGAAGTCTCAAACCCCTGCTTGGCTCCGTCGATGAAAGCCTCGTAGACGTTTATCTTCCGAACAACTCCTGCTCCAATGAATGCGATGATGATGCAGAACAGGATGGTGTTGCCTATCATCTTGGAGTAGGTGGTCATTGCCTCTCCGTCTTGTTGGGAAAGGAAATAGACCAATAGTCCGAGACATAGCGATATTCCTCCTATCCAACCCAGAACAACGTGGTTCCACAGGTTCAGCTTCTGCCTGATGCCTACAAATAGGATGGCAGTGAGGGTGGACACGAAGGTGGATATTAAGAGGGGGATGAAGATGTCAGTAGGGTTGGCAGCCCCTAGTATGGCGCGTTGCGCCATGATGTTGATAGGAATGAGTGTAAGTCCGGAGGTGTTGAGGGCAAGGAACATGATTTGTGCGTTGGATGCTGTTTCTTTGTCCTTGTTCAGATTCTGAAGCCCGTTCATTGCCTTTAATCCTAACGGGGTGGCCGCGTTGTCGAGTCCCAACATGTTGGCAGAGAAGTTCATCAGTAATTGCCCGTGTACGGGATGGTTCTTCGGTATCTCCGGAAAGAGTTTGGAGAAGAAGGGGCCGACGATTTTAGAGAGTGCGCCGATGGCTCCAGCTTTCTCTCCGATGTTCATCAGTCCGAGCCATAAGATCATGACACCGCCCAATGGAAGTGCGATTTTCATGACGGCAAATTCGGACATGTCGAATGTGCTGGTCACAATCCGTTCGAAGACTTCCGTGTCATTGAAAAAGAAAAATTGGATGAGACCAACTGCCATCGCAACCAGGAAGAATCCGACCCAAATGTAGTTCAAAACCATCTTTTATTTATCTTTCTCGTTTATTAATGCATTCACTTTGTCCATCAGAGACATGAGTTCCTTTGAAAAAGAAAGAGGATGCAATTTGCTTTCCGTAGATCCATTTTCCAAACATCTCATCACCTCCATAGCTTCATAATTGTAGCCATTTCCTATCGTCTGAATGTCAACTCTATTCTCTTGTTCGTCGCCAATCTTGTATGTAAGGTCCGTAGGCATGTGAAACATACGGCATAATCTCAGGCAACCGTCTTCTCCATATACTTTTGCTTCGCTCTCCGTCCTCATGGCGAAGGAGGATGTCAGCAAGCTCATCTCACCTCCTTTGTGTTTTAACAAGATGGAGGTGGTCATGTCCGTGCCGCTAGGGGCGGGGATGGAAGTGGCCTTTATATCGGTGGGATAGCCGAAAAGATATAGGGACAAGAAAAGAGGATAGATGCCTATGTCAAAAACGGATCCTCCGCCTAAGGTCGGATTGAATAGGCGGCTCTCGCCGTCATACTTTGCCTTGAAGCCGAAATCTGCTTGAAGCAGCAGTGGCTTGCCGATGCGGCCCTTCTCCATCTCTGATTTCATGCTCAGCATCGATGGCAGAAACCGGCTCCATAAGGCTTCCATGAGAAAGAGATGATTCTCTTTGGCCGTCTCTATCATCTGTTCTACCTGCTCCCCGTTCATCCCAAACGGTTTTTCGCAGAGCACGGCCTTCCCTGCATGGAGAGACATTATCGTGTGTTCGAAGTGTAGGTTGTTGGGGGTGGCGACATAAACGATGTCGACAGACGGGTCTACCAGCATCTCTTCGTATGAGCCATAGGCTTTTTCAAACCCATATTGTTGGCGGAATGCTTCCGCTTTCTCCAACGAACGGGAGGCCACGGCATAACGCTGTGCTTGCGGACAGGATTTTAGCCCATCCGAAAACTTTTCGGCGATGTGTCCTGCTCCCAATATGGCCCATTTATATTGTTTCATGGAGATGCTTCTACTTGTTCAAGAAGTCTTTTATGTTAGTTCTGAAGTTCCAGAAGAGGGAGAATATCACACCTAGTACGAACATCAGGGACATATATTTGATAGCCGATTGGCTGAGCCTGTTTGCTGCTTTGGCCTCTGCGTTGAATTCACTTATGAAGGTAACACTTTGGTTGTTGACCTCTTTTGTCCATTGCATTTGGTGTTTTCTGTGTTCCAGTTCGAAAATGTCAGAATGGTAAAGTTTTTTCTCTTTCTCGTTTAGCAATACTGTTTTCTCCATATTTATGTTGGCATCCTTGTTCCGCTTGAAGTATTCCAACTTACGGAGGCTGTCTAACATAGAAATCTCATTGTTTGTGGAGTTGATATTTTCATCCATCTGCTTGAGACGGATTTCATTCTCAGAGTTGAGAATGCTGTTGTTGGAGAAATAATGAAACAGGTATTGTGTCATGTTTTTTAGAATCGTTGTGTCTTTGACGATAACCTGCACATAAAGACGGTCTTTCATCCTGACACTTGTGGTGTCCGTAGGATGATCATATTTTTTCTCGAAATCAATCTCATCGGGCGTTCCGTCTATCAACTTGTCGATGAAGAAATAGGACTTTACTGCAATGATGTTTTTTGCATCAATGTCAGACACTCCAAGCGCATTCTTCAGTAGGGATTTGTTCTCATTCAGACAATAGCTGTCTAATGTAGATATGAGGTCGTTGAAGAAATATGCGTCGTGCAGGTTGATGGTCATAATCGTGTTTGCTTTATACTCCAAGTTATCTTTCCTTGACACGAATAAAGCGATGAGAAATCCAGCAACGAGGAATGCTCCTAGTTTAACCTTATTCTTGTACATAAAACGCAAAATCCATATTAACCCTTTATAGATAAGTCTAAAAAAGGAAGCGATGTAACATGCACAGGTCTTGAGTATGTCAATCAAATCTAATTCTTTGTTTTCCGAACTTTCCATAATAAATTATTTTTCCATTAATACTATAACTACTTTTTCTTGAGCCATTTCTCCGGGTTCAGAAGGCTTTTCTCTTTCCATATCTGAAAGAACAAGGTGGCTCTGTCTTTGTCGTCAGAGTCTTCGAATATCTTTCCTATCTTGTCCCCTGTATTTACATTGTCTCCTACGTTCACGTAGATGGTGGTCAAATTGGCATACACGGAAAGGAAGTTCCCGTGCCTGACGATGACCGCACTGTTGTTTCCCGGAATGGAGAACTTCTGGGTAACGATGCCGTTGTATACAGACTTTGCTATGGAGCCTTTCTCTGCTGTGATGTAGATGCCTTTGTTGTCTGTCGTTACATTTTTAAGAAAAGGATGCACTTGCTTGCCAAAGTGGCCTGTTATGGTTCCGTTGACAGGCCAAGCAAGGGTGCCTTGCTTCTTCTCGAATCCTCCGGATACGATTGTTTCCGTTTTGGTCATCGCATATCCGCCTTTTGTTTTTGATTTGGTGGCTTGTTTGCGCTTCTCCCTTTCTGCGGCTTCCTTCGCCTGTTTGGCAATGAGTTCCTGAATTTTGTCGTTCAGTTGTTCGGCTATCTTCTGTTGCTCCTGAAGTTCCTTTTTTAGCTCTTTCTCCTGTTGTTTGAGGGAGGTGACCACCTGGTTTTGTTTCTCCTTTTCCTCTAGAAGTTGTAGCTTCTCATTCTCGTGGTCTTTCAGCAGTTTTTCCGATTCCGACTTCGCCAGTTCTATGTCTTGCTTCTTTTTGTCCAGATTGACGCGAGATTTGTCCAGCTCTTCTGCCTGCTCTCTGCGCATGGATGCAAATTTATTCAAATAATCGAATCTACGGTAAGCTTCTTGAAAAGAAGATGCGGAAAGAATGAAAAGAAGTCGGCTTCTATTGTTTTGTTTGACATACGCATGATAGATCAGCTCCACATACTTTTGTTTCATGTAGTTGTATTCGGTCAGCATATAGCCAAGATCTTGGTTCATGTCGGATATCTTTTCCTCCAGATTTTTAATCTCTTTCCCTTGGTTGGCTATTACTTGGCTGCGTTTCTGGATGTCTCTGTTCAGGAGTTCCAGTTGTTTCATCGATTTTCTTGTGGTCTGCCTTGTCTCTGTCAGAGATTTGTCTATCTGCTTCACATTCTGTTTGACAGACTGCTGTTTGTTCTTGAGGTCTTTGATCTCTTCCGATGTCTTGTTTTTGGTGGTAGTTGGGGTTTTGCTACTGCTTGACCTTTTCTTTTGTTGGGTTGTTGAACTCTTTTGTGAGGACGTTTTTTTTGTGTTGTTGGCATATGTCATGCTGTATTGTCCTATTATAGGGCAACAGAACAGAATGGCTGTCAGCAATATGGAATTAAGGATCCTCATTCTTATTTCAGCATATCCATCAATTCGTTTAATGTCACGGCCTTGTAGCTGGATGGAACGGTGAAGTCGAAATTGAGATCTTTATTGATCTCTATTTTCTTGTATTCTATGTCCAGCTGGTTGTTTTTAGTGCCGTCGTTCATGGAGAAATTGATCTGATGGGGAAAGAAATATCCGTTTTCGAGTGCGTTGAACTTTGAGTAGCTCCAACGTAGGGAATATGGCTCTCCATCTGCGAAGAGGGAGGCCGATTGTACCCGATATTCTGAGTCTACGGTGAATTCCTGGAGTATTTTGTTTTTGCTGTATTGTAGCATTGTCAGATCCATGATTTTTGCCTCTTTGAAGTCGGATAGCCTGGGTGCATCGGACTGGTCGTACAGAAACAGTCCGTTTGTCAGGATGGATTGGAATGTGTTGTAGTTTATTTCTATTCCCATGTCCTTGTTGAGATTGGCGAAAGATGCGGTGAAATATTTTTTATGGATCCGGTCCAAGATGGTGAAGTTGTCTTGTGTTATGGTGGCTCTTGCTACTTCCATGCCAAGAAATGGTTGGATGGAGATCATAATCAGACTATCCTTCCGGATGCGGATGGATCCGTTCACATTGAAGGAGTTCTGGTTCTGTACAATGGTGAATGTGGCTTTGGAGGAGCTGAATGTGTTATATTCCAGTGTGCTGAATTCCGACTTCTCCGTTGTTGTCAGTCCTTTCTTGCTTTTGCATGCGGACATACAAAGTGCAAGAACCATTAATAATCCTATTATCTTATTTCTATTCGACATAAATTCCTGTTTCTGTTTTTTGTTTCAGTTTTTCCAACCCCTCGTATCCTGTTTCTCTGTTGCTCTCTTTTCTGATGGAGAGTGCCTTCTTCCATGCTTCGGCGGCTTTCTCCGTCTCTCCGTTTTTGTAGAGGATGTCGCCGTAGTGCTCCATGACATCTGGATCGGTGGAGCCTCCGTTTTTATAGGCTTGTTCTATATACATCAATGCCGGAAGGTAGCTTCCTTGTTTAAAGTACACCCATGCGTAGGTGTCTAGGAAGATGGCGCTTGTGGGATTTGCCTGAACGGATATTCCGCTCATGCGTTCCGCTTTTTGCAGCTCTTTTCCTTCGACGGAAAGGGCGTACGCATAGTTGTTGAGTACGAGTATGTTTTTCTCATTATAGACAAGAGCGGAGTCGTATGCGGCATAAGACAGTTCTCTTTTCCCCATGGAAGAGTAGACGTCTCCTATGCTTCCTTGGATGGCCGATGCCATAGGAAGGTTGGTCTCCTTCAGTAATTCGACGGCTTTTGTCCATTCGTTGATGGCGGCTTCTGGTTGATTTTGCATCTGGTAGGCAGAGCCCAACATATAATAGAAGTTCGGATTCTTCGGAAAATGTTCAATCGCTTCTGTGCAGGAATTGATGACATTTATGGTGTCGTTCTGCAGCGAATAGTAGTTCACCAGAAGATTCCAAGAGTCTTCGTACTTTGGATTTATCTCTAATGCTTGTTTTAAATAGCGGAATCCGTTCATATCCTTCTTGTCCAAGAGAAAGGACGAATAGGCTAGGTAAGGGAGCTCCTCGTCCGGGTATGTGTGGATCATGTCGATGAAAACGGAGTCTCCGATTTGAGACATGACGAGCGAGTCTTGTGCGATATAGGATAGGACATTCTTCTTTATCTCCATGTCGGCGGTGCTGTCGCGCAATACTTTCCGTACTAGCGACAGTCCCTCTTTCTCCCTTTTGTTGGAGAGGTAAAACATGGCTAGTTGTGTGTTGGCGGTGGCGTCATTGGGATATTTTGCCAGTACTGCCTTGTATGTGTTTTCTGCTTTCTTGTTTTTTTGTATGGCCAGATAAAGGTCTCCTTTCAGCACCTGGTATTTTGGATCCTTGGGGAAGGCTTTTATCAATGCGTCCAGCTCCTTGAATGCTTTTTTCTCATCTCCCATGGCCACGTAGATTTTGAATTTCTCCAAGGTGATGCGGTCGTTGATGCCGTATGATTCCTCCATCTTGTTGTAGGCGTCCAAGGCTTTGTCTGCCAAATTCATCTGTGTGTATAGCTGCGCCAATACGTAATAGTAATATTCCACATTAGACGGATGCTGTGTGGTAATGTCTTCGTAGGTGGCTGCGGCCTGTTCGTATTCCTGGTTCTGGATGTAGAGTTGTGCTAGTACTTGTTTCATCCAGATGTTGGAAGGTTCGAGCGTCACGGCCTTCTTCATGAAATTCTTGGCTATTCCCGTCCTTCCGGCAGAGATGTTTAGGTTGGCTAGTTCCGAATAGACGGCTGCTTTATTTGTGTTCAGACATAGGCATCTCAATAGATTGTCGGCGGCTTCAGACAGGTTGCCCTTCGACTTTTGTCGGAGTGCCTCCAAATAGAAATACTGAAATTTGCGCTCTTGGATGCTGTCGATGGACGTTTCCCTGTCATTCTTCACCTTGTTTGTAGCCAATGCGGGAAGAGAGAATGATTGCAAGAAGATTGCAAGTAATAATATGGATTTCAGTGTTTTCATTATTGTTGGCAAGTTATGTCAGATGTCTGTGTTATTTTGCTCCGGTGTGGCCAAATCCTCCATCTCCACGTTCTGTCTCGTCAAGGTTGTCACAAGGCAACCACTCAACGACGGCATGCTGGGCTATCACCATTTGGCAAATACGTTCACCGTCTTCGATAACAAATGGTTGTGTGGAAAGGTTAACCAATAGGACCTTTAATTCACCTCGGTAATCGGCGTCGATGGTTCCGGGAGCATTGAGTATGGTTATGCCGTGTTTGAAGGCTAACCCGCTGCGTGGTCTTATCTGGGCTTCGTATCCCTCTGGCAATGCTATGAATAGACCTGTTGGAATGAGTTTGCGCTCCATCGGATTCAACTCGATGGGTCCGTCAATGTTGGCTCTGAGGTCCATGCCTGCCGAGAAAGGTGTGGCATATTGCGGTAACGCGTGCTTTGATTTGTTTATTATTGAAACCTTCATCAGATTAGTCTTTATTAAGTATATACAAGTGCGAAATTACGAATTTATATTTGCATTATCAGTATTCGAAACGAGATTTCGGACTTCATGGCACCATTTATTGAATGTGGCTTTTGGTTGTGTGTGTTTGGGACAAAGGGGATAACCGATTGTTTATTCTGTTTTTTGAGGGTAGGAATGTTCGGTGGCTATGGTTTTTCTGAATATCTTTGTTTCAGATAGATTGTATGTATGTTTATTCTGGCGTTTATTATCGTATTCTCATATCTCGTCCTTGTATCTGTGTTGTACAAGGGTTGGCAGTCCTTGCCTTTATATTCGTTGGGAGAGAAGTCCGACTCGGACATTTTTGTCTCTGTTGTTGTGTGTGCCCATAATGAGGAGGATGCATTGCCGTCTCTTCTGGATTCTCTTTTCTGCCAGACCTATCCTCATTTTGAGGTGGTGGTGGTGGATGATCATTCCACGGACGGGACGGATGATGTCCTGCGGAGTAGGTTGTGCAGAATGGATAATCTGCGGATGGTCTCATCGGCAAGCAGGGGGAAGAAGTGTGCCTTGAGGGAAGGTGTCGCGGTTTGTCGCGGAAGCGTTATTTTGCAGACGGACGCCGATTGTGTGGTGCCGCCGAGGTGGGTGGAGGCTGTTGCCGCTCGTTTCTCGATGGGCGATTGTGACTTGCTGATTGGTCCGGTGATGATGACCGCCGCAAATGGATGGGAGTCTGTCCAGTCTCTGGAGTTTCTGAGTCTGGTCGCTTCGGGAGCGGGAGCGGCTGGCATTCGTCATCCTATTTTATGCAACGGGGCCAATCTGGCCTATACGAAAGACTTGTGGTGTCAGGTTGCTGCGCATCTTCGCTCTGACTGGGTTTCCGGAGATGATATGTTCTTGCTTTTGGAGGCAAAAAGGCGGCGGGCTAGAATCGTTTTTTTTAAATCGGAGGAGGCGATTGTCAAAACTTCCCCGAGTCCTACGCTGGGAGCTTTTGTGCATCAACGTCAGCGGTGGTCATCCAAGAGCGTTGCCTATCGAGATGTGGAGGTTATTTCTGTCGCTGTCTGTGTGATGTCCATGTCTTTGCTTCCGCTTGTCTGTTTGTTGTCCGGTAAATTTGTTCTGTTTTTTGTTCTGGTATTCCTGAAGACGTTGATTGACTTTCCCTTTTTAAGGAAAGCGGCTCTTTTCTTTTCCTTACAGGACTTGCTGCGGAAAGTTCCGTTTGTGGAGTTTTTCTATCCTTTTTATGTTGTTTTCTGTGGAGTGTCCGGTTGGTTCAGGAAGAAGAGTTGGTAGAATGTCATTTCTTGGAAATGCCAATCCATTAACAGACGAAGTTGTGCGTTTATAATTCTCCCTTCCATCTGTTGTCATGTATTTCAATGTTTTATTTTTTTGACGATTACTAAACAAAAAATACTGCGCGATTAAATTTGTTCTTTATTTTTGTTTGGAGTCAAAATGGTTGGGAATATTGCATGTGGGATTTGTAAATAAGTATTGGCATATAGAGGAAATTGATGTTAATCCCATTGGTTCATATAGAGGCTCGAAATGATAATTTATATAAGTGAATATGAAGCAGGTGATATTTATAGTTGCAATCATGCTGTTTGGGGTTGCTTGTGAAGCACAAACTTTAACGTATAGCAATCCTCGATTATGGTATCGTAATGCCAATAAGGCAGGAGAAAAGGACTTCGACGTGTTCTACTTATTGCCTACGTGCGTTTGGGATAGGATTGACTCAGTGGGAGACACCGTGTATTATGCCGATCCGCTACTCTCTAGCGACAGATTGGCCATGTTGCCTTCATTTGAACTTGCCGAACGTATTTTTGGTGAGGATGCGAATTTCTATTCTCCATACTATAGGCAATTGGCACTTCAATCTTGGCGTTCTGATTCTCTCGTATCATCAAGGTTCCATTACTCATTTGCTGATGTGAAACGCGCTTTTGACTATTACATGGACAATGTGAATCAAGGACGTCCGTTTGTGCTGGCAGGGTTCAGTCAAGGGGCAAAATGTGTGGTTGAATTGTTGAAGAATCTTACTGCGGACCAGTGTAGACAGTTGGTGGCCGCTTATGTCATAGGATATAAGGTGACGGCATCCGACACATTGAACCATAAGCAGATTAAACCTGCGGTTGGCGAAAACGATTTTGGAGTTACGATTTGCTATAATTCGGTGGCGAATACAGATGCCATCTGTTCCGTACTCGCTCCTAGCGCAATCTGCATAAATCCGGTTAATTGGACGACGTCTGCTGAGGCGGAGATGTTAAATGACTCCGTCTCTGTCTGTGTGGACAAACAGTATAATGTGTTGATTGTAGATGGTGCGGATGCGAATGACTCTTATGTCAAGTCGTTAGACTTTTTATTCAAAAAAGGCAATTATCACCTTCAGGAACTTAATTATTATCATGAGATTCTCTCGAAAAATATAAAAGTTCGGTTCTGTTCCTTTAAATCGAGACAAAACAATGACCGCCGGTGAGATGGATAGCGTTGTTTAGTAATCTTCAAAAAACAACTTGTGACGGTCTGACAAAATGCCGTAAGTTTATCTTTTTATCTCTTGTTAGGGGAAATTTGTTTGCGCTGTTGCCTACTCTCCTGGATGTACAGTATCCCCCCTCCTCTGCGGACAAAGGCGAGTGTTCGCTTACCCAAAAAGCGACGTTTTGAATATATCCGGTTCATCATAGATCTTTCTTGATAATATATAAGTGTTTGACATGACGTGCAACCGAAACCTTTATATCCCTTGCGTTTTTCAAGGTTGTTTTTTGTCTTATTCCAGAGAGATTCTTGTGGCGTGGATTGTCTTCTCTTTCAGAAAAACGGAAGCAGACTTTCTGAACTTCTCCACCGATTCGGTGGTGAAAAATTCACAATTGTTGCCTTTGGTTATGAGCGATTCCATGTCTGTGTGTCTGTCGAGGTAATCTTGTAGGCTTTGTGCCACTATTTCGCCTTGTGCCACTATTTTGGTTCCTTCCGGAACATATTTTTTTATCTTGGGAAGAAGAAGAGGGTAGTGGGTACAGCCAAGGATGATGGTGTCGATCCGGCTATCTTTATCCAACAATTCATCCAAATATTTTTTCACAAAATAGTCGGCTCCGTCGGAGTCGTATTCGGTGTTTTCGACCAGAGGCACAAAGAGGGGGCAAGCTTTTCCGCTGACTATGATGTCCGGATAGAGTTTGCTAATCTCAATTGGATATGATTTCGATTGGATGGTGCCTTCCGTCCCTAGTATTCCGACATGGCGGGTTTTTGTCAGGTTCCCGATCTGTTCTACCGTTGGTCTGATTACACCTAGAACTCTCATATCTGGATTCCACAATGGAAGGTCTTTGGTTTGGATGCTCCGCAGGGCTTTGGCCGAAGCCGTGTTGCATGCTAGTATGACAAGAGGGCAGCCCATGTCAAACAACTTTTTTACGGATTGTCGGGTAAATTCGTAGACTACGTCAAACGAACGAGTGCCATAAGGAGCGCGAGCGTTGTCGCCCAGATACAGGTAATCGTATTGGGGCATAAGAGACCGCATCTTTTCCAAGATGGTGAGGCCTCCGTATCCGGAGTCGAAAAGTCCGATAGGACCCTGCTGCGTTGGGAATTGTTCCATAAGACCTTGCTGTTGAAAATCCGTAACTTTGGTTATAAAAGAAAGTTCACAAAGATTCAGATAATCTTTGTGAACTCCAATATGTTTTGAATATATTCTTCTTTATTTCACTCCAATCTTTTTCTTGATGAGAGGAGTGACGTCGATAGCCTGCTCTGACTTGTAAAGAAGGTTGTTCACATCGTAGATGTAAAGGAAGCCGTTCTCTGCACCCACTTCGTCAATCGCCCTACGGATCTTATCTCTCAAAGGGGCTTGTAGCTCTTCTTGTTTTTGTTGCAAAGAGGCCTGGGCCTGTTGGTAGTAGTTCTGCATTTTTGTTTGTAATGTCTGCAGCTCTTCCATTCTGCTCTTCTTTATTGTTTCGTCGAGAGAGTTTTCGTTTTGTTTGTACTCGGCAAGTTTGCGGTTGAACTCCTCTTCCATTCTCTTGATCTCGTTCTCGTGCTGAGCGCTTAGCTTCTTGAGTGTTGAATCAATGGTTGCGGCCTCAGGCAGAGAGAGGAAAAGACCTTGAACGTCAAGGTGTCCTAGCTTAACCTGTGTGTTTTGAGAGAATGCGATAAATGGAACCGCAAGAAACAATGTGATGATTACTTTCTTTAGCATGATGATTATTTTTCTTTTTTGATTGTACAAATATAAATATTTAGGGATGGAAGGGACCTTGCCTCCCTTGTTTTTATTTTGCGTAGCCTAGTTTTGTTAGAACCTCGTCGCTGATATCGCTTTTTGCCGAGTAGTAGACGATGTTCATGCTGGATGATTTGTCGAATACCATCTGGTATCCTTTTGCTTCGGATACATCTTTGATGGCTACATAAATCTCGTCCTGGATAGGTTTCATCAGAGACTCTCTCTTCTTGTAAAGTTCACCTTGAGGACCGAAATATTTACGTTTCAGTTCGTTGGCTTCCTTCTCTTTCGCCACTATCTCGTTCTCTTTCTTTACCTTCATCTCGTCAGAAAGGAACACGACCTCTGTCTGGTAGTTCTTATATAGGTTTTTAGCCTCCTCGTTTTTGGCCTCGACCTCTTTCTGCCATTTTGTGGAGATTTGTTTTATCTGTTCATTTGCGGATTCGTACATCGGTATATTTTTTAGAATATACTCCATATCGACCATGGCATACTTTTGGGCCGAAACTGTGATTGTTCCGAAGAACGCAACAATTGCGAATAATAATACCTTTTTCATATTCATAATAGTTTTAAATTTCTAATTAAGTTTTTGAACCGCAAGGGAACGGATAAAGTTCGCAAGACGGATTCGCAAAAGTAAATAAAAAATCAGATATTACGTTAAAATTCTTGACCTATGACAAGGTGGAAGTTGCTGCCTCCCTCGTTTGCGACGTAAGGATTGTCGAATCCGTAACCGTAGTCTACTCCGATCAGTCCGATCATAGGCAAGAAGATTCTGACGCCGGCACCGACAGACCGTTTCAGGTTGAATGGGTCAAAGTCGTTGAATTCGCTCCATGCGTTACCTGCGTCCATGAAGGTGAGCAGATAAATGGTGGAGGTTGGTTGCAGCATAAGCGGGTAGCGCAGTTCCAAAGATAGCTTTGTATAAAGGTTACCCATGGTGCGGTTCTTGCTGTCGCGAGGAGTTAGAGATCCGTTTCCGTATCCTCTCAGTCCGATGCTGGTGGTAGCGTAGGTGCTGCTTGATCCTGTCATTCCGTCACCTCCCACGTAGTAGCGTTCGAATGGAGAGCGTCTGTCTTTGTCGTAGTAGCCTAAGAAGCCGTATTCGACGCGAGTCATCAATACCAATTTCTGATCAGAGGAGAGCGGCGTGAACAGTTTTGCTTTGAACTCCGTCTTGTAGTATTCCACCCATCGGTATAGCTCCTGTTGCATGTCCAGGTAGTCTGTGTAGTCTTCTCCAGACACGTTCGATCCGTCACCATATTTTGCGATTTGGGCCTTCAGTTTGCTGTTTTCTCCCTTGAATGCGGAATAGGGAGGTGTGGCCTGTACGGACAAGGAGAAGGACGACCCCCTTCTTGTGTAATAAGGGTTGTCTATTGAGTTTCTGCTCAATGTGACGCCGAAGCTCAGGTTGTTGGCTTTTCCTGTCTCCAAATCGAAGTAAGACCAGTTCTGAAGGTCATAATGGCGGTAAGCCAATTCGTAATAGATGGAGAAATAGTCGTCTGGCCAAGGCAACCGTTTTCCTAGACCTACTGCACCTCCTAGGGTAGTGATATACTTGTCCGGATCGGAAGCGTATGCGTAGCTTGCGTCGTAAGAGCTTCCGCTGTAATAGTTGTTACTGTATATGTCCGAGTAGTAGGAACTGTTTACTCCTGTCTGGTGTGCCCAGAACAGGGAGGTGGTCAGTGAAGTTGGTCTGCTGCCGCCTAGCCAAGGCTCGGTAAACGAGATGCTGGCCGAGTTGTAGTAGCTGGCGTTTGTCTGGAAGGAGAGGGATAGTGTCTGTCCGTCGCCTTGTGGCAATGGATGGTATGCCTCTTTCTTGAATATGTTCTGGATGGAGAAGTTGGTGAATTTGAGTCCCAAAGAACCGGTCACACCTGTCTGTCCCCAACCGAAAGAAAGCTCCACTTGATCGTTCCGTTTCTGTTCCAGATTGTAGATGATGTCTACTGTACCCTCTTCCGGATTTGGAACCGGACGGATGTCCATCTTTTCAGGGTCGAAGTGACCTGTGGCGGCTAGCTCCCTGGCCGAACGCTGAAGGTCTGACTTGCTGAAAAGTTGTCCTGGCTTGGTGCGTAGCTCCCGACGTATCACGTTTTCATAGACTGCTGTATTTCCGTTGATGACTACCTCGTTGATGGTAGCCTGCTTTCCTTCGTAGATACGCATCTCCATGTCGATGGAGTCTCCCTCTATGTTGACCTCTACGGGGTCTACGTTGAAGAAGAGGTATCCGTTGTCCAGATAAAGGCTGGCTACGGCGTCGTCATCTACCATCAGTCTTTCATTCAGGAGTTTCTGGTTGTAGACGTCGCCTTTCTTGATGCCAAGCACTTTGTTCAACACGTCGCTTGCGTAGATGGTATTGCCCACCCAATATATGTTTCTGAAATAATATTTTTTTCCTTCGTATACTTTCAGATAAATATCTATTCGGTTTTCTTTATAGTTGGCGATGCTGTCGCCAATTAGTTCCGCATCGCGGAATCCCTTTTCGTTAAACTTGTCTATCAGTAAATTTTTGTCGTTGGCATACTCTTCGCGAACGAATTTCTTGGATTTGAAGAAGTTACGCAGTTTGCGTTCTTTTGTCTTCTTCATGGCACTCTTCAGCTTGGTGTCTTTCACCTCTTTGTTGCCTTCGATATAGATGCGGTGCACCTTTACCTTGCCTTTTTTCTCCACATTGACATCTACGATGACTTGGTCGGGGTTGTTTTTGTCGTCGCGGAGTAAAATCTCCACATTGGCATTCTCGTATCCGTCGTTCTCCAGTTTCTTTTTGATCAGCATTTTGGCCCTATCCACTTGGTTGGGCGATATTTGATTGCCTTTGCTCAATCCGACACCCGACTCCAAATCTTCTCTCTCCTTCTTCTTCAGCCCGTTGAAATTGATTTCGGATATGCGGGGACGTGGCTTGAGATTAATCTGTAGCCAAACTTTGTTGCCATCTACTTTTGTAGCGTTAATCTTTACGTCGGAGAACAATCCTTGTTTCCAGAAACGCTTGATGGCCCGCGAAAAATCGTCGCCAGGCATCTTGACCGTCTGTCCTTTTCTTAGTCCGGAGTAGTTGATAATTACGTTTTTGTCGTAGTTGCCAGCTCCCTCAACGGTGATTTCTGCTATCACATACTCTTTCGGATTAAAGGTGTATGTTATGTTAGGCACCTCCTCTTTGGTGGTTCTCAGTGCCGATGTGTCGCCGGAAAGAGAGTTGACCATGGAGGAAAGTGAATCAACGACTCTTGACAGGGAGTCTGAGACGGAAGCCAATGAATCAATGTTGGTGTTCGTTTTTATGATTGTTGAATCAACGGAGGTCTTTTGTATGGCCGACGAGTCGGTTGCCATATTTCCCGTTTGGGCAAATATGGAGGTTGTGATTACTCCTAAAAGTATGGTGCAAAAAAAATGCCGCATGTTAATTTCCTGTTATTTTGATATCTGTTCGCTTGTTTTTCCAAATCGTCTCTCTCTCTGCTGGTAGTCTACGATGGCCTCGTAAAACTGCTCCTTCTTGAATTCCGGCCAAGGTATGTCCGTGAAATAAAGTTCGGAATAGGACAGTTGCCACATCAGGAAGTTGCTGATGCGGAGCTCGCCGCTGGTGCGGATTAGCAGGTCCGGATCCGGAATGCCTGCCGTAGTCAGGTAGTCGGAGAATGTCTTTTCGTTAATCCCGGAGGTCTCTATCTTGCCGTTTTTTGTGTCTTCTGCAATCTTCCTGACCGCTTCAATAATCTCCCAACGGGAAGAGTAGCTCAAAGCTAGGATAAGTTTCAGTCCGTTGTTTTTCTCCGTGTATTTCATCGCTTCGGAGAAGTTCTTCTGCGTCTTCTCCGTCATACGTTTCATGTCGCCTATCATCATCAGCCTCACGTTGTTCTTGCTGATTTTTTCTATGTGGGTTCTCAATGCTTCGGAGAGGATCTCCATCAGCGCGTCCACCTCTTGTTGCGGGCGGTTCCAGTTCTCCGTAGAGAAGGCATATAGGGTCAGATATTCGATGCCCAACTCGGCGGCGGCTTCTGTCACCTTGTCGACGGAGTCGACTCCATGCTGGTGTCCAAAAATTCTATCTTTTCCTTGTTTCTTAGCCCATCGTCCATTCCCATCCATGATGATGGCTATGTGCTTGGGCATCTTATCTTTGTTGATCTGCTCCTTAAATGTCATCTGTAATGTTTTATCTGAGTTCTGTACATCTTCCTCTCTTTTTGATGATATCCATGCTTAGATATATGAATGCGAGAGAGTACCAATCGTTATTTTTTATAGAAGAATGTCCTAAGTTGTAGGGGTCGTCGAGAAACTTATTGTAGGAGTTCGTCACGTCGAAGTCGTCCCTGAACAGCTTCCTCATCGACCATTCTATACCAATATTGAACCGGTCGAGGAATTTGTATTTGTATCCTACTCCGAAAGCGAGGTGGAAGGCATATGCGTTCTTGTCGCTTTCCTGGTAAATGGCCATGCCGGGACCTATCAGTACGTAGGGAGTGTGGCATTTGATGGTTTTGTCCCATGATTGAGTGCCGAACTTGAAGAAGTTGAGTTCGTATTGTAAACCAAAGTCCCAGAAGTCACGTTCGAATTTGGCTTGTTGGTCGTCTGGAAATTTATTGTCGAAGTTTTCGGTGTTTCCGGAAACGGTAGCCTTTGCAAGGTCTAGTTTCAATACCGAACGGGAATTGATTCTTGCTCTGAACAATCCTCCTATCGTTGGGTGGTTTTCCACAAACGGGGTCGTGGAGTTGGCGTCGCCATTATAGTATGAAACGCCTCCTAAAACTCCTATTTCTCCTATGTATTGAGCATTCGATATGCCAAAAAAGAAAATTGAGAATGTCAGGACGAGATAACATTTTATGATATTGTAATGCATGTTCCTTCCTTTTACGGAGACTTTCAAAGCAGGATTAAGGACAAAGGTCAGAATCAGCTTCCAAAATCTCATTTCCATTTTTAATCTAACGGAGAACGGAAAACATTATTTTACACACTCCGTTATTTTTGGCAAAAGTAATCAATATCTCCGATATAAATGTCACTATGGACTGTGCATGAATCCTATTTAACAAAATTTACTACCTGTTTTCTGCCGCTAATGACGTATGAATCAGCTGGACAATTAAATTCCGGATTGGTGTATGCGAAGAGTTTTGGTGAAACGAAGGATAGCCTTGTCTCCCGGAAGTGGAGGCATAGTACTTATAAATGTAGGGATATTATTTATTTCTTGTTGACAAGTATTACGCCTAAAATGATGAGGATAAGTGCGATGGGTTGGTCCCACATCAATTTGTCTTGCCCGAGAAGAATGGAGGTGACGGCCGCAATCAGAGGTGCAAGGTAGTTGTATGTGCCGTAGATGGAGGGAGATAATGTCTTTATGCCGACTGGAATCAGCAGGTAGGGTATGACGGTCATGAACACGCAGATGGAGATGCAGATGGCCCATATCCCGACAGAGGCTTGCCCGTGAAGCAGGTTGGATTGAGCCATGGGGCCTATGCCGAAAACCAGGGTGGGGATGCTTCCGCTGAGGAAGGTCCATTTCATGATGGTGAGAGGCTTGTATCGTCTGGATACACCTTTGATGGAAACTAGATAAACCGCATATATGGCGGAGGCTCCGAACACTAGCAGGTCTCCGCTCATGTGCCCCGGATGTCCTGCCGTAGAGTGCTGGGGCTGCATCAGTATGGTCAACATGGCACCGCCTAGTCCGCATAGGAGTCCGACGACCTTGGCCCCTGGTGAATTTCTCTTGTTTTAGGAAGAAAAGGATCAGGAAGATGATTACGGGGGTGGAGGTGTTTATGATGGATGCGTCTATGGCCGATGTCTTGGCAATGCCTGCCACAAAGAGATACTGGAATGGATACATGAGAAATGCTCCTGCAAAAAGCAGGAAGTACAGGTCCCTCTTCTCCACTTGTTCTCCTTTTATAAAGATGGAGGCAAGCCAGATGACGACAACTCCCATCAACATTCTCCAGACAACGACTCCCGATGGCGATATGTATTTCGGGGAAACGGTTTGTATGGCGGAATAAAGTAGAGCTATCAGTATGACAGATACCAAGGAACTGACGTGTCCTTCTATTTGTTTTTTATTCATGAATAAAGTGCTTTTATTTTTGAGTTCCTTGATTTTAGGAACTGGAACATACAATAAAAAGGCTTTCTGAATGTACCTCTGTACATTTTTAACGAAAGCCTTTTTCCAAAATCAATCACAATTATTCGAGACAGTTGCCTTAATTAGAAACAAATGTTTA
>JACJXK010000014.1 GCA_020636675.1 Prevotellaceae bacterium
CGTTGACCCTGCACCATATAAAACCTGAACCATATTTAGCTTCAAAAAATAAACCTCGATAAAAAAATATTGAATAAATTATGAAAATGGTCAAATTTATAAATGAAAACGATTTACTAATTTTTAGCGAATATAAAATCAATATCAATACTAACAGCGATAACATAAATAGTATTATATCATCAGAATAAAAAATCACATTCATATTATTTATCGGTTTTTACAGACGATTTGTCACCATTTATTCTGTTATTATCATAGTTTGTGTAACCATTTTTTATTCTATCTAATAAATTGTCTTTATTCGTTGTTTCGCTTTCAAGAACATCAAGTACAAAATCTAACTGTGTATTATAAGTACTATTGCCGTGTTGATCAAAAGCCTCTGTTTCTGGTATAGACTGAACATTTATAACATTACCAGTAGCATCATTACCAGATAAAGGGTCTCCAATCTGGCTTATATTCACATTCATTGTACCACTTTGTTCATAATTTATCCAATTAGATTGATGTGGAGCTAAATTCACTGAATACTGAATAATACTATTTTTGTCGTAAGCAAATCCAATTCCTTCGGATTCAGCCAATTGAATAATTTCCCGCCTCAATCCTTCCATATATCCAGCACCGAAAGCAGCCCCGCGACTATGTGTAATAACCTGCAATTGCTCTGTTATTTGTCCGTCTTTCATTGTTGCTTTCATTTTATTCCAAACTCCCTGAGCATCTACTTTTGCTTTTGCTTGACCTGCGCTAAATCTTTTGCTTGGGAATAAACTTTTATCTCCATCTACATAAAGAAACTTTGACTGTTCATATCCAGTTCTTTGAGAGATAGTTGAGCGAACATTAGCACTCCAATATGTAGAGCTTCCTCTTTCTGAATCATTACCAACTCTACCGTTAATTAAAATCGGGAACTCTCCATCAAGGTCTATAACTTGAATCGGACTATTTAAAGTATATATATAAGTAGTTAAATAAGGTAAAAGAGCTGATTTTGGGTCAGGTGTAGATCTTCTTCCTATTCTTGCATCATAACCGTATTCGCCAAAGCCATACCAACCCTGATGTATTTCAAAATCTTTCTCGTGTGAGCCGAATCCATAGCGATAGCTATTACTTGGTTCAGAATACAAACGTCCCGGCATCGTCATTCCAAACGGATAATAATCACTTACCGAAACAACATCAGGTTCATTATCAGGTAATTTCTTATCAGAAACAACCACTAAAACATTGCCAAGATGGTTGGTAAGTTCATATCTCTTGTTGCCTATTTCTTTAGTGAAATACCCGTCGTATTCTTTTATTTCCACACTTCCGTCTACTTTGGAGGCTAGTAACTGGTTCGATACATTCATTCCTATTCTGGAACTGCCATAGAGGTACTGTTCTTTTAAATAGAACTTCTCATCACCATTCTTGTACTTTGTCTTTTCGTAGGTTGCCAAGATGTTGCCTTGAGCATCTCGGACGTAATATGTCGTTATGGAATCTTCATTATTTAAACTGTTTTTTGGAATAACAGTTTTACTTACTCGATTGCCTAAACCGTCGTAGTTAAAGACTAAATCGGGCTTATCACTATTAGGTAATCTGGTTATACGTTTTACTTTTCCTTGCATTGTCCAACTGATTTCTTCTATTTTTTCGGATTTATCGGCGACTAAGTTACCTATTTTATCGTATTTATAGTTATGCATAGAGCGTAACTTCAATGCTACCACACGATACAATCGTGCGGTAGCGGAGATACAATTGCGCGGTAGCGGAGGTGAGGTGCATTGCCCATATCGCCACATCTGGAACACTACCTAAAAATACCATTTAACTTACCGAAAATTTATACTAACAGATGATATTTTCCTCGCTATTATCATAGATATTATATACAATACTTTATTGTATGAGAAATCTAAATAATTTGCTATTATATAAAAGAGAACAAATAATGCAGTCGAATATATTATTGTTCTTGCAACAGACTTCAATATTCCTTGCTTTTTAAAGAAGAAAGATAATGAAAAATGACTTATGACTAATCCCAGGCACACTCCCCAAGTAATTCCCGCCCCTCTATTTCCGAATATCACAATAAATAGGACGATGAATATTAGTACAAAAACAAAGGAACTTGCTAATAATAATATGTAATCAACTATTTTAATCTTCACTGTTTTTCCTCTTTGAATTTTTCAACAATCTTATCCGTATGCTTCTGTGCTACGACTGTTGCGGCATCATAAATGAGTTTGTCCTTTTTATTTTTTTCTTTACCTTTTAACGATGCCGAACCATTATCTCTCTTTACTCTATAATGACTATCTTCTGGCAAATTATCTTTATTTGTCCATGGCATCTTTTCATTACTGATATTATCCCATTCTCCTGTTTTAAAATCATTATCTTTCAAATATTGCTCAAGATTTGCATCTGTTTCATCAAATGTAGGTCTTTTCCTCACACTTCTTATTTGGACCTACAATAACTCTTCCATCTTTTGGCTAAAGTGTGAAAAAAAGCGACATGACACCCATCGGCATCATGTCGCATCTCCTGCCTTTTTGTTATTTTCAGGCTTGGGCGTTGCCCATCAGTTTCTCATATTCTTCTGAAGTGGAAAAATCCATGTTTTCAATCTTGTCGAATAGTTTTTTCAAATCCAGAATCTCCGCTTTTGTCGGTTCTACCAGATTGTTGGCCGTTAAGTGTACTCTGTCTTCAAACTCTTTTATCAGAGAGCTGAGCGATTCAAAATCTTTCATTAATTTACTGCAAGTCTCTTCTTGTCCCGATTCTGTGTTAAGTCTCTTCACTGCATCTCTGTATTCCAACATTAGATTGGCTTCTTGTGAAGTGTAAAGCAATTCGTCGCAATCTTGTATTTCCATTAATAAGTCTTCCGTTGTCATAGTGATGTGTTTTTGATTAATACTAGTTTGTCGTTTTTTATTATAATCGTGTAATAAAGATAAAACATTTTCTTGTGAATACAACCATCCGTCCACTCTTTAACATTTAGAATTTCTGTCAAAATCCGTTGTTCCTGAAGCTTGTCTTATCCATGTTGTTTTTTGTTTTGTCGACATTTATCAAGAGAAGGGAATGTCCCTCCTCTATTCTTTTTTCTTTCCGAAATCTGTGCTGATATTAAGTTTCCTTGCTAAAAGAAACCCTGGAATGGTGCAGATGCAGACCCAGATGAAAAAGTTCTGGTAGCCGATCGTCTCCTGTAGCCAACCTGCTATCATGCCCGGCAACATCATGCCCAATGCCATGAATCCCGTACAGATGGCGTAGTGGGAGGTGGAATATTTGCCTTGGGATATGAATATCAAATAAAGCATGAAGGCTGTGAATCCGAATCCGTAGCCAAACTGCTCGATGCCGACCAGCGTGCTGATGGTGATGAAGCTCTCCGGAAGTGCGAATGCCATATAGACATAGACCAAGTTAGGCAGGTTCATGCAGAGGATCATCGGCCAAATCCACCGTTTCAGTCCGTGTCTTGATGCGGCTATGCCGCCAAGGATGCCGCCAGCCGTCAGTGCAATGACACCGATGGTGCCGTATATCACGCCCATCTTGGCGGTGCTTAGCCCTAATCCGCCCACCATGCGGTCGTCTATAAGGAAGGGGGAGGCTATCTTCGTCAGTTGGGCTTCTCCCAGCCGGTAGAGTAGGATGAAGGCAAGCGAGAGTGCGATTCCTTTCTTCGAGAAGAAACTGCCGAACGTGGAGAATAAACTCTTCACGGCGTTGCCGTCACGGACGGTTTTGTCGGCGTCCGGACGTGGAAGTACGAACTTGTGGTAAATGGCGAAGGCGATGAATAACCCTGCGCAGAGATAGAATGTCAGACTCCAGGCAAATGGTATGTTGCCCGATGTGCCGGTAAATTCGGCTGTTGCGTTGCTGTCTGCTTTTGGGTCTATCTGGACGGCAATGTAGGCTGGTTGCTCCCAATTCTCACTTGTGAAGGTGATGCGGTCGTTGCCTAATAGGCGGAAAGTCTTGTCTCCCTTTGTCTGTGAAAAGTTGAGCACAACGGGTTTCTGGGGTTCCCCGGAAAGCGAGATGGCGAAAATCTCCGCATTGGGAGCCATGTCGCTTGCAATTGCCGGTTTGTTCGTGTTGAACGTACTGGAGAGGAAACTTTTGAGCGGAGAGGAAACATACGTGCTCCAGAAACCCTGTCCGTCGCCGTCCGTCTTCGTTGTTGGCGTTTCGGAGGGTATGAATCCGTTTTTGATATTGTTTTCCTTGATGAAATTGAGAATGCCGGATAACGAATCCTTGTCGATTTCGTTGGGGTTGATGGCTGTCTGTCCGGTGTAGGAGAAATGGAGATCTTCCATTCCGGGGGTATGGCATTGTTTGGTGGCGGAGCCTTCGCCTGCGGAAACAGAAATGGTGACTGGCTCTAGGCCAGACGAGCTTTCCAGTGTCCCGGCCAGAATGACCAGCAGCCCTTGTCCGGCAATCATGGCGATGCGGTAGAAGGTGCTGCGTATGCCGACGAAGAGTGATTGTTTGTTCTCGTCGAGGGCCAGCATGTAGAATCCGTCGGCGGCGATGTCGTGCGTGGCCGAGCTGAAGGCGATGAGCCACAGTATGGCGAGTGTCGATTGTAGGTAGAATGGCGTAGGTATGCAGAATGCAACTCCCGCCAATCCGCCTCCGATGAGCAACTGCATGGCTACTATCCACCATCTTTTTGTCCGCATGATGTCTACAAACGGACTCCAGAATGGTTTGATGACCCAAGGAAGATAAAGCCAGCTGGTATATAAGGCCGCGTCCGTATTGGAGATGCCTAGACGTTTGTACATGATTAATGAGAATGTGGTGGCGGCTATCACGTAAGGTATGCCCTCCGCAAAATAGAGAGATGGTACCCATGACCATGGATTTCTAGTCTGTTTATTCATAAGGTGATTATTATACTATCTTGTTTTAGTAAAGATAATAAGTTTATGTGTAGAATCTTAAATTTTATCTGTTTTTTCGGGTGTTTTTTGTATTGCTTTGCCCATATATGGAAGCATTTTGAAGATAAGAGAGTGGGCTATAGCCGCGTTCCGCAAAGTGAAGCCCGACTGGAAGGCAGTAGACATAGCCAACCGCAAGGTGCTTGACGCACTTGAGGAGGCGGGGCTGTAGTGGAAAATCAAAAGATTATTTACCACCCAACGCAGCCACGATGTTCTTGCCCTCCAATGACGGAAACCGACCTTTAGCCCACTCCAGAACGGCATTATAGACCGGGGCTGGAGTGTAGCAGTCGTCGCTCGTTAATTTAGGTTTGAACTTTTCCACGAAGAGTTCGTACTGCTGGCTTTTGCTCATTTTTTTTGAAATTAATTTTGTAAATAAAAAAACATTGTATGTTTGTAGTGCGGGATGAACGAGGGAGGTAATGCCCCCGCACCCTGCACCTTCCCTGCCGGTGGATATTCCAATCTACCGGCGGGCGCCGTTTAAGACCCCACATAAAGAATGCTCACTGAAGGGAGTTGGTAGGCTTTCCCTTTAGCCTTTTGGCTGCCGTATTCTCTTTTTACCGCCTCCCTTATTGTGTCAATCTGCTCTTTTTTCTTCGTGTAGAATATTACGCAGTCTGCCTTCCTAGCTTCACAATAGTATTTTCGTATGGTGGCAGTATTTGCCATATCCACGTATTTAAAATTCCACGTTTTCCCATCCATCTCCGTTATAAAGAGATTCCCCACTTCATTTTTTCTCTTTGTTTCGTCGGTGGCAAACTTGATTTTGATTAGATATATGGGCAAAAATAACTTGGTGAAATTCAAGACCTCTTTGTGGTATTTCATCAGATAAATATCCCGTAGGGATAGTCTATCAGTAGAAGAGAGGATGAAATAGGTGGTGGCATTCCATCAGAATGCGCCAAGGTCATCCTTTATCGCGGATTTTCGGACAAGATTTATAGGATGGACAAGATTTGTTTCAAAACACCTCACCGTCGGCAGGCTGACTCTCCTTTGGCCGTGGAGGAGGTGGCTGCCGTACCCCATGGAGAGAGGGCAACAACGTAGGCATCTTTGCTTGCTTTCCTTGCCAGATAAAAGTAAGTGCCCGTCTGGCAGGAGGATGGCAAAAATCCATATCCGGTGCATTCCTATGGAATGAGGTTGTCGATGCTCGTTTTCCACTACAAAAAGATAATGACTACGGCATCTTATCAAAATCGGCACAAGTTATTTTGACGATTGTTTAAAGTGATCTGCGAAAACCGTCGTTTGTGTATCTGTCATAGTGTTTGTTGTGAAGACAGCACATGGTTTAGGACAAAGCAGACGCAGATGTAAGTAATGGATGGGTTGGTTTTTTGTCTTCTTACTCCATCTGGCGATGCTGAAACAGAAAGAGGAAATGGTCTTTCTTGTTTGTTATAAAAAAAAACTCAAACTTTTTTTAGAAAAGGGTTGCGTGTATTCAAAAAACGCATTACCTTTGCAGCGCAAAACAGAAAAATGGTGAGGATAGCTCAGTTGGTTAGAGCATCGGATTGTGGTCCCGAAGGTCGTGGGTTCGAAACCCATTCTTCACCCGTTTTAAAGCCTTTCGGTCTCCGAAAGGCTTTTTTTTATTTAAATAAGGATAAATTCATGCTTAGATTTTTCAAATACGACAATGGGGTGGACGCTGATTTGAAATCCATCCGCAAGCTGTTGGTCGCGTCCATGAACGGAGTCGCGTCTACGGGGATGAAGCATTTGGGCTACAAGTTGAATTATGGAGTCTCGCTTCTACGTATAAAGGAGCTGTCCGGCCGTTTCGACCCCAGTTCGCAGCTGGCTCGCAGCCTTTGGTTTTCGGAGTGCAGGGAGATGATGATAATGGCTACGCATCTACAGCCTGCCGATTCTTTTCCGGAACGGGATGCGTTGTCGTGGTTGGATGAGTGCAAAAATATGGAGTTGGCAGAACAGCTTGCCCGCAATCTCTACGTAAATCTGCCCTATGCAGATGCTTTGCTGTCGCGGGTAGAGGTCGAATGCACCTCTGCCTATGTTAAGCCGTTCTCCTACATATTGGCCGCCTTGTTGCTGAAAAAGGAGGGAGCCCGGGCTCCGTTTCTCGATGTCTTCGTGGCAAAGGCGGGCGTCGACGTCTATTCGGATTCGGCGGCGGTTTGTTCCGGTGTCTCCCGTTTCTTGAAGGAGTTGTGTCGCTTGGATGCGGACAGAATGCGTCATTTCGCCATGGAGCTTGATCCTGACAAGGGTTCGGGGTCTGCTTGGGTGCGAGAGGAGATGCTCACCGTGCTTGATTTCGGTTAGAACCTTATTCTTCGTCTTTCTTGTACTCTGCAGATAGATAGCCGAGGAAGTGGCTTATCTGGTCGATCGCTTGCTGTGTTTCTTTGCTAATTTCCTTCTGTTGGAGTTTGAGAATCAATATGCCGTATAGTGCGTTCAAGGCTAACTCCACGTCGTTGGTGTCGGCTCCTGCCTTTGTTTTGTTCCTGAATTCGACAAGATAGGGCAGGGTCTTGAAAAATAATGCGTTGTGTTTTATCTCTTTGGGGTCTTGTAGTAATTCGAGGTGTAGGTAGTTCATGTCAAAAATCGTGTTTTTGATGATTTGCAGATGCCCTTTCTCTTTGATATTTTCCTTCTCCATCATTTCTATGAGGTTCTCGTACCAGTCGGCCATCTCTTGTTTGGTGGAGTCCGGTTGGTCGAATTTGTCGATGATGTTATTCTTGATGGCATCCATGTTGAAGTTATACCCTCTGATGATGTCTTCTATCTGCCACATATACAATACGTATTCGGCGATGTTCTCCTGTTTCTTCCGTTTGGCAATAAGCATAAGTCTTTTTTTTCTGCAAAGATAAGAAATAGAATCTTTCCGTATCCGTCAAATAAGACGATAGTCTATCTCTTTTCTTTGTGGGTGGTCTGTCTGTCCCTTTCCGTCTCGCAGTTTAGATGGAGGAGAGTGTGGTTGTTGTACAGAAAAAAAACTCCGAAATTCATCGTTTGATATACGAAAAACGACTTTTGATATACAATTTTTCATGGCAATGCTCTTCTTTCTATATTTGTACAACTTTTGATGTTTGAGACATAATTTTATATATACATTTAATCCGGCTTTTGGTTTTAGATGTGGACGTTATTACTATTTCTTAAATCATTTGCTAAACCGAAGAACGAATCATATATAGGTCTCCGTGTTCTAAGTCTTCTGATTATTTTAACTTCAATAAGGCAGAGACAAAAGATACTAGACCACGAACTAAGAATGGGGAGCACGGAGATGCATAGAGCATAAAATCAATTTTGTTTGCCTTGTTGAAGTGTAAAAGGATTGCCATGGGGAGCTTGTTTTTAGTTTCCCATGGTTTCTTTTGTCTTTTTCTAGGAAAGAAGGCGTTCGTGATGTTTAATTTTATTAATTTTGTAAGATTAAAATGAGAATTATGTTAGAACGCAGAAGACGGAACCCTCTTTATGATTTCTTGATGAATCCCAGATTTGGGAAATGGAGATGGTTTGCTTATGCGTTTTTAATGTTTCTGATAACTATGCGTGAGGTCATGTTTACTTATCAGAGTGGTATCAAGGAGATGCAGGCGATGTCTTTGGTAGTAATATTGGTCACTTTTGTGATTAATATTGCTTTGTCTACGACGCTATTTCTTCACGCAGTACCTAAATATCTGTTTAGGAACAGATATGTGATGTTTCTGTTTTTCCTCTTCTCGTATGTTTTGGCTTCTCTTGTGTTGAAGTCGGTCATCGAATATGTGGTGGTTCGCCATTATCACATAACAAGTTTGATCAGTTCCGGTGTGTGTGTGGCGGCGGTTCTGGAGTGGATTTCCAAGTATACCACTGTCTTGATTTGTATATTTGGTGCTATGTCCATCTTTTTGCTGAAGAACTGGATTCGGGAGAAGAAACATATCCGTAGATTGGAAAATTCTCAGCTGAAATCGGAATTGGAGTCGTTGAAGGAACAGGTCAGCCCGAATCTCCTTCTCGGCGTGTTGCATAAGCTGGGAGAGGAAGCCGAACGTGATTCACAGAAGTCTAGCGATATGTTGCTGCTTCTTAGTCAAGTCTTGCGTTATGAGTTATATGACTGCAATAGAAACCGGGTACTGCTCTCGTCTGAGGTGAAGTTTCTGTCCAACTATCTGGTGCTGTGTAAGTTTTATCTGGAGTCGTTTGATTATACGCTGACAACCAAAGGCAATGTGAATGTTACGTTTCTGCCTCCGATGTTGCTTGTCTTTTTCGTCCAAGTATTGGCGGAGCAGATTTATATAGAGGAGCAGAATGGAAACAAGGATAAGGGGCATGTCGATTTTGAACTGGAAGTTGAGAATAAGATATTGCGGTTTACGTGTCTCCATGCCGGGCAGAATGTCACGGAGAGGGTCTCTTTCTCTGATGTCAAACGGCGTCTTGGACTGTTATTTGGCGACAGATGGTCCATTGTTGACGAAGATGGTTTGTTGGAACTAAAAATAGATGTCCATGCTAAATGACAAAAATTACATCTCGTTCCTGCTTTTGGATTCTAAAACTATTGTTGTTAGACATTTGATGTTGCAGGTGCTGATCGCGTTGATTACCTCCATCGTCTTTTTGGATAGGGAGGCTGGCGAGATTTCGTTTGGCCCGAATTATATGAAAGGCTGGATCAGCTATTTTGTCTCCATGAACATAGCCATGTATATCAATCTTTATATACTTACCCCGAAGCTGATGTTGAAGGATAGGCTTTCCAAATACATCACGTGGGCATTCCTTTTGGCTACGGTGCTCGCTTTGGTTGTCAATGTAGCTCATTTCCATTTTTGTCCGCCTACGGGTTATTCCCGTTCGGAGATGGTTTTCTTTTTTCTCATGTGCATGTTCTCCTCTTATGTGGCTTATGGTATGTTGGTGGCGGGCACTTCGGCGTTCGTCCTCTTTCAGGTTTGGATGAGGGACAATGCCCGCATGACGGAATTGGAGGCTAACACGTTGGTGTCCGAGCTGAAGACGTTGCGGAATCAGATCAACCCGCACTTTCTTTTTAATATGCTGAATAATGCCAATGTCTTGCTGAAGCGGGATGCAGGCAAAGCCTCGTTTATCCTGTTGAAGTTGGAGGGATTGCTGCGCTACCAGTTCAATAGTGTGTGTAGGAAAATGGTGAGGCTGGATTCGGAAATAACATTCATGGGCGATTTTTTGAATTTGGAGAAGTTGAGACGCGATAGTTTCGAGTATGGAATAGAGGTTGATGGAGATGTGAGGAATGTGTTCCTTCCCCCCCTTTTGTTCATTACTTTTGTCGAGAATGCGGTGAAGCATAATCCTGATAGCGAATCTTTTGTCCGCCTACAGTTTCGTCTGGACGGGCAAGGTTTCTTTTTCGTTTGTGAAAATTCCAAATCCAAAAATCCGGAGAAACGGGACGTTGGCGGCATAGGAATGACGAACATAAAGAGAAGGTTGGAGTTGTTATACCCCACAACCCACTCTTTGGTTGTGGAAGATAGCGAGGATACCTATAAAGTGAAATTACATATAAAATTATGAACTGTATTGTAGTAGACGATGAGCCTTTGGCAAGGGAGGCCGTTGAACTTTTGATAAAGGAGGCTCCTGTCCTTCATCTGCTAGGCTGTTTTAATAGTGCCGAGTCGGCGTGTGCTTTTATGGAAAATAACCGGATAGACCTTGTTTTCCTTGACATACAGATGCCGGGCATTTCCGGTGTGGAATTTGCTCGCTCCATCCCGAAGGAGACGCTTGTCATATTCACCACGGCCTATACGGAGTATGCGATGGACGGCTACGAGGTCGACGCCGTCGATTATCTGATAAAGCCGATAGTCGAGACCCGCTTCAAAAAAGCGGTGGAGAAGGCGGCTATCTATCATGACCTACTCCTACAGAAGGAGAAAGAGAGTCTGGAGGTGTCTAACTATGAGTTCTTCTTTGTGAAATCGGACCGTAAGTTCCACAAGGTGAAGTTTGACGACATCCTTTTTGTGGAAGGATTGAAAGATTACGTGATTTTACAGTTGGAGGGGCAGAAGATCATTACCCGTATGAATATGAAGGGCATAGGAGACTTGCTCCCTTCCGATGTGTTTATGAGAGTGAATAAGTCTTATATCATCAATACTTCCAAAATTGAGTCGTTTGACAATAATGACATCTTCATCAAGAATTTTGAGATACCGATAGGCAACAGTTACAGGGATACGTTTTTCTCTGATTATGTGTCCAAGTTCTGAGTTGCGTTGGTAGCTTTGCGTAGAAGGGAGTCTTCTCTGTTTTAGACAGAAGAAGGTTTGTAGAAAAGAAGGTATGAAAAAAGGTCGGTTGAATGGATCAACCGACCTTTTTTTATATTGGATCAACCTATCAGATGAGATATTGCTCGCTGATGGATTCGCCCTGATGTACACGGCGGATGGTGTCAGCAAACATATCGGCGATAGAGATGGCGCGAGCTTTTTTGCAAGTCTTGTTGAACGGAATAGAGTTTGAAAAAATCAATTCGGTCAAACTAGAGTCGTCAACGCGGCTGCTTGCAGGGTCGGACATGACAGGATGGGTGACGATGGCGCGAACGGATTTTGCTCCGGCGTTGGTCATGATGTCTGCCGCTTTTGTAAGCGTACCTGCTGTGTCTACCATATCGTCAAGAATAATGACGTTCTTGCCTTTTACGTCGCCAATGATGGTCATTTCGCTGATCACATTTGCCTTTTCGCGGCTCTTGTGGCAAAGTACCATTGGACAACCTAGGTATTTAGAGTAAGAATTTGCTCTCTTTGATCCTCCCACGTCCGGAGATGCGATTACCAAATTCTCCAGTTTCATAGACTGGATGTAAGGGATGAATACGGAAGATGCGTAAAGATGGTCTACCGGAACATCGAAGAATCCTTGAATCTGATCTGCGTGGAGATCCATGGTGATCAGTCGGTCAATTCCGGCTGCACTCAACAAGTCAGCAACAAGTTTAGCCCCGATGGCTACACGTGGTTTGTCTTTACGGTCTTGTCTTGCCCAACCAAAATAAGGGATGACAGCTATGATTTTGTTGGCCGATGCCCTTTTGGCTGCGTCGATCATCAATAAAAGCTCCATCAGATTGTCGGCGTTGGGAAACGTAGACTGAACCAAGAATACGTAGTGTCCACGGATGGACTCTTCGTAAGAAACTCCAAATTCGCCGTCGGCGAATTTTTGAACATTCATTTTACCAAGCGGACAGCCTAGGCTGTTGCAAATCTCTTCTGCCAAATACCTTGTATTTGTACCGGAGAAGACCGAGAATGGGTGATTGTTGTCCATTTATATTGAATTGATTTCGGATGTTTTATAAAATTTCCGCAAAGGTATAGCTTTTTTCCAAGCAAAGAAAATAATAGTTTATAAAGTTCGTCCCCTTCCCTAATTTGTTGACAAAAATCTTGAAATTTAATATAATGGCTTGAAAATCTCTTGTTTTTCTATTACCTTTGCGTCGCTTTTCGGGATTTCTGTTGAAATCTGCGGGAGTGTGATGGGAAATTAAGCCTTCACTAACTTAATTTTGAGTAACACAATTAATTGTAACACAATGAAAACTTTTGAATTAAAAGGAACAAAAAGAGCAGACCTTGGTAAAAAGGCAAGTAAGGCAATCAGAAAGAGCGACGCTATCCCTTGCGTTATCTACGGAGGTAAGGAGAATGTGAATTTCCAGGTTTTGAACGCTGACGTAAGAAAGTTGATTTACACTCCTGAGATTTTCTTGGTGTCTTTGGATCTTGAGGGTAAGAAGGTAAACGCTATATTGAAGGATATTCAATTCCATCCGGTAAGCGACCAGATTCTTCATATCGACTTCCTTGAGGTTTCTGCCGATAAGGATATCGTGATAGAAGTTCCTGTTAAGTTGGAAGGTTTGGCAGAAGGTGTTAAGCAAGGTGGTAAGTTGAACCAGGATATGCGTAAGATCAAGGTGAGAGGCGCTTACTCTAACATCCCTGAGAAATTGGTCGTTAAGGTAGATTCTCTTGGAATCGGAAAAACTATCCAAATCGGATCTCTTTCTTTCGACAACTTGACAATCCTCAACAACCCAATCAATGTGGTTGCTTCTGTTAAATCAACTAGAGCTTCTAAGTAAGTTATAGATTGAGATGAAATTTCTGGTAGTTGGTTTGGGTAATATAGGCTCGGAATACGAGAAGACCAGACATAATATCGGATTCAGGGTATTGGACGCTTTTGCTAAGGCGTCCAATCTTGTTTTTACGGAAGATCGTTATGGCGCTGTTGCCCAGTTCCGTATAAAAAACCAATCCGTTGTCTTTCTGAAACCGAACACGTTCATGAACTTGAGCGGGAATGCGGTCCGTTACTGGATGCAGAAGGAAAGCATTGATCTGGATCACTTGCTCGTGGTGGTGGATGATTTGGCGTTGCCGTTTGGCACTCTTCGTATGAAGGGAAATGGCAGCGATGGTGGTCATAACGGACTGAAAAACATTCAGCAGATGATAGGTACGGAGAAATATGCCCGTTTGCGCTTTGGTATCGGCAGCGGTTTCCAACGCGGACAGCAGATTGACTATGTGCTTGGCGACTTTTCTGCGGAGGAACAGGAAACCTTGCAGAACCGTCTCGATATGGCGGGACAGATGATCAGTAGCTTTTGCCTTTCCGGCATACAGACTACGATGAATCAGTTTAACAATAAATGATTTAATGGGTAGGCGTTGGCGGTTCGATGGAACTTTGCCCGCCTGCCTTTTTTTATTGGTGTTTTTATGGCAGAAAAAAAAGAAGAGGTAAGGATTGATAAGTGGATGTGGGCTGTCCGCCTATTTAAAACAAGAAGTTTGGCAGCCGATGCTTGCAAAAAGGGTAAGGTTCGGATGTCGGGATCTTCCGTCAAGCCTTCCCGTAATGTGAAGATAGGCGATGTGGTTCAGATTAAACGTCCGCCCATTGTTTATTCATTCAAGGTCTTGGCTCTTTCTGAGAATAGGATGGGGGCAAAACTGGTGCCTGATTTTATGGAGAATGTGACCACTCCCGACCAAATGGAGCTTTTGGAGATGGGGCGTTTCTCTGGTTCCGGAATCCGGGATAGGGGTACCGGTCGGCCCACAAAAAAGGAACGTAGGGACTTGGATATTTATGTGGCGCCGAGCTATGCCTCTGATGGTGATTTCGGATTCGATTTCGATTTCTCCGATGACGATGATTTGGACGACGCCGATCTGTAGTCTCGTTCGTTCTTGAGTTTTGATGTCGGCTCTCTATCAGCTTCGTCAATGGGTTTTGCATCTTGTCATGTTGTTTTTTTTTACATTACGGCGTTGCATCTTGTCTGTTATTTTTTATCGTAAAAAGGTATGAAGTTCATCTATGTTTTTCTCATGTTCCTTTTCTTCGTCCAGACAATGGAGGCGCAAGGGAAGCTCTATCGCTTTTGTTCGGACTCCGTCTGTGGGTATAAGAATAAGAAAGGTGATGTGCGGGTCGTTTCCGGACGGTATGTGTGTGCCTACCCTGTACTGAAGAGGCCGGTGCTGTTGCAGTCTGCTGGCGATGAGTCTTTGTGGTTTATGGTGGATCTCGGCGGACGAGAGTTGTGCCAGATTTATGTGGTGGATGGTTCGCCTGACCGTTACGGAAAAGGTTTGATCCGGATTGTGAAAGATGGAATGGTCGGTTTTGCCGACAAGAAGGGGCGGCTGGTTGTGCCTCTTAAGTACAATAGGGCGGAACGCTTTTCCGGCAAATATACGGTGGCCAATGTCGGAGCCGAACCGCAGGGCAACTCGGCTACCGATGCCGATGCTTCCGCTTCTTGGACGGGCGGAAAGTGGGGCGTGTTGAATAGAAAGGGGGAGGTGGTCTTGCCGTTTGTCTATGATCGTGAGTGGAACGAGAACCTTTCTTGCTATCAATATGTGCAGGATGGAAATGTTTTTCGTCTTTCTGAAAAGGGAAAGGTCGTGTGGCTTAGGTCCAAATAGGGACGTTCCTTCCTCTTGTAGATTCTTTTGCCCAGAGGAAAAGAAAATCGCCTTTCCGTTCTTTTTTGTCTCTTTTTTTTTGAAAAAAAGCCCATTTAATCGAAAAATACCTATTTTTTGAAACAAAAATACATGTTTGTTTCCTATATTATCCTTTTCTTTGTAAAAAGGGGAAACTACAAATTTTATGTAAAAAATTAGAATTAGATGGAAAAACGTAAACTTCGGAATTGCCTATGGCATTTCGAATGTTTGCGTTTTTTTTGTTTCAGGTTTTATGCATTACATATCATCCTTCTTTCTGCAAATAGACATCCCTACGGGATAAGCACCCGACCTCCCTCAATCCAATCAATCCAATCAATCCAATCAATCCATCCTGTATATCCTGTCCATCCTGTCTGAATTGTCCAATACCATCCATCTTTGTCGGGCGCATCCCTACAAGATAATCAGCCGACCTCCCTCCATCTAATCCATCCAATCCATTCCTCAAGTAGGACGGAGAGTTTTTGTTTTTATTTATAGGATTCTCTGTCATCGGTTTTCCTACTTCCTAACTTTATATTAACTTTGCGGGTTGTAAAACAAACTTAAGAAATAAGTAAAATATTTATAGATATATGGCAGATAGAAAAGTTCGTGTGCGCTTTGCGCCTAGTCCTACGGGAGCTCTTCATATTGGTGGTGTGAGGACCGCTTTATATAATTATTTGTTCGCAAAGAAGCATGGTGGCGACCTTCTGCTTCGTATAGAAGATACGGATTCTCAGCGTTTTGTTCCTGGAGCCGAAGATTACATCATCGAGTCGTTCAAATGGTTGGGCATCAAGTTTGATGAGGGTGTCGGCATTGGAGGCGAGCATGCTCCGTACCGTCAGAGTGAGCGTCGCGACATCTACAAGAAATATGTACAGCAGCTCTTGGATGCGGGCTATGCCTATATGGCGTTCGATACTCCTGCCGAGTTGGAGGAGAAACGTAAGGAAATCCCTAACTTCCAGTATGATGCCCATACGCGTATGGCAGGCGTCAACTCATTGACATTGTCAAAAGAGGAGGTGGAGCAACGTATTGCCAATGGAGAGAAGTTTGTGGTCCGCATCAAGGTGGAGCCCAACGAGGATATAGAGGTGGACGATTTGATTCGTGGTAAGGTGGTGATCAACTCCAACGTGTTGGACGATAAGGTGCTTTATAAAGCTGCCGACGAGTTGCCAACCTATCATTTGGCGAATATAGTGGATGACCATCTGATGGAGATTACTCATGTGATACGTGGCGAGGAGTGGTTGCCTTCTGCTCCGTTGCACGTGTTGCTTTATCGTTGTTTCGGCTGGGCGGATACGATGCCTCGCTTTGCACATTTGCCATTGTTGCTCAAACCGGAAGGAAACGGAAAGTTGAGCAAGAGGGACGGAGACAGATTGGGTTTCCCTGTGTTCCCGCTCCAGTGGCAGGATCCGAAGACGGGCGACATCTCTAGCGGATATCGCGAATCCGGTTATTTTCCGGAGGCGGTCGTCAACTTCTTGGCTCTGTTGGGTTGGAATCCGGGACTGGATCGTGAGTTGTTCTCCATGTCGGAGTTGATAGACCTCTTCTCTTTGGAGCGTGTCAGTAAGGCGGGCGCGCGTTTTGACTATGAGAAGGGCAAATGGTTCAATAAGGAGTACCTGATGATGAAGTCGGATGAGGATATTGCTGAGATGTTTGCTCCTATCTTGGAGGAAAAGGGCTATAACTGTGAATTCGATAAGGTGAAATATATTGTCTCTTTGGTACGTAATCGTGTCAGCTTCGTGAAGGACCTTTGGTATGAGGTCTCTTATCTGTTCGAGGCTCCTACGGAGTATGACGAGAAGTCTGTGAAGAAGAGATGGAAGCCCGAGAGTCCAGCTCAGATGCGCGAACTGATGGAGGTACTGAAAGACTTGGATTTCTCTGCCGTGGAGGAGAATGAGAAGACGGTGTTGGCTTGGATAGAGTCCAAGGGATACAATCTTGGAGGAGTGATGAACGCCTTCCGTGTGACGGTGGTCGGTGCGGCCCGTGGTCCACAGATGTTCGACATCATCAATCTAGTAGGTAAGGAAGAGACGTTGGCTCGTGTGGAGAGAGCGTTGGCTGTTCTGAAATAATCTGAAATCATAAACATAGGATGGCGGGTCTGTGCAATCATCTTGCACGTTCGCCATTCTTTCATATATAGTATAAATGGTCTAAAAAGGCCGATATTGGAATTAAGATGAAGCTGTTATACAATTTTGGGATTTTGCTCTATTATGGGCTCGTTTACGTTGCTTCTTTCTTTAATGATAAGGCTGCGAAGTTCGTGTCGGGAAGAAAAGATGTCTTCTCTTATCTGAAATCACGTATCGTATTCAACGACAAGTGTATATGGATGCATGTCTCTTCGTTGGGAGAGTTTGAACAGGGTAGGCCGATAATAGAGTCTGTCAAGCGTTCTCATCCTGAGTATAAGATAATCCTTACTTTTTTTTCTCCTTCCGGTTATGAGGTACGTAAGAATTATGACGGGGCAGACATCATCTGTTATCTTCCTATGGACACAACTTGGAATGCCCGTAAGTTTGTAAAACTGGTCAATCCGTCTGTCGCTATCTTTATCAAGTACGAGTTTTGGGGCAACTATCTGACGGAGTTGAAGAAAAAGGATATCCCTACGTATATCGTTTCGGCCATATTCAGGGAGTCTCAGGTCTTCTTTAAATGGTACGGTGGGTGGTATCGTGGATTTCTGCAGAACTTCAGACATCTGTTCGTACAGGATTCCAATTCAAAGAATTTATTGGCTTCCATTGGCATAAAGAATGTATCCATAGTAGGTGACACCCGTTTTGATAGGGTGTTGGCCATAGCCAAATCGTCGAAAGAGCTGCCTGTTGTGCAGTCGTTCAAGGGTGACGCAAAGGTATTGGTGGTGGGCAGTTCATGGCCCAAGGATGAGGATTTCATACTGCCTTATTTTAACGAGCATAAGAATCTGAAGTTGATTATTGCTCCGCATGAGGTGCACGAGTCGCATATTGAGGATATTCTGTCTAAACTGAAACGTCCGGCATTGAGATATACGAAGGCTACGGAAGAAGAGGCGGCCAATGTCGACTGTCTGATCATCGATTGTTTCGGGTTGCTCTCGTCCATTTACCGATATGGCGAAGTTGCTTATATCGGTGGCGGTTTCGGTGTGGGCATCCATAACATATTGGAGGCTGCCGTTTATGGAATGCCTGTCATCTTCGGACCTAATTACCATAAGTTCAGGGAGGCGGTGGAGATGGTGAAGACGGGCTCCGCTTTTCCAATTAACGAGGGGAGTGAGTTCTCGTCGGTGGTCGATGATTTGTATGACCCGTCGTCCACTACTTGGAATGATTCCGCCATGATGGCCCACCAGTTCGTTTCTGCCAACTGTGGAGCCACGGACGGTGTGCTGTTGTCTATTTTTGGTCAGAAATAGCATTTTTTTGATGGAAAGAAGGAGGTATATATGAAGGTGTGTGTGTATTGTGCTTCGAGTTCGAAGGTGGCCGAGAGTTATAAGACGGAAGCTTACCGGCTGGGGGCGGCTTTGTCAGAGGCGGGCGTTGCTTGCCTTTACGGAGGCGGCAGCGTGGGCTTGATGGGTAAGCTGTCTGAGGCTATGGTGGCCCGGCATGGCTCCATCACCGGCATCATACCTAAATTCATGGTGGATGAGGGTTGGGATAATCCCGATGTGGAGATGGTGGTGGTCAATACGATGCACGAGCGTAAGTACAAAATGTTGGAGTCTGTCGATGCTGCCGTTGCCCTACCTGGCGGTGTCGGTACGTTTGAGGAGCTGATGGAGGCTATAACCTGGAAACAGTTGGGAATCTTCACGAAACCGATTGTGATACTGAATGTGGACAATTACTTCGGCCCGTTTCTGGAGATGATGCAGAAGGCTGTGGATGAGCGTTTCATGCGCAGCGAGCATCTGCGCTTATGGTGTGTCGTGGAACGTGCCGAGGAGGTGCTTCCTGCCATCGCGAATGCGCCCGTGTGGAGGAGTGAGGATGCCATAGGCATCGCTGCATTGTAGAAGTTGGCATCGTAGGCTTTCTGCTCTCCGATGTGTTTCTCTTTTAGCACTATTGATTATATTTGAATGGCACCAATGGGTGTGTTTTTATTATAGAATTGCCTATGGCTGATTTGTTTCAGAAATTGAAGGAGAAGAGGAGGCAACTCTCTTCCCAATTGAAGGATCCGGCCGCCGCTGGGGTCTGGAAGATGGTGGTCGACAAATATTCCGACCAAGCTCATTTCCTTTATGAACTGCTTCAGAATGCGGATGATGCGGCTGCCTCGTATGTGCGTATCCATCTCTTTTCAGATAGGTTGGTCTTTATCCATGATGGTTCAATCCATTTCTCCATCTCTGATGTGGAGCAGGAGGAGAGCGGGGCGGAGATAGGGCATTTGAATGCCATTACGTCCATAGGCGCCAGTTCCAAACATGGAGGTAACAAGATAGGTAAGTTTGGTGTCGGTTTCAAGTCGGTTTTCCAATATACCGATACTCCTCATATAGAGGATGATAATTTTTCTTTTCATATTGTTGATTTTATAGTCCCGGAGGAGGAGGAACCTGTTGTCTCTGACCGTAAGTGTGGGGAGACGCTTTTTTCCATCCCGTTCCGTAATCCGGCTGTCGCTTTTGGCGAGATTGTGGAGAAGCTGAAGGTTTTGAACAAGCCTTTGCTCTTCCTTCATTCTCTTAATTCCATAAAATGGGATAGCCACGATGGGCAGGTTGGATTTTATACCAAAGAGTCGACCGTAGGACGTATGTTTGGAAATACGGAATATGCGTTTGTTGTCAGGCACTGGAACTGCAACAATGAGACCGGGGTGGAATATCTCCATAACTTTTCGCGGAATCTCTCTCCTCTCAATGGGGATGCCCAAATGGGTACAGTGGCCTTCTTGTCCGACGAGAAGGGACGACTCTTGATTTCTAAGATGCGAGAAAATGCCTTCTGCTTTTTCTCTACCAAGGAGCGCACTGATCTTAACATGATTGTTCATGCTCCGTTTCTGTTGACGGACAGTAGGGAGGGAATCAAGCGGGGTGAGGAATGGAACCGTTATTTAATAGACCAGTTGGCCCGTTTGGCGGCAGACTCTGTGGAGTATCTTTGCCAGATAGGCGACCATTACCGGGCTCCGATTATCGACGATAATCTCTTTGACCTTGTGCCGATGGACCGTAGCTGCTTCTTTAAAAAGGAGAAGGATGGTTATGTGCCTATCAGTCCTTTCCATCCTTTTTATGACCGTTTCGTGGAGAAACTTTCTACCGGAAGGGTTTTCCTATCTGCGGATGGGTCTTATGTGGATAGGGTACACACGCGTTATGCTACCGACAAGGCTCTGATTCCTCTTTTCCCGACGGACAAATATGCGGAGATGACGAAAAATGTGGCTGAATTGTCTAAATCTTGGACTTTCTTATCTTTATATGAAGACGCAGATGCCGGACATAACGCCCGTTTGCATAATATACTTTCCTATATCCATGATAATGGTTTGATTTCAACTCTTGTCACTCCCGATACGATTGTAGATGGCCTGAACGGTGATTTCATGAAGTGTCAGGATCTTGATTGGCTAAAGGATTTTTATGCTTATCTCATCTCCCACGGAGAGCTGTTGGAGAAGAAGGGGGCTGTGATTCGGAATAAACCGTTTATTCTATGCTCGGATGGAAGCGTGGCGGCGCCTTATCAGCCGGATGGCTCTTCTGCGCTATTCCTTTCTGGTGGAATGGAAAATAAGTTTCTTTCCGTTCATCCGGAGCTGTTGGGTGATGATCGTTGCAAGCGTTTGTTTTCTATGCTTGGCTTGACGCATCCGGGTCTTTTTGCGGAGATAGAACTTTATACGATTGGTAAATATAGGGATGGATTGGTAGATATATCAGACCGTGAGGCCATCTACCGTAATCTGAACAGTTTTGTGGAGTGTTTCTCTTCGTTCAATTTCATGGATGATCGCAGAAATAATTTTGTGGCGTTGTTTGATGGTGTCCCTATTTTTCCGACGGTGGACAAGAGAGGCGTCCCTTCGTTTTGCTCTGCGGCGGATGTTTATGTCGACATACCTGATTTGAAGGCTTTTCTGGCAAATGTCCAGAGCGTTCATTTTTTGGATAAGGGTGTGGTGGAGGAGGCTTTCCTTCCGGAAAAGAGGGAGTCTTTTTATAAGTTTGCTTCGGCTTTGGGGGCCAACTTCAGTCTGAAGATAGTCTCCGTCTCCCGTAATGCCGACCAGCCGATGCTGGACAAGTTGGGCTTGTCTCCTAAAAGTTTGCGGCAGTATGACAATGGTGCGCAGATTATCAAAGATAAGGAGATAGCGGGTTTCTCTGATTTTGGGAGGAACATCACACGTGAATCGTCAGAGGCATTTTTCAATCTGCTCTCTGACCTTATACAGCGGCAGAGCTCCTATATGTTCCAACTCTCGTTGGAGGGCGATTACCGATATGTGGAACGGGCTAGGCAGAACTATACGGAGGAGAAAATCCACCATACCACTGCATGGCATTCCATCTTTTCGGAACCGTGGATTTTCAATCTGCATGGTGATGTGGTGCGCCCTTCTGACATTGGTTCCGTCAATAATCTGTCGGGTATGTATGACATCTCTTCACCGGACATTCTGTTTTTTCTGGGCATTTCTGGCGACTCTTCTCTTTCCGGACTCACTCCGGAACAGCGGCGGGCCGTTCTGGTGGTGCGTGCGTTTGAGGAGTCCGGCGTCTCTGTCGAGATGTTGGAAGAGAAGGCGAATTGTTTGAGAAAAGAAAAAGATAAGGGTGGCATTCCTTCCGGAATGTCGTCTCTGTAAAAAAAATAGGAGATGAGATTATGATAGATGAAGCGTATATGAAGAGATGCTTTGACCTTGCCAAATGTGGCGTGGGCAATGTGGCCCCCAACCCGATGGTGGGAGCTGTTCTTGTCTTCGACGATAAGATAATAGGAGAGGGTTATCACCGTAAGTGCGGCGGGCCTCATGCCGAGGTCAATGCTATCGCATCTGTCCGCAGGCCGGAGCTGCTGAAACGCTCGGTGCTTTATGTCAACTTGGAACCTTGTTCGCATTACGGGAAGACTCCGCCTTGCGCTAACTTAATCATAGAGAAGAACATTCCGGAGGTGGTTATTGCCAATGTGGATCCGTTTCCGGAGGTGAGCGGACGGGGCGTCAATATGCTGAGGGCGCATGGTGTGAAGGTGACGGAGGGAGTATTGGCTGAGGAGGGTTGGAATCTGAACCGTAGGTTCTTCACCTTCCACACCCAGAGGCGTCCTTATGTAATCTTGAAGTGGGCCCAGAGTGCGGATGGCTTTATAGATAAAATCCGTTCGTCGGCAGCCGAGCCTCCTGTCGTCATCTCCAACAGTATGACCTCTGTCCTTGTCCATAAACTTCGGTCGGAGGAGTCTGCCATTCTTGTGGCTACCCATACGGCATTGTTGGATAATCCGTCCCTTACTTCCAGAGGTTGGAACGGAAAGAATCCTGTCCGCATCTTATTGGATAGGGACTTGTCCGTACCGGCCGGCTACCGTCTGTATGATGGGGCGAGCCGTACGCTTGTTTTTACGGAGAAGGAACTGGGAGAGAAGTCTCCTAATGTGGAATGTGTGGTTTTGCCATTTGATGGACCGAACCGCACGTTGAAGATAGATTCGCTTTTGTCGGAGCTGTATAGGCTAAACATACAGTCGCTGGTAGTGGAAGGTGGTTCTGCCTTGCATCGTTCTTTTTTGGATGCAGATTTGTGGGATGAGATGCGTGTGGAGACCGCGTTGGAGATGAAACTGGGAAAAGGGGTTGAGGCTCCTAACCTCTGCGGGACATTGGTCTCGGAGAAGCTTCTCGGAGGTCACGTCGTTCAGTGGTTGAGACGAGATTCTCAAAGTTGTATGGTTTGAAAAGTTGTGTCCATTTATGTGTTTATGATTATGGTAATTCCTTCTGTTTTCCCTGTTTTTTATGTCTCGGTCTATTTCCTCTTTTTCTTTTTATATGAAGTGCGCGAATACAAAAAGTCGAAGAGAGAAATAAAATTGACAGGTAAGTATGTGAAAGAGAGGAAAGGTTTGATTATTAAGCCGGTGGATTTGCTGGCGGTGGAAAATATCGAAAGGGAGCTGTTCTTGAATGCGGTAGATTCTATTTCGATATTATTTTCTCTGATAATAAAGAGCGATGGTTCCATCTCCGATCAGGAGAAGCGGCTGGCGTGCGATTATTTTTTTGAGAATTATGGTTTGGTGAAGTATATCGATAATGGTGATGATCCTTATCGTATTGAGAGGATGGAACAAATACTAGATCTGGAGTTGGAGTCTAACCATCGGGGTAATTACCGTAAGTGCTGTTTGGATGTGGTTCGGGCTAAATTCACCTATCAGGCCCGTTATGATATGCTTTCTGTTTTTTTTGAAGTGGCATTTGTGCATGAGGGCATAGTCTATACGGAGGTTCAGCTTCTGCGTAATATTGCCCGTTTTCTGCTGATAAAGAATAGTGATCTCCTTGTGTTGGAGGAGAAGTATGGCGTGACCAAGAAGGAGGAGAGGCGTAATTCGCAGACGGATTACTTGTACAATCTCTACGTCCATACGCTTTCGCAGTCTTACCGCACGTTGGAGTTGGAGCCTTCGGCTACGAAAGAGGATGTCAAACGCGCATACCGCCGTCTGGCCATGAAGTACCATCCTGACAAACAACCCGAGGATGCTACGGAGGAGGAGCGTGCTCGGTCTGCCTCTCAGTTCCGTTTGGTTAACGAGGCCTACAACTACCTGCGCAAGGAACGGAAAATAGTGTGAAATGTAAGTTGCTAATAAAAAAGTCATACGATGGACTATTTGTTATTTATCATTTTCTGTCTGGTGCTTCTCTCTCTTGTATATATCAAGGGCCTCATTTATCGTTTTGTGGATAATGAGAGTATCAAGCTTCTTTTGTTGTCAAAGGGGGAAGAGGAGAGGTTTAAGAAGGAGAAGTCATATTTGTCGCTAGCCTGTTTGTTTAGTGTTGTAATGAGGAAGACGGGAGAATCGGAAGGGAAAATGAGATTGGTAAAGGAATATTTTGATGCGCATTATTCCAATTCTTTCTATCTTTCATATCCTAATCTGTTCCTCATTGAGAAGAAAAAAGATTCGGTGATGATGAAGGAGCGGACAGTGAAGATGCTGAAGTCCGGAAAATTGAAGAGTTATCGTGTTTATTGCATTGATATATTACGGGGAGATTTCTGTTATGAGGATAAAATGGAACTTCTTACAACTATCTTCTCCGTTGTTTTGATACAAGGTTTCTCGGATACGGAGGTGCAGCTTCTGCGCAACATTGCCCACTTCTTGCTGATTAAGAAAGAGGACCTCTTGACGTTGGAGGAGAAGCACGGTGTGGCCAAGAAGGAGGAGAAGCGTAATTCGCAGACGGATTACTTGTACAACCTCTATCTCCATACGCTTTCGCAGTCTTACCGCACGTTGGAGTTGGAGCCTTCGGCTACGAAAGAGGAGGTCAAACGCGCATACCGCCGTCTGGCCATGAAGTACCATCCTGACAAACAACCCGAGGATGCTACGGAGGAGGAGCGTGCTCGGTCTGCCTCCCAATTCCGTCTGGTCAACGAGGCCTACAACTACCTGTGCAAGGAACGGGGAATAGGGTGAGTTTTTCTGTCCTATTTCGAATGGAGTGTTTCATGAAGATAATGCCTACGGCATTTTATCAAAGTCGTCACAATCTATTTTTTAAAGGTTGAAACGTCATGTGTGGTTGATTCCTTCAGGCCATTGTTTGCGAAATATCCCGTAGGGATAATCTATTATTCTTTTTACATGTGCGGATAAATGCACAAATTTTGTATATTTACAACTTCATCGAAAATCAGTGGTGAACGCTACTTGAATAGATGAATTTATAAATAAAAAGGAGATTTTTTAAATTCCTATCTGCCATTGTTAAAACCGAGATGGTTGGAATTTTGAATCTGGATATTATAACTTAAAACTAAGTAGAATGCTTTGGGAAATAACTTCGGTTATCGTTATTGTAGTTTATGTCTATACTATATTGACAACCATTATCATGCTTTTGATGGAAAACCGTAATCCGGTGAAGTCGATAGCATGGATTGTTGTTCTGATTCTTCTTCCTATTGTTGGGTTCATCTTTTATATCTTCTTCGGAAAAAATTTCAGACGGCAGTTCGTTATCTCTAGACGTAGTTTGCAGAAGATGAAGCGCAATACGAATGCGGTTGCTGATATCAGTCGTATTCCGGAGTCCGTTCTCCCTTCCGAATATAGGAATATGGCGTCGTTGGCGATAAACAGCTGTGATGCGGAGGCTTATGCGAATAATGATGTTAAAATTTATACGGAGGGGAAATCTCTGTTTGATGATATTTTTGTGGCACTAGAATCAGCCAAACACCATATCCATCTTGAATATTACATTTTTCTTTCGGACGAGATAGGTCAACGGGTCATTGATACGTTGATCAGAAAGTCGAAGGAGGGGGTTTCCGTCCGTGTGATTATAGACGATGTGGGCAGCTGGTTAATGAAAAAGAGTGCCATTGCAGAGATGGAATCGTCTGGCATCAAAGTGATGAGTTTCCTGAAGGTGGGACTTCCTTTCTTGAGCAGTAAGGTGAACTACCGAAACCATCGTAAGATTCTGATAGTGGATGGAATGGTCGGTTTTACGGGCGGAATGAACATTGCCGACCGTTATTGCAATGGCCTGGAGTGGGGGCCTTGGCGCGATTCCCATATCCGGATAGTTGGAAGTGCGGTGTCTGGCCTGCAAAAAGCTTTCTTGTCTGACTGGTATTTCGTGAACCGTAAGCTCTTGTCAGACCCCGTCTTTTATCCAAAACCGGAGGTGAAAGGTACAAGCCTTATACAAATCATCACCAGTGGCCCGGATACGGTTTGGGACAGCATCATGCAGGTCTACTTCATGGCCATCATACAAGCAAAGAGATATGTTTATATAGAGACTCCTTATTTTCTGCCTAACGAGAGCATCATCACGGCATTGCAGACGGCAGCGCTTAGCGGTACTGACGTGCAGGTCATACTGCCGGAACGATCTGACGCTAAAGTTACTTTAGTCGGTTCTTATTCCTATCTGAACGAGATGTTTAAGGCGGGGGTTAGAATCGCCTTCTATAAGAAAGGGTTTATCCATAGCAAGACCATTGTCATAGACGATAAGCTATGTACGGTGGGAAGTGCCAATATGGATTTCCGTAGCTTTGAGCAGAACTTCGAGTTGAATGCCCTTATTTATGATACGGAAGTGGCTGTTAAGATGAGGAAGATATTCTGTCTGGATATGTTGGATTCTGTGCGGGTAAATAAGAACGATTGGAATCAACGGCCTATTAAACAACGTCTGAAGGAGTCTTTTGCACGCTTGTTCAGTCCTCTGTTGTAAAATACTTAATAAAAGATGAATATGCGCTTTTTGTGTGCTTTGATGCTTGTTTCTGCCTTTTGCTTCCCGTTGTCGGCTCAGACGGATACCGTACCGCAGAGAAAGAAGGTGGCTGTCGTTTTGAGTGGAGGTGGAGCAAAAGGAGTTGCCCATGTCACGGCGTTGAAGGTGATAGAGGAGGCTGGCATTCCGGTCGATATAGTGGTGGGTACCAGTATGGGTGCGTTGGTCGGAGGTCTTTATTCTATCGGTTACACTACCGAACAGTTGGATAGCTTGGCCCGAAATATGGATTGGATGGCGGAAATCAGCGATGAGGTTTCGCGTGACAAACAGTCGTATGACAAAAAAGTGCGTTCGGAAAAATATGTGTTGTCCGTACCGTTCAAAAGGCCTGATAAGATGTTGGGCGGTGGCCTGTTTCAAGGACAACGGGTGACAAACCTTATCTCCGAGTTGACCTTCGGTTATCATGATTCTTTGGATTTTAATAAGTTTCCCCGTAAGTTTGCCTGTGTGGCCATCAATGTAGTGGATGGAAGTGAAGTGGTTTTCCATAGTGGTGTGCTATATAAGACAATGCGTGCCAGCATGGCGGTGCCTGGCCTCTTTAGTCCAGTCCGTATGAATGGAATGGTGTTGGTGGACGGCGGCATGCGGAATAACTTTCCTGTAGATGTGGCTCGTGATATGGGGGCTGATGTCGTGATTGGCGTTGATCTGGGAGACGACTTGATGACAGAGGAGGAGTTGTCTAGTTTTGTGAGTGTGCTGAATCAGCTGATATCTATCGCATGTAAGACCAAACATGAGGAAAATGTAAAGAATACGGATGTATATATAAAGGTTGATGTGAACGGTTATACCTCTGCTAGCTTTTCGAAGAAGGAAGTGGATTCACTCTGTAATAGGGGTGAAGCTGCGGCCATGGCTAAATGGGATGAACTGGTCGCATTGAAGGAGAAAATAGGAATCGATTCGTCTTTCCAACTAGAGAAAGGAAAACCGTTCCGCCTGTTAGGCGAACATGACACCTTGTTTGTTCGTAAAATAGTGATTTCCGGAATAGACAAGCATGATGAGGATAGGTTGCTCCGTAAAATCAAGCTGAAGGAGAATGACTCTGTCCGTGTTACCTTACAAGGAATGAAGGATGCGGTGGCCTATCTGAACGGAACGATGGATTATTCGTCTGTCGACTATCATTTTTCGCATACATCGGATGGCTATGTTCTGAACTTCATGCTGGAGGAGAAACGTAATAACTCGTTCAACCTCGGTTTGCGATATGATATGGAAGAAAATGTGGCGGTATTGCTTAACCTCACCTACCAGTTGCCGTTTCTCGTGCCTACTCAGGTCTCCTTGACAGGGCGTCTTGGCGAGCGTTCCTATATCCGAGGCGATTATACTTTGAAGCCGAGAGACGTGATGGGCGTTAATTTCTCCTATATGTTTCAATACAATGACATAAATATTTATGGAAAAGGAGACCGGCTTTATAATGAGACGTATCATTATCACATGGGCGAGGTCTCTATGTTTTATGTGTTCCTGCAACGGATGAAGCTGAAGCTGGGTCTGCGCTACGAATATTATGACTTTAACAATTTTTTGGTCGATCCGGACTCTTACTCTTGGTCTTCTGTCAACTCTGGCGGATATGTCTCCTATTTTGTGGGGAGCAATTTCGATTCGTTCAATAGGCGTGTATATCCATCAAGGGGATCGAAGCTGTTCCTTCTTTTCTCTTTGCATACGGATAATATGTTGACTTATAAGAGAGAAACCCCGATAATGGACGCCTTGGTGAGTTGGCGTAAGGTGCTGCCTCTCTCGTCTCGTTTCGCTGTTATTCCGGCAGTTTCCAGCAGAGTGCTGTTTAATAAAGAAGAGATACCTTATCCTTATCTCAACACGATAGGTGGATATTCTTTCGCTAGGTATTCCCAATATCAGATACCTTTTGTGGGGTTGGGCTATATGGAGATAATGGATGACGCCATTGCTGTCTTTCGGTTGGATTTGCGTCATCGAATCATGAAAAACCATTATCTCATGTTGTCTGGCAATACGGCTTTTGTGGGTAGCGAGTGGTCTAACATGATGAAGGACGATCCTTTCTTTGGAACTAGTCTGAAATATGGCTACGATTCCTTGTTTGGCCCCTTGGAATTGGCCCTGTACCATTCCAATTGGTCGAAAGATATTGGTTTTTATGTCAACCTCGGTTTCAAATTTTGATGATATTGAGTCTTGTGTGGTTGATATTTGTTAATTTTGCGTCATGGCTGAAGATTTGAGAAAAAAGACGACGAAGTCCATTGTTTGGAATGCGTTGGATAAAGTGGGTTTCCAGGTGGTGGCTCTTTTGGTAGGACTGATTACCGCGAGGTTGTTGTCTCCTACTGATTTTGGTTTTGTCGGGGCGTTGGCTATTTTTACCGCCTTGTCCAATATCCTTGTAGAGAGCGGTTTCACGTCGGCTATGGTTAGACGGGGGAATAATACGGATGCGGAATATATGGCGGTGCTGTTGTTCAATTTTCTGTTGAGCGTGTTTATCTATTTTCTTCTTTACGTATCGGCACCGTTTATCGCTGGTTATTTTCGTATGCCGGAACTGATAGACCTGTCTCGATTCCTGTTTTTGGCTATCATCTTGAATTCTTTCGGATTGGTGCAGAACATCATATTGACGAAGCGTTTGGAGTTTCGTATACTTTCCTTGGCTAGTCTCATATCGGCAGTGTTGGCGGGTGTGGGCACCGTGTTCTTGATAGTGAATGGTTTTGGATATTGGGCTTTAGCTTGGCAGATTGTGATGCAAGTGGGCTTCAAGTCCGTTTTGTTATGGATGCTTAGCAGTTGGAGGCCTGTGCTTTCTGTAGATTTGAAAGTCATCCGTGAACTCTTTTCTTTTAGCTTCTCTCTGATTCTGTCTAATATATTGATGACGGTGGTGCGCTATATTTACAGCATCGTGATAGGCCGTCATTTCACGGCTCAGGATTTGGGCTATTATTCGCAGGCGTTCAAGTTTCATCAGATTCCGAGCAATGTGGTCTCCGGCACCATTTCGGGCGTGGCCTATCCCGTGTTGTCGAGTCTTAATGATGACGAGCCTCGTCAATTGTCCTATTTGCGCAAACTGATTCGTGTCACCGCCTTTTGTATCTTCCCGTTGATGTTGGGATTGTGCGCTGCTTTTGACAATCTGGTGGAGGTGGCTTTGACTGCCAAATGGCTGCCCATCGTTCCATATTTCCGCATATTGTGCGTTGCTGCTATTTTCTTCCCTCTCCATTCTATGAATGTGTCGCTCAATACGATAAAGGGTTATCCTACTCGCAGCTTCATGATTGAGGTGTTGCGTAATGTGTTGGTGGTGGTTTCTCTCTTCTTCTGTATTGGAAGCATCCGTCTGATGTTGGCCAGCTTCTCGTTGACCTATGTGGTCTCCTATCTGATAGGTCTTTTTTATGTGCGGCAGTTACTTCCTTATAAGATAAAGGAACAGATTATGGATGTTTTGCCCTATGCGGCCATCTCGATAGTGATGTCGGTGGGTGTTTTCCTTCTTGGTTTCTTGAAACCGGAGTTGGGCATTTACCTTACAACGTTGTGCCAGATCCTTTTCGGACTGGCGTTTTATTGTCTGGCTCTTTATCTGTTGGGCTCTTCCATATTTGCTGAAGTTTGTGAAATATTGAAGAGGAAGAGATGATTTCTCCTCCTCCGTTTTTAGAGGACAGATAAGATCCCGTCTTGTCATTGCGGAATATTCCCGCTTTGTCATTTTGCAGGAAGGATTTCTGTCCAATAATCGTCTGGGTCGTTGATGAAGTAAAGTCCCATCTCCTCGTTTTCGAAACAGACGCATCCCATCTCTTTGTGTAATCTGCGCACTTCGTCATAATTGTTTTCTACCCGAATACATAAGTGGCTTTCGTTTTCGCCAAGGTTGTAGGGTGATGTGTGAGCCTTTATCCACGTCAGTTCCAATAGAAAGTCTGAATGTTTGTCTGTGAGGTAGACAATTGTGAATGATCCGTCTGCTGCATTTATCCTGCTACTTTCCGTCAGTCCGAGTGCCTTGTTGTAGAAAGCGATGCTTCTTTCCAAATTGGTGACGTTGATGTTGAAATGGTCAAATTTGCCCTTTATTTCCATGATTTTTTTCGTTTTTAGAATGTTATGGAATCGCCTCTCTCCCGTATCTCCATGAATCTGCATCCTCGCTTTTCCGCCTCCTTTTTGAAAACATTGGCGGCTGCATAGTCTTTGCCGAAGTGCATGGGTATGAATGTTTTTGTTTTTATGGTGTCGATAAATTGGGAGGCACCCTTGCTGTAGTTCCTCCCTAGTCGGGGATCTACGGGAAAGAGCACAAGATCGAAGGTTGGATAGGCCTTGGCCAGAATCTTCAACTTACGTAGGAAGGAGGTCTCTGCTAGTCTGATTTCTTCCTCTGTCGACTCTTCGTCCCAATGCCAGTTGTTGAAATCTCCGGCGTGGAAAATTTTTCTCTCTTCGGTTTCCAGAACAAAGGATATGCCTATGTCTGTCGATCCGAACGCTTGGATGAGGATGTTTTCGTCTTGGAATGACTCTCCCTTTTGAAGAAAGATGGCATCGTCTGCTTGAACTAGACCGGCATTCAAAATGTCTTTGGAAAAGATGTATTGAATGTCCGGATGTTCTCTCTTCCATCGCAATATCTGCGGATTGAAATGGTCATGGTGTGCATGGGAGCTTAGTATATAGCGAACCTTTGGAGATGTGAGGAATTTACTGTGTACCCACCCCTGCACGTTGTTTATTGTGTCTTCCCAATAATCTATCAGAATCAGACATCGTGTCGTTTCAATGGCAAATCCGCTATGATAGATATAGGTGAGATGTGGCGAGCCTCCATCCCATTGCATTTTGTTGTGTATTTGGGCGTGATTCATATCTTACACTATTTATGCAAATGTACATTTTATATGGAGATAAAACGAATGTGGAGAATGTTGTGTTTTCGTGTTTATAAATAAAAGAACCAGTATTTCTTCTTTTTTTTGCCGAATCCATTTTTGCTGTGTTATTAAGTATTCGTGAAAAATATCTTGGCAAAGCTCAATGTATCTTGTGTGGTTGATTTTCATCAGATTGTCGTCCGCAAAATCATCCTGTAGGGATAATCTATTTGTAGAAGGAAGGCTGGACGACATTCCATCGGAATGTGCCAAGGTATTCCCTTGTCGTAGATTTCCGGACGGTATTTACAGAACAAATATGATTTTTACAATATGCCTCACCTCCGAGGAGGACATGCTCCATCTTTCACAACGGAGGGGACGTGCTGGCGCATGTGTTGCAAAGAGATAATGCCTACGGCATTTTATCAAAATCGGCACATGTTGTTTTTCCTGACGGTCGCTTAATTGGGGTGGCGTGCTGTCCGCACCGTTCGTCGAAACGTATTTCGCTCCTCCGTTTTAGAAGTGACGGCACGAGAAGCGCAAAGTTTTGTGTTCCTTTTGTCTCTGCCTCTATTTAGCCAAAAATGCCATGTCTTACAAGATGTTTGCCGATCTATCCCTCCTAATTCACAATCCAATCAATTTAATCAATCTATCAATCCAATGGATAAAATTGCTACCTTTGCGATAGATGTAAACACACAAAAATAAAGAGATATGAAACGACTTCCTTACGGAATATCTGATTTTCGGAAAATCATCACCGAGGATTTTTACTTTGTGGACAAATCGGAGATCATTCCCGACTTGGAAAACATTGCCAACTTCATCTTCCTTCTCCGTCCGCGCCGCTTCGGCAAAAGCATCTTCAGCAACATGCTGGCGGAGTATTACGACATCAACAACAAGGAGTGTTTCAACGAGCTGTTCGGCAACCTCCATATCGGTCAGCACCCCACCAAGGAGGCTAGCAGATATATGGTGCTGAAGTTCGACTTCTCCACCGTGAAGATGGGCATGGATGAGTTGGAAAAAAATTTTGATGAACAGTGTCGGTTTGCTATAAATAACTATCTGTTAAAATATTCGGCGTACTATACGGAAGAAGACAGAAAGGAAATTATGGGCTATAGATTGGTCAGTATCATGATGCAGGCCATCACCAACATAGCCCATAGCAAAGGCATCCCCGTTTACCTCTTCATCGACGAATACGACAATTTTTCAAATACGATTCTTTCCATCCACGGAAAGGAGAAGTTCAAGGCCATCACGCACGGCACGGGCTTCTACCGAGACTTCTTTCAGGTGTGCAAGCCGAGCTTCGACCGCATCTACCTCACGGGCGTGAGCCCCATCACATACGATGACTTGACCTCCGGCTTCAACATCGGCACGAACATATCGCTATTGTCTCCGTTCCATAAAATCATCGGATTCACGGAGGAAGAAGTGCGTGCGATGATTGAATATTATCGTGTCGAAGGCCGCATAAAACGACCTACGAACGTGATTGTAGAAGAGATGAAACCGTGGTATGACAACTACTGTTTCTCCAAAAGATGCTATGGCAAGGAATCGCCGATGTATAACAGCAATATGGTTCTGTTTTACATGAGTAACATTTGCTGTGCGACCAAAGACCTGACGAGATGCTGACCGCAACGTGGCGACGGACTTCCCGAAGCTGCGTATGCTGCTCGACGTGGAGGATCCGGCCGACCGCCAGCGACGCATCGACATCATCCGCCAGCTGGCCAACACGAACGAGACCACGGGCAACATCGTCATCTCATTCCCGCCGGAGGAGTTGAAGAAGGCGGACAACTTCGTGAGCCTGCTTTTCTACTACGGTCTGCTGACCTTTGCTGGCGAGGAATGGTATGGAAGGACTATACTTCGGGTGCCGAACAACACGATGCGCCAGATGTATCTCAATTATCTCTTGAACATAGCCGAGGACGAGGGTTTCGTATCAATGACGAGCGCATCGCATTGGACGATCTATCAAACGGATGGCGATAGACGGAGAGTGGGAAGCCCGTGCTTTTGCTCGGCGACCTTTACTCAAATACAGCAGCATACGCAACTCGATAGACCGCGAGGCGGACGTGCAGGGCTTTTTGCGCGCGCTGCTCTGCATCAACCAATATTATGCCGTGCGGCCGGAGGTGGAGCTGAACAAAGGCTTCTGCGACCTGCTCCTCTCGCCCAACGGAAGGGAGGACAACCGGGCTAAGTTCAGCTACCTCATCGAACTTAAATATGCCAAGGCCGACGCCTCCGACGAGCAGATAGCGAAGATGGAGGCCGATGCGAAAGCGCAGCTTCTGCAATATACAGGAGATAAACAGATAGCCTCCGTCCTTTACGGCACGGAGCTGAGAGGCCTCTATTTCGTCTTCCGTGCGCACGAACTGGTGCGGTATGGCGAGGAAGAGGTGAAGCTGTGAAATACATCCGCACGGTGGGCTACAAACGCTACGAACAGACCAACCACCTCGGCAACGTGCCGGCGGTGGTCACTGACCGAAAGTCTGCGGACGACACCGCTTACAGTATCTCTTCGTCTGTGGTAAAATTAAATTTGACCACCCACACGATTCGTTATAGAGCCAATATTATAGGTGTGTTTATGCTGTTGCTTATGGCATCATGCGCATTGACAAAGAAAGTGCCAAGTTATCCTCCTCGATACGATTATTATAGTTATGACAGTTATGACAATGCCGATTTTGACTATGGCAGGATATATGCTATCGATTCTGTAGATGGAGGAAAGTCTTCTATGTTGGATGTTTTTACTCCGACTAAAGGTGACTATAAGGTGGTCAGATATATCTCTTATGATTATGGGCCGACATTTGATGACTATAGTGATAGTATTAATTTTCTGCTTGTCCTCAAACTAGATTTGGAAGGATATGTCCTTGATGGTTTTTTATGTTACTTGCAAACTTCGGATTATCCATTTTCGTCGTTTCTCTTGCGTACAAATAAACGGATAAAGGTAAAAGATGGAATTTCGGTGAAAAAACTAGAGTTCGATTGCTATCGAAACCCTATAAGTGATGATTGTCGTGATATTGACTTTCTTCAGCGTAGGATGAATCTTGGTATAATTAGATTTCAGAAAAATAAGTAATGTTACTTAAGAGCGTAGTGTACAAACAGTACCGTTCGGCGAAGCGTCTGCCGCTTCTGTGATAGATGAAGGTCGAAAATGCCCAACAAATAATCATAATGCAAATGGTGGTACAGAAGCGTAAATTAATATTCATTCATTTTCTTTTTTTTATACTTTGCGAATGTACATATTCGCAATCAATGCTAGCCTCGTTCAAATTATTGAATGATACTATATCAATAAATGATTCAGTCTCAGTCCAAGTGATTAATGAATCTAAAGATACGGTGTATTGTTCATTCTCTTTGTATAGTCAATGTTCGGACAATAAATATTGCTTATATTTAGAAAATACAGAGTTATTGAAGAAGCCATTGCCGTTCTATGATAAATGTAGACTTGGAACCGTCCTAGTACCTGTTGATTCTAATTCAACTAAGATAATTAAATTTTTTATAGGTCAGCCCTATATGGCAAAATTTGATAGCACAATGAATCGATTGATTCATTTTCCAAATGAAAAGATCATGATAGGAAATTTCTTGTTGGTGATTAGATATGGAAAACGTTCTGACTTTGGTAATCACTCAGTAATTTTACCTTTTTATAGAAGAAAAATTGGGTAGTGTACCATATGTCGTATCATTTTATAAATGATTAATTTTCATGGAAATAATATCTTTGAGACAGAAAAGAAGAATGCGTCTTAAAACGTTAGTGTGCCATATGGCTCTTTTGTTAATAAAACAATCGACCAAACGGAGATAAAGAATTCGCCAATGTCAACAACTTTATAGATGCGGCATACTTCGTCTGTGGTAAACTTAAACCCATACGATTCGTGATGAAACCTTTTGTTCGTGTTCCGGATCTTGTTATGTGAACGTTTTTGGATGGACACACAAAAAAAGGAGAACCATTTCTGATTCTCCTTTATTTTGTTGCGGGGGCCCGACTCGAACGGACGACCTTTGGGTTATGAGCCCAACGAGCTACCAACTGCTCCACCCCGCGATCCTTTCAATTTCGAGAAGTACCTCTCTCAATTGCGATGCAAAGATATGACCTTTTTTCGAAAAAAGAAAATGTATTACAAATAAAATGCCTATCGTTGTCTATAAAAGAAGTTAAATAGATTAATTGACGACTTGTGTTTTCTTGCTATATCGCTGATATAGATTTGTATTTTTGTTAAAAAATGACAGAATTAAATGATAAGAAAAAAGAGTTGTATGTTTTTTGAGACTTCATTTTTCATTATTCATTCTTTTTACATATCTTGTGCCCAATGAAATCGGATGGAGACTGTGGATTTTCCGTCCTTTTGCTAAAAAATGCCTACGTGTGGCAGTGTGCTTTATTTTAGTTGTTTATACATGGAAAAAATAGAGGCTCGCCATGCATTGTTTAATATAAAAAAGTGAGTTTATGAAGGAAAAATTTCAGTTGGAGTATGTCCTTAGTAGTGTATCGATAAGTGTTTTGTGGAATAGTATCAGTACGCCGATGGGATTGTCGGAATGGTTTGCAGACAAGGTGGCGGTTGATGAGGGGAATAAAAATGAATATACTTTCTTTTGGGGGAAAAGCTCACAAGTGGCGACTCTTGTCAATAATCGGGTAGGTAGCTATGTGAAGTTCAGATGGATTGATGATTGTGAGGATGGTGTGAAACCCTATTTTGAATTGAGAATATCTATTGTGGAACTGACTAACGACGTGATATTGACGGTTACCGATTTTGCGGAACCGGAAGATAAGGAGGATGCGGTTAAGTTGTGGAACAACCAGGTTGCGGAGTTGAAGACGGCGATAGGCTTGTAGATGTATTGATCCTCGTAGACCCGATGCCGGTTGAGGGGAAAAGACCTTCGTGTTTTTTTTGATTCGGAGAGTCGAACACTTTTCTTGGAACGTCTGTTTATATGTGTGTGCAGATGGATTGCCGCGATGCCAATGCTTGGCGTCGCTAACCCTATGCTAAAGTTGCTCAATGAACGAGATACAAATGAAACATCGATTTTTATTCCCCGCCTCCTATAACGATTTGAAATCGTCTATCTTGCTCCTTTTCCTTCGCCTTGCCTTTGGAGGCATGCTAATGACGCATGGCGTCAATAAATGGCTTAACTTTGACTCCCTGAAAGATAGGTTTCCTGATCCGTTACATGTGGGTTCTTGTGTCTCTTTAAGCATGGTTATTTTTGCGGAGGTGGTCTGCTGTTTGGGTTTCATCACCGGCACTCTTTTCCGGTTGGCGTTGTTGCCTATGATGTTTTCCATGTTTATGATTGTTTTTGTGGTGAACGAAGGTCAGCCATTTGCGCCGAGGGAGTTGGCCGCCCTTTACCTCAGCCTGTTTCTTGTGTGTTTTGCGGCAGGACCGGGAAGCATGTCCTTGGATAGGCAGTGGATCAGGCGGATGATGGGAAATGCATAGTCTGTTCTGTGCAAAAGAAATTTTTGGGAATGCTAAGTAATCGCCGGAAAATAACTTGTGACGATTTTGACAGAATGCCGTAGTCATTATCTATTTGTAGCACTTGCGCTGTTGCCCGATTTCCGGAAGGTACCCCCTTCTCCGCGGTCAAAGGTGATTGTCAGCCTGCCGATGGTGAGGTGTTTTGAGTAGAATCCTGTCCACCTGTAAATCCTGTCCAAAAATCCAAGATAACGGAAGACCTTGGCGCATACAGATGGAAAGCCTTTCGTCCATTCTTCTACAAATAGATTATCCCTACGGGATATTTTGCTGACGACAGTCTGATGAAATCGACCATACAATATTTTTTTGATCACTAAATAAATGTCTCTTACTGAAAAATGCTTTCTCTTTCCGCGAAAAAAGGAGGAATGGGAGGGCTTGGCGGCAGAACGTATCTTTTCTCGAAAGATTAACAATTCAAAAATGTTCCGTAAGTTTTATGTAAGTTTGCTCTTCACTTTTTCCGAATGTCACTTTTTTGGAGTAATTTTGCGAAAAATCATATATAATAGAAGGAGATGCATATAAAGCGTTTGTATTTATTTTTGATAAAGAGTTATTTGGGAACGTTCATAGCAACATTTTTCATCTGTCTCTTTATCGTCTTGATGCAATTCTTGTGGAAGTATGTAGATGATATGGTGGGGAAGGGTTTGGAACTTAGTGTGTTGGCTCAGTTTTTCTACTATGCGGCCTTGTCTCTCATCCCGATGGCCTTACCTCTGTCCATTTTGCTGTCATCATTAATGACATTCGGTAATTTTGGAGAGCGTCTGGAGCTTTTGGCAATGAAGGCAGCCGGAATTTCGCTGTTCCGCATCATGCGCCCGTTTGTGGTATTCATCATTTGTGTAAGTATTGGGGCGTTTTTCTTCTCGAACAATGCGATGCCGGTCATCCAAGCCAAGATGTATACGCTCCTTCGTTCCATCAAGGACAAGCAGCCCGATGCGGAGATACCAACGGGTTCTTTCTACAACGGAGTTCCGGGTTATAGTATCTATGTGTCGAGCAAAGATGAAGACCGTAAATTGCTGAAGGATGTGATGATTTATGATTTCTCCAATGGTTTTGAAAATGCGGTGGTGATGGCTGCCGATTCTGCCAGGCTGATGGTCTCTGCCGATAAGATGAACCTGGTTCTGGATCTCTTTTCTGGTGAATCGTTCGAGAACTTGAAGAACCAGAGGGAGGCACGCAATAGCGTTCCTTATAGGAGGGAGTCCTTTTCGTTTAAGGAGGTGCTGATTGAGTTCGATTCGAACTTCAAGATGCAGGATGCCGCCATCGCTTCCAATAAATATATGTCTAAAAATGTACAGCAGCTGACAGCAGCCGTCGACTCGTTCAATGCGGTTGTCGATAGTCTGGATAAGTCTAATGCCGCGGAGTATAAAGGAAGAATCTTTAACCGAACTTCCTATAATTTCAAACCGGTGAGTCAGGATTCTCTTTCCGATTATAAAAAATACGACGTAGATTCTTTGTGGAATTCGTTGAGTAATGACAAGAAGGTAAGTGCTTTGAATTCTGTCATAATAGATTTGAACAATTCGAAGAATTCGATGCTGATCCAGCAGGATATCAAAGTCTCGACCTCTAAGCTGATGAGGCGTCATGATATAGAGCGTCATCGTAAGTTCACATTGTCGTTTGCTTGTCTGGTCTTTTTCTTTATCGGAGCGCCATTGGGAGCTATCATCAGAAAAGGTGGACTAGGAATGCCGGTGGTCATTTCCGTGCTGTTGTTCGTAATCTATTATGTCATAGACAATATGGGTTATAAGATGGCAAGGGAAGGCGTTTGGCATGTGTGGAACGGTATCTGGTTGAGTACGTTGGTCTTATTTCCGTTCGGTGTCATCCTCACTTATGAGGCGGCAACAGACCGAATAGTTTCGTTTTCGGATGCGAAAGTGGTTAAGTGGATGAAAAAACTGTTCTCTAAATCAAAGTACGAGGAAGATAGCCGTACTTTGGAGCAGATAATAGAAGATAGTAAGGCAAAAGGGAAAATGATGTCTGACGACTGATTTCCCAAACAAAATTGTTGTTTATTCGTTAATATTTATGGATATGTTTAAACTGAATACGATAGAGGAGGCGATAGCCGATTTCAAAGAGGGAAAATTCCTCATAGTTGTCGATGACGAAGACAGGGAGAATGAGGGCGATTTCATTACTGCCGCAGAACTTATTACTCCTGAAAAGATTAATTTCATGTTTACCAATGGAAAAGGTCTGGTGTGTGCTCCGATAACAGAAGACAGATGTCGGGAGCTGAATCTTGACCTTCAGGTGACAAATAATACGTCGTTGCACGAGACTCCGTTCACCGTTACGGTCGATTTGATTGGAAATGGATGTACTACGGGAGTTTGTGCCTATGATAGGGCAATGACGGTGAAGGCCTTGTGCAGTCCAAGTACCAAACCGTCTGATTTGGCCCGTCCGGGACATATATTTCCTTTGCGTGCCCAGAACAGGGGCGTTTTGAGGAGGGCCGGCCATACCGAAGCTGCTGTCGACTTGGCCCGTTTGTCCGGATTGTTTCCTGCTGGTGTCTTGGTCGAGATCATTAATGAGGATGGGACGATGGCTCGTCTTCCTCAGTTGATGGAGATTGCTGAAAAATACGGAATAAAAGTCATAAGTGTGAAGGATTTGATTGCTTATAGGTTGAAGTCTGAGTCTCTCGTTGAGAAGGGAGATGAGGTGGATATGCCTACCCAGTACGGACACTTCAAGCTGATACCTTTCCGCCAGAAATCGAATGGACAGGAGCACATCGCTTTGATAAAAGGGGAGTGGAATCAAGATGATCCTGTTTTGGTTCGCGTCCACTCGTCTTGTGCTACCGGCGACATCTTTGGTTCTTTGCGTTGTGACTGTGGAGACCAGTTGCATGTGGCCATGCAGAAAATAGAGCAGGAGGGCCGTGGCGTTGTCGTCTATATGAACCAGGAGGGCCGTGGCATTGGATTGATGAATAAAATAAAGGCATATAAGCTCCAGGAGAATGGATACGATACCGTGGATGCCAACATCCACCTCGGATTTAAACCGGACGAGCGCGACTATGGGGTTGGTGCCCAGATTTTGCGCGAGTTGGGTGTGAAGAAGATGAGGCTGATGACCAACAATCCGATTAAACGTATTGGTCTGGAGAGCTTTGGTTTGGAGATTGTGGAGAATGTTCCGATCGAGATTCAGCCTAACAAATACAACGAGTTTTATATAAAGACGAAGAAAGAGCGTATGGGACATAACTTCCATAACATATAATCGTTTTTATCTGAAAAAGCACTCCGTTAGGAGAATAAATATAAAATAGAAGGAATGACTAAATTAAGTGTGAATATAAATAAGGTCGCAACGATAAGAAATGCTCGTGGAGGTAATGTTCCCGATGTGTTGAAGGTTGCGGTCGATTGTCAGACGTTTGGTGCGGAGGGTATTACGGTACATCCGAGGCCGGACGAACGTCATATCCGCTATAAGGATGTGATGGAACTCTCTCCTTTGGTGACTACGGAGTTCAATATAGAGGGCTATCCTTCTCCCGCATTTGTGGAACTGGTGAAGAATGTGAAGCCTACACAGGTCACGTTGGTGCCTGACCCGCCAGAAGCTCTCACTTCCAATGCGGGCTGGGATACGATTAAGAACGAGGCCTTTCTTCGTGATTTGATAGAGGAATTTCAGTCGGTAGGAGTGCGTGTCTCCATTTTCATAGACACAAATATTGACAATGTCAAAAATGCTGCCAAGACGGGGGCTGATAGGGTGGAGCTTTATACGGAACCTTATGCGCTGGAATTTGCGGCAGACAGAGATGCTGCTATCCTCCCTTTTGTGGAGGCTGCCAAGGCTGCCAAGGATGCGGGGCTGGGTGTGAATGCCGGGCATGACCTGAATTTGGACAATCTGAAGTTTTTCCATGAGAATATTCCTTGGATGAAAGAGGTCTCCATCGGTCATGCGTTGATCTCCGATGCTTTATATTTTGGATTGGAAAAGACGGTGCACCTATACAAGGAGTGTCTGTTGTAAAAATGGATGAGTCGGAAAAAACAAAAAAATAATTGCAGACAGGTGTTTTTTTTTGTTCTTTGGCTACAATTTGATATATTCGCAAGCGTTTGTTAATTAACTGAAATAAATTATAGACAATGGCATTAGGTGTATTATTGCAGGTCGCAGCAGACACAACTCAAGTGACTGAACAACAGGTGGCCGAACTGGATCTGTTCGATATGGCAATGAAGGGTGGATGGATTATGATTCCGTTGCTGCTCTTATGTATGTTGGCTGTATATATCTTTGTGGAGAGGATGATAGTGATAAAGCATGCCTCCCAGAAAGATTCTTCCTTTATGGACAAGATAAAGGATTACATCAACGAAGGTAAGATAGAGGCGGCTTTGGAGCTTTGCCGCAAAACGGATACTCCGTATTCCAGAATGATAGAGAAGGGCATCTCCCGTCTTGGACGTCCTATGAGTGATGTCATGGTGGCGATAGAGAATGTAGGAAACCTTGAGATATCCAAATTGGAGAAGGGGTTGTCTTTCCTTGCCACGATAGCCGGAGGTGGTCCTATGATCGGATTCTTAGGAACCGTAATCGGTATGGTGCAGGCTTTCTTCAATATGTCGAATGCCGGAAGTAATATTGATGTTACGATTTTGGCTGGAGGTATCTATACTGCCATGGTGACTACCGTGGGAGGTTTGATCGTTGGTATCATTGCCTATTTCGCCTATAATTATCTCATATCGAGAGTGGATAAGGTGGTGAGCGACATGGAGGCTCGCTCTCTCGAATTTATGGATATATTGAACGAGCCGGCAAACTAATGGCGGTTTTGTTGTAAATGAATATGTTATGGCATTAAAAAGAAGAAATAAGGCTGAATCGGGCTTCAACATGTCGTCTATGACGGATATCGTGTTCCTGCTTCTGATTTTCTTTATGTTGACATCTACGGTGGTGCACCCGAGTGCCATTAAGTTGTTGTTGCCTCAGGGAAAAACGCAGACGGCGGCCAAGCCGATTGTCCGCGTGCTCATCGATAAGGACCTCAATTATTACGTCTCGGCTGGTAAGGAGAAGGAACGTCCGGTCTCGTTCGACGAGATTGAGCCTTTCTTGCAGCAGCAGGTGTTGGCCGAGCCGGATATGTATGTGGCATTGTATGCCGACGAAACGGTGCCTCACGGAGAAGTGGTGAAGGTGCTTAACATTGCGAATGTGAATAAGTTTAAGCTCGTGATAGCGACGAGACCTAAGTGATTTTTCAAAAAAACATCTCATGAATCTGTATCAGAAGTCTAAATTTTGCGGAGTCATTGGTAGTGTGATCTTTCATGCTCTCCTTTTGTTGATTTTGCTCTGCTGCTCCTTGTCGAGGATTGTACCCGACACGGAGGAGGGACTTGCTGTCAGTCTGGGTGTGGATGAGAATGGTGGTGATGGTTTGTTTGAACCAACTCCGGCTTCCGAGATAGAAGGGTCTCCCGCTCCCGAACCACCTTCCCAACCTCCAGTCTCAGGAGAAGAGGAATTGGTGACCCAAGACATAGAGGAGTCTTATCAGGCTCCGGAGGTGAAGCAAAAGACGAAGGAACAGTTGGAGCAAGAACGTATCCGTAGGGAGGAGAAGAAAAAACGGGAACAGGAACTTGCGGAGCAACGTCGTGCCGAGGCTGAGGCTAAGGCGATAAAAGATGCTCAGGATAAGAAGGCGAAGGAGATAGGAAACCGTACGAAGAATATTTTCGGTGGTAATGGCGCAGGAGGTTCCGGCAATACGGAATCGTCTTCGGGCAAAGGAAACGGAAAGGGTTCCGGCTCTCAAGGTAATCCTTTCGGAAGCCAGGAAGCTACGGGTGCCGAAGGCTCTGCCAAATCCGGAAACGGAAATTCGTGGTCGTTGGGTGGACGCTCGTTGGTGGGTTCTCTTTCCAAACCGGTATATAGCGCACAGGAGGAAGGCAAGGTGGTGGTAAGCATCATCGTGGACAAATCTGGAAATGTGATAAGCGCAGAGGTGGGTAGAGGAACCAATACGGATAATGTGGCGTTGAGAAATGCGGCTGTCAGTGCGGCCAAGAAGGCTAAGTTTAATCCTATCCAGACGGATAAGAACCAAAGCGGAACGATAACTTACAACTTCTCCCTCCAATAGGAAGAGTTGTTTAATTATAGAGGAAGAGACACAAGGTGGAAAATAAACTTCGGCCTTTGTGTCTCTTTTTGTGCAATAGGAATGGCTCGGTGAGCCGAGAATTTTTGGTGGGGTTTTGTTTGTTTCCCCTAAAGAGTATTGGTAGGTGGACAATTGTTTTGGACGCGGAGGAGGGAATGCCGCGGAATTTCAGGTGTGAGAACATAAAAAGTTTGGCGGAGGGTGGAGCTTACTTTTCTTTCCGTAGAAAAGTAAGAGTCCGTCGACACAGAAAGAAATTGTCATATTTGGTGTGCCACTACAAAATCTAATCTTTCTAAAATACGTACAAAATCTCCTATCTGAAGAGTTTTCTCTCTCCCTTGTTTTGCCCAATAGGTGTGAAATCGCAAGATTTTGTGTAAGTTTGTATGCTTTCTTTCTCTCCTTCCGAAGAATGGAATACATGAACTTTTTCTTCTTCGGATAGGTTCTTGATTGGAAAGAAATCTTTTTCGTATATATAATTTTAATTGTTTAGATATGGTAAAGATATTTGTATTTCTGGCTGCTGGGTTTGAGGAGACGGAGGCTTTGGCTCCGACGGACGTGTTAAGGCGTGCCGGCTTTGAAACGGTGCTTGTCTCCGTGATGGGGCAGCTGGCGGTTACTGGGTCTCATGGCATTACGGTGATGGCCGATTCTCTTTTTGAGGAGACGGACTTCTCTGAAGGGATAATGTTGGTATTGCCGGGAGGTATGCCGGGAACTCGCAATCTGGAGGGTTATTCTCCCTTGATATCTTTGATAGATAAGTTTGCTAAGGAGGGGAAGAAGCTGGCCGCCATTTGTGCCGCACCTTCCATCTTTGGCAATATGGGTCTACTGAAAGGAAAAGAGGCTACTTGCTATCCCGGATATGAGGATACGCTGAAGGGTGCTGAATTTAAGAAAGAAAACGTAGTGGTTTCCGGACAGTTTGTCACGGCAAGGGGAGCGGCTGTTTCTGTGGAGTTCGGTCTTCGTCTGTTGGAGGTGCTTCTGAGTAGGGATAGAGCCGTAAATATGTCATATAAAATGGTTTACACGTATCCATTGTCTTGGTAGTTTGGCGGTATGTATGGGAGACCTTTCGAAAGGAAGGTCTCTTTTTTGTAGGCGGAGTATGTGTTGAAAGTCTTTTCGTTTGCGTATGTTGTGGGCTGCAAATTTATCTTTTATCGTTGCCCGTTGTACTCATAGGTTTTTTGGTGCGAATAGAAGGGAATGCCTAACATTCCGTTCCTGAAATAGAAGATGGAATATCCATATTCGTTGAAAACTCCATAAATATCGGCAGATTCTCGTTCTATCTCGGACCGTACGAATGGGTAGCTCTTGAATTCGTTGTTATATTTGCCCGTTCCTTCCTCCGATAAAAGGAGATAGGATTTACTGATGTAGGTGTCGCTGGCCATGGATGCATTAATGTATAGGAGTATGGAGATGGGCATAATCCCGTAGACGAAGGGATATATGAACTTTTTGATGGTGAAGATTCCTGCAAATTTGAATCTGAATATCAAGTAAAACAAGAGTATGCCCAAAACGTAGATGGATACCAGCAGCAGGGAAGGTATCCAAACTTTTAGACCTAGGGAGAGAAATACATAAATGTTGTAGGTGAAGGTGGTGCCTATGCAGAACCAAGAGAAAACGCCTATGTCTCCGTTAAATTTGCTTATTTTATTGAAGTCGATGAGTTTGAACAGAAGCGCAGTTATTGCTCCTGAAAATCCGAATATGCCCATTTGTATGAAGATTGGTATATCCAAGAGATATTCGTTGCCAATGAGGGTAATGATTACTACGTTGATGATTGCTATGATTAGGATGGAGAATAAAAGGTCGGTGAATTCGTTGATTTTAACTAGGTCTTTGTAATATTTGGAATGTATGTATTCCTTGTATCTGGTACGGGCAAACTTCTGGGCCTGGGCTCTCGCATATTCTTGATTCCTCTGCTCTTGTTTTTTGCTGAAATTGTAGCTCATACCTGAACTGCTGGCCTCTTTTACTTTGAGTAGATGGATGCAGGCTTCGTTCAGAAGGATGAACTCTTCGTGTGCATTTGGTGATGGATTGTGGTCTGGATGCAGCTGTTTCGCTTTTTGCTTGTAGGCTTTCTTGATCTCCTCGATGGAGGCACCCTCTTTAATTCCTAATATTTCGTAGTATTTTTCTGCCATTCTGATTTTTCTTTATTTATAATAACAAAAAATGGAAAGGATTTGGTCTTTTTGTCGTTTTGAAAAATGATAGGAGGTCTGAGGTGTTGATGGAATGACTGTTGAAAATGAGGGCTCGAATTTTAATTCGAGCCCTCCGTATGTTATCTTTTCCTTAAAACTTCATTTTCATGTTTTCCGGAAGAGGCGCTTCAAATCTCACTTTCTGACCCGTAGCCGGATGCCGTATTGTCAATATGGCGGCGTGCAGACCTACCCGGCCTAATGGCGAAAGTGTAGAGCCATATTTCTTGTCGCCCACAATCGGATGGCCTATGCTCTGCATGTGTACGCGTATCTGGTTCTTTTTTCCTGTCTCCAAATATACTTTTAGAAGGGAATATTCGTTGCTCCTTTTTACTGTCTCGTAGTGGGTGATGGCTTTCTCTCCTCCGTTGTCAGTTGGCGAAGAATAGACTATCTTCGATTTCGGAGATTCCGTCAACCAAGAGATGATGGTATCCTTGTCTTTCTCCACTTGGCCCTCCACAATGGCATAATAGATTTTCTCCAACACATCGTATCTCCAATAGTTCTGGAGTGATTCCTGAACTTCTTTGCTTTTTGCGAAGAGAAGCACGCCTGAAGTTTCCCTGTCCAGACGGTGCACTACATAGAGCCGGTTCCTTAGACTTTGCTTTTTCAGATGGTTCATCAGGATACGGAAGGCTGTCAATGTTTCTTTCTTCTCCGTGGCAACGGACAGCAGTCCCTCCGATTTGTTGACCACGATGATATATTCGTCTTCATAGATGATTTTGAGTTTGGAGTGGTGAAGTCCGCTCTCTTTGCTGCTGAAGTTTACGATGACGACATCCCCGTTCTTGACAGGATGGTTGTATTGTGTGACGATCCTTTCGTTTACCGTTATTCTTTGGTTGGATAGCAGAGCTTTTACGGACGATTTGCTCATGCTTCCCATTTTTCTCATTACATAGTCGAACAGTTCTGCCTCTTCCTTTACGTGGAAAGTTGTGAACTTGTCCTTCTTCTTGCCTTTTTTCTGGGAATCTTTTTCCTTCAGATTCAATCTTGGCGAGTTTTCGTTGATTAACATAATCTCTTCGGTGTTATTTTAATGCCTTAACGGTCGCAAAGATAAGCATAAAAAACGAAGAATGAAGGGACTATGTTTTGAAATGCTTTCTTATGCTGTGCAAAACCTACTGTTGATGGGTGTTGTCGCTCCGTTGCCGGCTTAGAAGATGAAACTTTATCGAAAAATGCATTGACATTGAAAGTTAAATGTTATTTTTGTGTAAATTTTTTAAGTGAAACAAAGAAAAATAGAAATGAAATTAACTAAGTTATGTGTTCTCATGCTGGCTTTTGCCGGTCTTTTATTTGTCTCTTGTGATAAAGATGATGATAGTGAGAAGAATGGAAATGGAGTGGTTGATTTGACTCTTGGTTTGAAGAGCAATTATGATGGTGTGCTCGACCTTTCATTTAGTAAGTCGAATGCGAACATCGGTTTTGAGCGTGTCGATGTTAATTTGGTGAACGTGAAGTTCAACCAGTTTGCTGTCGGTGGTTATGATCTGGGGGCAATTCGTATTGATAGCGTGTCGCTGTCCAAAAGTTCAGTGGTCCGCATGCAGCGTGATAGCCAGTTGGTGGTTCTTGATCTCGACAAGGATGGGTCGGCTGCCGATACGTTGTATGTTTCGTTTCAGGGAGAGGCTTATGATAACGACTCTATTTTTGCCGTGATCTCTATTATGGGGATAAAGGCGATGAATAATATCCCATTGGCCGTGAATTTCTATACGGGTAGGGTGGAAGAGAAGGAGAACCAGAATCCGATAGATGGCGGTGAAATATGGAATTCTTTTGACGGCGAGTATTCGGGTGTGTTGACTACTAGTGGTGTGGATTCTCCGTTGAATATAGAGGTGGATAAGGTGGATGGCTATGAGGTTAAGCTCTCCGTGAAGGACTTTCCTGCCGGAGTTTTGGGAAATGTGGATCTTACGTTTGAGAAAATTGTAGTGAAGGAGAACGAGGATGGAACCTGCGACTTCTCCGGTTCGATGAAGTATGTCGATATTATTGATGTGAATATCGTAGGTTCGGCGAAGGAGAAAAATGCCATAGAGTTCCAAGTCTCTTATGCTGCTACTACAGTATCATATGTAGGTGAGAAATAGACGAAAGTATTTGTTCGGTTTTTATACACGAAAAAAAGGACGGCTTGTATAAGTCGTCCTTTTTCGATGTTAGGATATTAGTTATTGAAAATCAATCCTTCATCCCTTACATCTACCATAATTGGTTTGGTGCGGTCTATGCTCTGGGCAATCAGACTTTTTGATAACTCATTCAGCAAGCAACGTTGTATGACACGTTTTACCGGACGGGCACCGAACTGAGGGTCGTACCCCTCTTCGGCGATGAACTTCAGCGCGGCGTCCGAAACCTCTAGCTTGACTCCGTTTTGCTCCAGCATCTTCTTTATTCCGTTGATCTGAATCTTGACGATTTTCTGAATCTCCTTCTCTGAGAGTGGAGTGAACATTATAATCTCGTCTATACGGTTCAAGAATTCCGGACGGATGGTCTTCTTCAGCAATTCGAGCACGTCGTTTTTGGCCGATTCGATGGTCTCGTCCCTGTTGGCGTCCGTCATCTTCTCGAACTTCTCACGTATGAGAGAAGATCCGATGTTGGAGGTCATGATGATAATCGTGTTCTTGAAGTTGACCAGCCTGCCTTTGTTATCTGTCAGACGTCCGTCGTCAAGGACCTGCAGCAGCGTGTTGAACACATCCGGATGGGCTTTCTCTATCTCATCGAAAAGGACTACCGAATAAGGTTTCCTCCGGATGGCCTCCGTCAATTGTCCGCCCTCGTCGTAGCCTACATATCCTGGAGGCGAACCGATGAGTCGGGTTACGGAGAATTTTTCCTGATACTCCGACATGTCGATACGGGTCATCATATTCTCGTCGTCGAATAGGAAGTCGGCCAATGCTTTCGCCAACTCTGTCTTTCCGACACCGGTCGTTCCCAAGAAGATGAACGAGCCGATGGGCCTTTTCGGGTCTTGCAGTCCGGCGCGGCTACGTCTCACCGCATCGGCGATGGCTATGATGGCATCGTCTTGGCCTACTACGCGTTTGTGTAGCTCCTCTTCCAGGTGCAGAAGCTTCTCTTTCTCGCTCTGCAACATCTTGTTGACAGGGATTCCCGTCCATTTGGAGACGATGTCTGCGATGTCTTCGCTGTCTACTTCCTCTTTGATAAGAGGGGAGTTGGACTGTATCTCCTTCAGTTTGGACTGGCTGTCGGCAATCTGTTTCTCGGCCTCCTTTATTTTGCCGTACCTGATTTCGGCCACTTGCTCGTAGTTTCCCTCTCGTTCGGCACGGTCGGCTTCGAATTTTAAGTTCTCAATGTCTATTTTCGACTGTTGAATCTTATTGATGATCTCTTTTTCCGAGCTCCATTTTGCCCGTATCACCTTGCTCTCTTCCTTGAGGTCTGCAATCTCTTTGGAGAGCTGGTCCATCTTTTGCTTGTCGGCCTCCCTTTTGATGGCCTCCCTCTCAATCTCCAGCTGCTTGATCTCGCGCTCTTTCTTGTCCAGACTTTCGGGAACGGAGTCTATCTGCAGCCTTAGTCTGGCGGCGGCCTCGTCCACTAGGTCGATGGCCTTGTCTGGCAGGAACCTGTCGGTGATGTATCTGCTGGACAGCTCAACTGCGCTGATCAGGGCGTCATCCTTGATACGTACTTTGTGGTGGTTTTCGTATTTCTCCTTCAGACCACGGAGTATGGAGATGGTGCTGGCCTCGTCCGGTTCGTTGACCATGACAATTTGGAAACGACGTTCCAAGGCTTTGTCCTTTTCGAAATATTTTTGGTACTCGTCCAGAGTTGTGGCACCGATAGACCTCAACTCCCCTCGTGCCAATGCGGGCTTGAGAATGTTGGCGGCATCCATCGCACCGTCGCTTTTGCCCGCACCTACCAACGTATGTATCTCATCGATGAAAAGAATTATTTCTCCGTCGCTTTTACTCACCTCGTTGACCACCGCTTTTAGTCTCTCCTCGAATTCACCCTTGTATTTGGCACCAGCAATGATCGCACCCATGTCCAAGGAGTAAATCTGTTTGCTCTTCAAATTTTCCGGTACGTCTCCGCGGAATATACGGTTGGCCAAACCCTCTACGATGGCCGTTTTCCCTGTTCCCGGTTCGCCTATCAGTATAGGGTTGTTCTTGGTACGCCTGCTCAAAATCTGCAATACCCTACGGATCTCCTCGTCTCGGCCTATGACCGGATCTAGTTTTCCTGCGCGGGCCTTCTCGTTCAGGTTGATGGCATACTTGTTCAGCGAGTTGTACGTGTCTTCGGCCGATTGGCTGGAGACTTTATTTCCTTTTCTCAACTCGTTAATGGCAGATTGTGTGCCATCCTCGGTCAATCCCGCATCTTTAAGTATGGAGGAGGCGTTGCTTTTGACGTTCAGTATGGCGAGAAAGATGAATTCTATGGAGACAAATTCGTCGCCGGCTTTCTTTGAATATTCGTCGGCTTTTTGTAATACATTGTTGGACTCTCTCGACAAGTAAGGCTCACCTCCGCTTACTTTTGGTAGCGAGTCTATTGTTTTGTCGATGGCAGACGCGATGATGCGAGTGTTCGCTCCAAACTTGTTGAAGATGAAGTTGGTCACGGTTTCGCCTGTTTCCATGATAGCCTTCAGCAAATGGATAGGTTCAATGGCTTGTTGGTTACGCACTTGAACTATGTTGGCCGCTTTCTCGATGGCCTCCTGACTTTTGATTGTAAAGTTATTCAAATTCATAGCGTATATAATTTTAGTTGTTACTCTTTTAACTAGGGGAAGACTCTCATTTTGTTCAGAACTCTCCCTTTGTGGTTAGTCTTGTTGGTTGTTTCTTGTTTGCCAACGTTTCTGTATGTCCAAATACTTTGCCATTCTTATAAAAAACTAAAAACGGGACAATGTGTCTTCGCTTTTAGATATCATTATGACAAATTGTCATGTTTTTTAAATTAAAATATATGTCAAAATTACGTGTTGTTTGTGTGTGGATATAGATAAAATAAAGATAAAGAATGATTTATGACTTTCTTTTCTGTTGATTTTGTTGGGATTCGAAGATGCGGTAATGATGCTTATATTACATATGTTTATTTCTGAAATATAAAGAGGGAAGCCTGCGTTGCGAATCAAGTCTTGTGATTATTTTTTTTGAAGGAATAATGAGCGGAGTCGAAAATTAGGTGTTTGATAGATGAAATTCTGTGTGATTGATGTTTAGTAATGAACCAAAAATAACTTCCGTAACTTTAAGTGATCATGAAGAAATAACGTACTAAAGTTCAAAACATCCTGAAAGTATGCTTCCAAGCATTGCATTGATAGCAAACATTTCGTAGATTTTTGAACATGATTTCTAAAACGTCTCTTTTTCAACAGGCGTACACTCGCCTTTGGCCGCGGAGGAGGGGAGGTACGTGCCGCAGCGTGAAAAAACCTTTTTGCCCGAGTACGAGGGGATAAAAAAGGTTTTAGCGGAGGAACGTGCCGTGCCTCCCGGAAAGCGGGCAACAGCGCAGGCACTTTTGCTTACTTTTCTTGCTGGAGAAAAGTAAGTGCCCGTCCGGCAGGAGGACAGAAATGATTGTCGTGTATGGCGCATTCCTCCGGAATGCGGTTGCCGATGCCTATTTCCCCCTCTACAAAGAGATGATGCCTATGGCATTTTTTCAAAATCGTCATAAGTTGTTTTTTGCCGATTACTTAGTAATGGTTAAAGAATAACTTCCGCAACTTTTTAACAGAAAACTCTTTGCATTTAAATCTTGGCAAGCAGAAATCTGCGGAAGATGTTTTTTTACTGTTGCTTAATGGGATTTTTAATCCTCGTCCCTTCGGTTTTATATTTCTCCTACTATTTGCTATATTTGTAATCTAAAAAATCAGAAACACAATGGCAGAGAGATTCTTTCCCATCGGAATACAGACGTTCGAGAAGCTTCGCGAGCGGAACGCTATATACATAGACAAGACGGAATACATCTATCGGTTGGCCCATAATGGAACCACCTATTTCCTGAGCCGTCCGCGCCGTTTCGGGAAGAGCCTGCTGGTATCAACGATGGAGGCTTATTTCCAAGGACGCAAGGAACTGTTCCAAGGTCTCGCCATAGAGAAGCTGGAGACGGAGTGGACGTCATATCCCGTGCTCCGCTTCGACCTGAGCGGGTCTAAATATTCGGAGATAGAGAACCTGAAAAGTTCGCTGGACTTTATCTTGTCTAGATATGAGGATGTTTACGTGGATGGAAATAAGGGAGGAACGTTTAGTACACGCCTCTCCAGACTGATTGCCGCAGCCAAAGAGAAAACAGGCAAGCCTGTTGTCGTTCTGATTGACGAATATGACGCTCCGATGCTCGACTCGCTGAACAGCCCGGAACGGATGAAGGACATCCGCGAAATCATGCGCGACTTCTACAGCCCGTTGAAGTCTGCCGACGAATATCTGAAGTTCATCTTTCTGACAGGCATCTCAAAATTCAGCCAGCTGAGCATCTTCAGCGAGCTGAACAATTTGGATAACATCAGTATGTGGAACGAGTATGGCTCTATCTGCGGCATTACCGAACAGGAGTTGAGGACGGAGATGGAAGGTGAAATACAAAGGATGGATGAAAGTCTAAATCTCTCTTTTGAAGAGGCTTGCGCCAAGCTGAAAGAGAAATATGACGGCTACCATTTCTGCCGTGAATCGGAAGATATATACAATCCGTTCAGCCTGTTGAACGCCTTGCAGAAGAAGACGTTGGACAATTTCTGGTTTTCCACGGGCACGCCGACCTTCCTGACGGAGATGATCAAACGGTACAATATTGATCCACAAACGTTCGAGAAGGGATTCCCGGCCATCGCCGATATGTTCGACACTCCGACGGAGACGGCCACGTCGCCCATCCCCGTGCTCTACCAGAGCGGATATTTGACCATTAAGTCGTATGACCCGGAACTCTCCGTTTACACCTTGGGCTATCCAAATGAGGAGGTGCGGTTAGGCTTCCAGAAGGCATTGATGCAACATTATGCAGCGCCATCGTTGGATGTCAACGCGATGTTCGTGCTCAACTTCTCGTTGGCCTTGCGGGGTGGCGACATGGATAAGGCGCTTACATTGATGCGCGCCTTTTTCAGTAGCATACCTTATGATGTGGAGAACCAGACGGAGGCTCATTACCAGACCGTCTTTTACCTGATTTTTCGTCTCTGCACGTCCTACGTGGTGCGTACGGAAGTGCGTAGTGCCGCCGGCCGAGCCGACGCCTTGGTGGAGACAGCCGACTCGGTCTACGTCTTCGAGTTCAAGCTCGACGGCAGTGTGGAAGAAGCCCTGCGGCAGATAGACGACAAAGGCTACATGATACCATACTCCGCCAACGGAAAACGTCTGGTGAAGGTGGGTGTGAACTTCGACAAGGAGCTGCGCACCATCGGAGAGTGGAAAGTGGTGGGGTTTAAATAAAAATTATATTTGCAATCAAATCAGAAACACAATGGCAGAGAGATTCTTTCCCATCGGAATACAGACGTTCGAGAAGCTTCGCGAGCGGAACGCTATATACATAGACAAGACGGAATACATCTATCGGTTGGCCCATAATGGAACCACCTATTTCCTGAGCCGTCCGCGCCGTTTCGGGAAGAGCCTGCTGGTATCAACGATGGAGGCTTATTTCCAAGGACGCAAGGAACTGTTCCAAGGTCTCGCCATAGAGAAGCTGGAGACGGAGTGGACGTCATATCCCGTGCTCCGCTTCGACCTGAGCGGGTCTAAATATTCGGAGATAGAGAACCTGAAATCGTCGTTGAACGACTTGCTGCACGAATATGAGCTTGTTTATGGCAAGCGCACACAAGCGACTGCTTTCAGCACTCGGTTGAAGAATCTGATTGTTGCCGCAGAAGAGAAAACAGGCAAGCCTGTTGTCGTTCTGATTGACGAATATGACGCTCCGATGCTCGACTCGCTGAACAGCCCGGAACGGATGGAGGACATCCGCAACATTATGCGCGACTTCTACAGTCCGTTGAAGTCTGCCGACAAGCATCTGAAGTTCATCTTTCTGACAGGCATCTCCAAATTCAGCCAGCTGAGCATCTTTAGCGAGCTGAACAATTTGGATAACATCAGTATGTGGAACGAGTATGGCTCTATCTGCGGCATTACCGAACAGGAGTTGAGGACGGAGATGGAAGGTGAAATACAAAGGATGGAGGGATGTCTAAATCTCTCTTTTGAAGAGGCTTGCGCCAAGCTGAAAGAGAAATATGACGGCTACCATTTCTGCCGTGAATCGGAAGATATCTACAATCCGTTCAGCCTGTTGAACGCCTTGCAGAAGAAGACGTTGGACAATTTCTGGTTTTCCACGGGCACGCCGACCTTCCTGACGGAGATGATCAAACGGTACAATATTGATCCACAAACGTTCGAGAAGGGATTCCCGGCCATCGCCGATATGTTCGACACTCCGACGGAGACGGCCACGTCGCCCATCCCCGTGCTCTACCAGAGCGGATATTTGACCATTAAGTCGTATGACCCGGAACTCTCCGTTTACACCTTGGGCTATCCAAATGAGGAGGTGCGGTTAGGCTTCCAGAAGGCATTGATGCAACATTATGCAGCGCCATCGTTGGATGTCAACGCGATGTTCGTGCTCAACTTCTCGTTGGCCTTGCGGGGTGGCGACATGGATAAGGCGCTTACATTGATGCGCGCCTTTTTCAGTAGCATACCTTATGATGTGGAGAACCAGACGGAGGCTCATTACCAGACCGTCTTTTACCTGATTTTTCGTCTCTGCACGTCCTACGTGGTGCGTACGGAAGTGCGTAGTGCCGCCGGCCGAGCCGACGCCTTGGTGGAGACAGCCGACTCGGTCTACGTCTTCGAGTTCAAGCTCGACGGCAGTGTGGAAGAAGCCCTGCGGCAGATAGACGACAAAGGCTACATGATACCATACTCCGCCAACGGAAAACGTCTGGTGAAGGTGGGTGTGAACTTCGACAAGGAGCTGCGCACCATCGGAGAGTGGAAAGTGGTGGGGTTTAAATAAAAATTATATTTGCAATCAAATCAGAAACACAATGGCAGAGAGATTCTTTCCCATCGGAATACAGACGTTCGAGAAGCTTCGCGAGCGGAACGCTATATACATAGACAAGACGGAATACATCTATCGGTTGGCCCATAATGGAACCACCTATTTCCTGAGCCGTCCGCGCCGTTTCGGGAAGAGCCTGCTGGTATCAACGATGGAGGCTTATTTCCAAGGACGCAAGGAACTGTTCCAAGGTCTCGCCATAGAGAAGCTGGAGACGGAGTGGACGTCATATCCCGTGCTCCGCTTCGACCTGAGCGGGTCTAAATATTCGGAGATAGAGAACCTGAAATCGTCGTTGAACGACTTGCTGCACGAATATGAGCTTGTTTATGGCAAGCGCACACAAGCGACTGCTTTCAGCACTCGGTTGAAGAATCTGATTGTTGCCGCAGAAGAGAAAACAGGCAAGCCTGTTGTCGTTCTGATTGACGAATATGACGCTCCGATGCTCGACTCGCTGAACAGCCCGGAACGGATGGAGGACATCCGCAACATTATGCGCGACTTCTACAGTCCGTTGAAGTCTGCCGACAAGCATCTGAAGTTCATCTTTCTGACAGGCATCTCCAAATTCAGCCAGCTGAGCATCTTTAGCGAGCTGAACAATTTGGATAACATCAGTATGTGGAACGAGTATGGCTCTATCTGCGGCATTACCGAACAGGAGTTGAGGACGGAGATGGAAGGTGAAATACAAAGGATGGAGGGATGTCTAAATCTCTCTTTTGAAGAGGCTTGCGCTAAGCTGAAAGAGAAATATGACGGCTACCATTTCTGCCGTGAATCGGAAGATATATACAATCCGTTCAGCCTGTTGAACGCCTTGCAGAAGAAGACGTTGGACAATTTCTGGTTTTCCACGGGCACGCCGACCTTCCTGACGGAGATGATCAAACGGTACAATATTGATCCACAAACGTTCGAGAAGGGATTCCCGGCCATCGCCGATATGTTCGACACTCCGACGGAGACGGCCACGTCGCCCATCCCCGTGCTCTACCAGAGCGGATATTTGACCATTAAGTCGTATGACCCGCAGAAATCATTATATACGCTTGCCTATCCGAACGAGGAGGTGCGCGAAGGTTTCTTGCGTTGCCTGATGCAGAATTATGCCGATCCGGTAAAGGACACCAACAGTATTTTCCTGATCAATTTCACCAATGCTTTGGACAACCATGACATAGACGGAGCTCTTACGTTGATGCGCGCATACATCAGCAATATTCCGTATGACGGGGCTCACCATGACGAGAAGCACTATTCGATGATCTTTTACCTCGTTTTCAGCCTTTCGACGCAGTTTGTTGTCCGTACGGAGGTGCGTAGTGCCGCCGGCCGTTCTGATGCAGTAATTGAGACTGCCGACTCGGTCTACGTCTTCGAGTTCAAGCTCGACGGCAGTGTGGAAGAAGCCCTGCGGCAGATAGACGACAAAGGCTACATGATACCATACTCCGCCAACGGAAAACGTCTGGTGAAGGTGGGTGTGAACTTCGACAAGGAGCTGCGCACCATCGGAGAGTGGAAAGTGGAGGAAAAAAGATAGGACAGAGACATATATGGAATATGTTTCTTGAGAAACAAATATCTTTTGGTCGAATCTGAGAATATCTATCAATGTATCGAAGTCTCTCGTTTTTTCTGATTATTTGAATCAGAAGAGGAAATCGAAAGCGTTTTTGTTTCGTTATGTTTAAATGATTTTGTTGCTTTGCCGACGAAAATGTGAAAAAAGATTCCGTTGGAACTATTTAAGGTATGAGTATGAAAGCTTTGTTTATTGGAGGTACGGGAACTATTAGTATGGCTATAACCAAACGACTTTTGGTTATGGGGTGGGAGCTTTTCCTTTTGAATAGGGGAAGCCGAAGTGAAGAATTGTCTTCCGAAGTGAATTTATTGAATGTGGATGTGAATGATGAAGATTCTGTTTCTGAGAAGATAAGAGGGTTGAAATTTGATGTGGTCTGTGATTTTATCGGTTTTGTTCCTGAACAATTGGAGCGCGATTTCCGACTATTTCAAGGAAAGACAAAACAGTTCATGTATATCAGTTCCGCGTCTGCTTATCAGAAACCTTTAGGTGATTATCGAATTTCTGAAGGAACGCCATTGTCTAATCCATATTGGGAGTATTCTCGGAACAAGATTGCTTGTGAGGATTTCCTGATGAAGATGTATAGAGAAAAAGGTTTCCCTGTTACAATTATACGTCCGAGCCATACTTATGATGAACGTTCCATTCCTCTCGGAGTACATGGGAAAAATGGTAGTTGGCAGGTGGCTATGCGGATGTTGGCAGGTAAGCCTGTCATTATACATGGAGACGGGACTTCACTCTGGACAATGACGCATAATAGTGATTTCGCCAAAGCTTTTATTGGTCTGATGGGCAATGTCCGTGCCATAGGGGAGTCGTTCCAGATAACATCCGATGAGACGTTGACGTGGAATCAGATTTATCTTTCTATAGCAGATGCTTTGGGCGTGGAGCTGAAACCATATTATGTCTCTTCTGATTTTCTGGCGGCTGTCTCTTCTTTTGATTATAGGGGTAGCCTGATTGGCGACAAGTCCAATTCTGTTGTTTTTGACAACACTAAATTAAAGCGGGCTGTGCCCGATTTTACGGCGAATGTCCGCTTTGATCAGGGTGTGAGGAATACAATTCAATATATAATGTCTCATAAGGAATGTCAAATCGAGGATCCGGAGTTTGATGCTTGGTGCGACAAAGTAATATCGGCATTGGAAAATGCGAAAAAGAATGTTTTAAAGTAAAATGTAAATTATGGTAGAAGTAAAAGGAAAATGGGCGCTCATTACGGGTGCAAGTAGGGGAATCGGTTATCTTTCGGCTTTGTTTATGGCCGAGCAGGGTTGTAATCTGGTGCTTCATAGCAGAAATGCGGAGCATTCGAAGCATGTGCTGGAAGAGGTACAAGCCAAGGGCGTGCAGGCCTATGTTGTCGCAGCGGAGCTTTCCGATGCCGAACAGGTAGTGGAAATGCTCCAAGAGATAGATGCCAAAGGTACGCAAATCGACATCGTGCTCAATAATGCAGGCCTGCAAATTGCTTATCGCACGGAGTTCTTCAAAACCCCGGTGTCAGATTATCTGGAGAGTTATAAAATCAATACGATAGCACCGGCTATGATTTGTTATCATTTCTTGCCGAAGATGATCGAACGTGGATTTGGACGTGTGGTAAATACCACGAGCGGCATCCGTTTGGAGCCCGAACAGGCCGGCTACTCGGCTAGTAAGGCTGCTCTTGATAAAATCAGCATCGACTTAGGCTCTAAGGTTAATGGAACGGACGTTACCATCAATTTGGCAGATCCGGGATGGTGCCGTACCGATTTGGGAGGGCCGAAGGCTCCTAATTCGCCGGAAAGTGCGATTCCCGGCATCTTAGTGGGTGCGTTTGTGGACGATAAGAAGTCTGGCCGTATTTTCTCCGCACAAGATTTCAGTGGTATGTCATTGAAAGATGCGGTGGTAAAGGCTGAGACGTGCGGTGCCCCTTATTGATAGGTAGGTCTTGTTATTTCGTTTGTCGGCAAAGATGACAATTCTGGATTGCTATCTTTGCCGATTTTTTTTATTTCTAAATGAATAGATATGATTGATATGTATAACCGTTTGGTTCGTTGGACGGAAATCAGAGGATAAGTCTTATGACAAGTGGCTATTTGGAGGGGAGGGTCGATTAGAAGTGGTATTTGTTGTCTGTTTCTAAAAACACAAAATCCTGATTTCTAAAAGAAATCAGGATTTAAGTGGTCCCACTAGGATTCGAACCTAGGACCCCCTGCTTGTAAGGCAGGTGCTCTGAACCAGCTGAGCTATAAGACCATGTATTTCTGAAAAGCGATGCAAAGATACGACTATTTTTGAAACTTGCAAATACAATGGCTGTGTTTTTTTGATTAAATTTGATTTTTTTGTGTGGCGCAATAGTGTTTTCTGTGTGTTTGGCAGGTTTCTATGTGTGATTTTTGTCATAATCCTTTTTTGTAAAGAACATAGGTGGGGTGGACGAGTTGTATTAAATAATTGTCAAAAAATAAATTGTGACTTAAAAATCCTGTTCATCCTGTAAATCCTGTCCGAGAATCTCTGATAACGGAATGCCTTGGCATATTCCGATGGAATATAGTCTCCTCTTTCTTTTCTGCCGATAGATTACTCCTATGGAATGATTGATTGGATTGGTAGATAGGAAAGCATCCTCGCAAGATGTATTGGAACTTTACCAAGTTGCTTTTTTTTCATGGTTGCTAAAACCACGAAAAAAAGCCTTCTATTTGAAAAGCATCTATTTCTTGGCTCTTGTATGTTTGCAAAATCTTTTGCTGATATTCAGATAAGTTCTTTATATTTTTGATACTTTTGGAGAAAGAAATTCTTGTATGAAAAGGCTCGTTTGGTTGGCTTCTGTGATGGTGTCCCTTTGTCTATATATACAAAGGAGTGCCGATTGTGAATCGGAGTCGAAGGAGAAGATGGTATTCTGTTCTCAATCTTCCTTCGAAATCTGGGATGAAGGAACCGATGTGTCTGCTGAATTGCCGGTGAATGTATTGTCTCTTTCCTCGTGTGCGAAATGGCAGAACCACAGGCACTTTTCCTTTTCTAAACTTACGGGATCAAAAAAAGTTCGTTTAATCAGTCTGTCTACTTATCCTGTTTTTCGGGAAGTGAAAAGCCAAAATATATTACGATGGTCGTTGCGGAGGTCTAAAGGTTTTTATGTCTATGATATCCGAAAAATCGTCGTTTGAAAAATCAACTATTCTCGATCTGTCGGCAGGTGCCGATATCTTTTCGTTCTGCTCTTCTTTGGCTAACAGATTTGGTCACGAAGTTTTGTTTTTTTCTTGATTTACAAGGAAAAAATTGTTGATATATAAAACAAATCGAATAAATAAAAAAGTAATCCATATGATAGTTTTGATGGTTGTTTTGTTTGTTCTTGGCTATGCGGCAATAGCGATGGAACATAAGATAAAGATAAATAAGGCGGCTTCCGCTTTGATACTTAGTGCCCTGTTGTGGGTTATTTATATGTTTGCGGCTCCGCATCTTATATCTCTGTCTCCTGATTTTAGGGAGATGTATGCTTCTCAGCTACGGAATGGCGGCGACGTGACCTCTCTTGTGTATGATTATGTATCTGGAGTCCAAATGATAGAGAGTGTGGGTGATATAGCTGAAATCTTGTTTTTCCTGATGGGTGCGATGACGATTGTGGAGCTGATAGATGCACATGGTGGTTTTACTATCGTGACAGACCGAATCCGAACAAGAAACAAGAGGAAGCTGCTGTGGGTCATTGCCGGACTGACGTTTCTGATGTCTGCCGTTTTGGACAATTTGACTACCGCCATCGTTATGGTGATGCTGGTGCGCAAGATGGTGCCGGATAAGGGAGAACGATGGCTTTTCGCTTCTGTTGTTGTCATTGCGGCTAATAGTGGTGGTGCCTTTTCTCCTATTGGCGACGTGACCACGATCATGTTGTGGGTGAAGGGCAATGTGACGGCAGTCCATTTGGTGCCGTACCTTATATTTCCTTCCTTTATTTCGCTTGTCATTCCTCTTTTGTTCATTTGCCGTATGCTGAAAGGCAAATTGCCTGATACGGCCGAGGTTGGTGCTTCCTCCTATTTGGCGGAGGGGGTGGTCTCGAAGGTTGAACAGAAAACCATATTCTTCTTGGGTATAGGTAGCCTTATGTTTGTCCCTGTCTTTAAGACGTTGACGCATTTGCCTCCGTTTGTGGGTGTTTTGTTGGGGCTGAGTGTCTTGTGGTTTTATACGGAGATTGTATATAGACGGAAACGTCAGGTGCCGGAATCGGAGAAGGTCCGTATTTCGGTTGTCTTGGGTCGTATAGACTTCTCTACTATCTTGTTTTTCTTGGGAATATTATTGTCTGTTTCCGCTCTGCAGTGTGCTGGCATCTTGTCGTCGTTGGCCCAATCGTTGGAGCAAGTCTTTCATGGAAATGTTTATGGCATCAATATTATTATAGGTATGCTCTCTTCCGTAGTCGACAATGTGCCGTTGGTGGCGGGTGCTATGGGTATGTATGAGTTGGCGCCTGTTGGGTCGCCGGAGGCGTTGGCTCCTTTCATGCAGGATGGCTCGTTTTGGTTGTTTCTGTCTTATTGCGCCGGGGTGGGAGGCAGTATGCTTATTATTGGTTCTGCGGCAGGCGTTGTGGTGATGGGATTGGAAGGTGTTGATTTCGGTTGGTATCTGAAGCGCATCAGCTGGTTGGCTCTTTTGGGCTATCTGAGCGGTGCTGCCGTTTTCATGATGATAGAGCATTTTGTCTGACGGACGGGTGTTTCTGTTTAGTACATTGCTTGTGATGTCGGGCTGTCTGGATGTCGACGGTCTTGTTTCTGACCGTCGATTCCACCATGTCGATCCCTTATAAATGTGATAATTTCATTCTTTTTCAAATTTTGGTGGGTATTATTTCTTTTTGTGGCAAAAAATCCCGAAATTTGCACGAATTTATGAATGACAATTATGCACGCTTATAGACCATTTAATTTGGTGCTTGAAGATGGCACCGTTTTTAAAGGAAAATCATTCGGCTACGAAAAGCCAGTAGCAGGTGAAGTCGTTTTTAGTACGGCGATGGTGGGTTACCCAGAAAGTCTGACGGATCCTTCTTATTCGGGTCAGATTCTGACCGTCACCTTTCCTTTAGTTGGTAATTATGGTGTTCCGAGCGACAAGGTCGACGAGAACGGTATTTCAACTTTTTTTGAATCGGAAAAAATCCAAGTGAATGGCTTGATTATTTCCGATTTTTCTTTTGAATATAGTCACTGGAATGCGATTGAAGATTTGGGTAGCTGGCTCAAAGCCCAGCAGATACCTGGCATCTTTGGTATCGACACTCGTGAATTGACCAAGATGGTTCGTGAAAAGGGAGCTATGAAAGGCAAGTTGGTTTTCCCGGATGGGGAAGACATCCCGTTCATTAATCCGGACGATGAGAACCAAGTGGCTAAGGTTAGCTGCAAGGAGGTCGTGACTTATGGAAAAGGAAAACATAAGGTCGTATTAGTCGACTGTGGTGTGAAGAACAATATTATCCGTTGCCTGCTGAAACGTGACGTGACGGTGACCAGAGTTCCTTGGGATTATGACTTTAATCAGTTGGAGTATGACGGACTGTTCATCTCTAACGGGCCGGGAAACCCTGAACACTGCAAGATTACGGTAGAGCGTATCAAGAAGGCGATGGAGACAGGCAAGCCTATCTTCGGCATCTGTATGGGTAACCAGCTGTTGTCTGTTGCCGGCGGAGCAAAGACCTATAAGTTGAAGTATGGGCACAGAAGCCATAACCAACCGGTAAGTATGATTGGTAGCACGAAGGCTTTCATCACTTCCCAAAACCATGGTTTCGCGGTAGACAATAATACATTGAGTTCAGAGTGGGAACCTTTGTTTGTCAATATGAACGATGGGACGAACGAAGGAATCCGCCATAAGACGAAGCCGTTCTTCTCTGCTCAGTTCCACCCGGAAGCGTCTAGTGGACCTAAAGACACGGAATTCCTGTTTGATGAATTTGTGAAATTGATAGAGAATGATAAGGCGAAGTCTTTCGGAACGGAAGAGAAATCATCGTTCTTAGGACCTAAAAAATACAATAAAGTATTGTTGCTCGGTTCCGGAGCATTGAAGATTGGTGAAGCCGGTGAGTTTGACTATTCCGGTTCGCAGGCCTTGAAGGCTTTGAAGGAGGAGGGCATCAGTACGGTGCTGATCAACCCGAACATCGCTACGGTGCAGACATCGGAGGGTATTGCGGATAAGGTTTATTTCTTGCCTGTAACACCTGAATTTGTGGAACGTGTCATAGAGAAGGAGAGGCCAGACGGTATCTTCTTGTCTTTCGGAGGACAGACCGCCCTTAACTGTGGTGTGGCTTTGTATCGTTCCGGCGTCCTGAAAAAATATAATATTGAGGTTCTGGGAACTCCGGTTCAGGCAATCATAGATACGGAAGACCGTGAAATTTTCAACCGGAAACTTTCAGAGATCAATGTCAATTATATAAAGAGTGAGGCGGTAACAGACATCAACCATGCTATTCACGCTGCCAATACGTTGGGCTATCCAGTGATTGTACGTGCGGCGTATGCTTTGGGTGGTTTAGGTTCCGGATTCTGTAATAACGATGAGGAGCTGAAGGTGTTGGTAGAAAAGGCCTTCTCTTATTCACCCCAAGTCTTGGTGGAGAAGTCATTGAAAGGATGGAAGGAGATTGAGTATGAGGTGGTTCGTGACCGTTACGACAACTGTATTACAGTTTGTAACATGGAGAATTTCGATCCGCTAGGTATCCATACGGGAGAGAGTATCGTTGTCGCTCCGTCTCAGACATTGACTAATAAGGAGTATTATAAATTGAGGGAGTTGGCTATTCGTATCATCCGCCATATCGGAATCGTAGGAGAGTGTAATGTTCAATATGCATTTGATCCTCTTTCTGAAGATTATCGAGTAATTGAGGTGAATGCACGTTTGAGCCGTTCTTCTGCTTTGGCATCTAAGGCTACAGGTTATCCTTTGGCTTTTGTCGCAGCGAAGTTGGGTATGGGTTATGGATTGCCTGAATTGAAAAATTCGGTAACGAAAGAGACTTCAGCATTCTTCGAACCTGCTTTGGATTATATTGTCTGCAAGATTCCTCGTTGGGATTTAGGTAAATTCCATGGCGTTTCTCGTTTGTTGGGAAGTAGCATGAAGAGTGTGGGCGAGATCATGTCTATAGGCCGTACTTTTGAAGAGGCTATTCAGAAAGGCCTTCGTATGATAGGTCAGGGAATGCACGGATTTGTCGCCAATAAGGATTTGAGTTCAAGTAATTTGGACAAGGATCTTTCCCAACCTACGGATAAACGTGTGTTCTATTTGGCCCAGGCTTTGCACGAGGGTTATACGATAGATAGAATCCATGAGTTGACTAAGATTGATTTATGGTTCTTGCAGAAGTTGCAGCACATTGTCACTCATGAGAAGGAGTTGGCTACTTACAATTCGTTGGAATCTGTTCCTGATGAGTTGTTGCTTCATGTGAAGAAACTCGGATTCTCCGATTTTCAGGTAGCCCGTTTGGTTACTAAATGTAGTAATGACGAGATAGACCAGCAGGTGCTGAATGTCCGCAACTATCGTAAGTCGAAGGGAATTGTCCCTGTCGTTAAGCAGATTGACACTTTGGCTGCCGAATATCCTGCGCAGACCAATTATCTATATATTACCTATAGTGGCATTAAGAATGACGTCAATTATTTGGGAGACCACAAGTCTGTTGTCGTGTTGGGTTCCGGTGCATATCGTATCGGATCGTCAGTCGAATTTGACTGGTGTGGTGTCAATGCGTTGAGCACGATTAGGAAGGAAGGGTATCGTTCTGTCATGATCAACTATAATCCGGAGACGGTTTCTACCGATTATGATATGTGTGATAGGCTTTACTTCGATGAGTTGAGCTATGAGCGTGTCATGGATATCTTGGAGTTGGAGAACCCGATGGGTGTGATAGTCTCTACTGGAGGTCAGATTCCGAATAACTTGGCTGTTAAATTGTCTGAGAGCAATGTCAATATTATTGGCACGCAAGCTGAAGATATAGATAGGGCTGAAGACCGTCATAAGTTCTCCTCTTTGATGGATGACTTGGGTATTGACCAGCCAAGATGGAAGGAGTTGACAACCTTGGAGGATGTGAATGAATTCGTAGACCGTATCGGATTCCCTGTCTTGGTGCGTCCGTCTTATGTGTTGTCTGGTGCTGCGATGAATGTTTGTTATAACAAATCGCAGTTGGAAAACTTCCTTCAGCTGGCGGCTAATGTCTCTAAAAAGCATCCTGTTGTCATCTCCGAGTTTATCGAACGTTGTAAGGAGATAGAGATTGACGCTGTGGCAGATAAGGGTGAAATTGTGGTTTATGCCATCTCCGAACATGTCGAGTTTGCCGGAGTCCACTCTGGCGATGCCACCACGCAGTTTCCTCCTCAAAAAATATATGTGGAGACGGTTCGTCGAATCAAACATATCGCCCGTCAGACGGCGAAGGCTTTAAATATCTCCGGTCCGTTCAATATCCAGTTCTTGGCAAAGAACAACGAGATAAAAGTGATTGAGTGTAATTTGAGGGCGTCACGTAGTTTCCCATTCGTATCGAAGGTCTTGAAGATAAACTTCATAGAGTTGGCTACGAAGGTGATGTTAGGCATGAAGGTGGATAGACCCGAAAAGTCGGCGTTTGATTTGGACTATGTGGGAGTTAAGGCTTCTCAGTTCTCTTATGCCCGCTTGCAGCAGGCCGACCCTGTCCATGGCGTGGATATGTCGTCTACGGGAGAGGTCGGTTGTATCGGTGATGATTTTTCCGAGGCATTGTTGAAGTCTCTTCTCTCCGTTGGTTATAAGATGCCAAAGAAGAGCATCATGATTTCTTCGGGAGCTACCAAGTCGAAGGTCGATCTGTTGGACGCTTGCAAGATGTTGCAAGACCACGGATATGACATCTATGCCACGGGAGGTTCTCATAAATTCCTGGTCGAAAACGGCATCAAATCGACGATGGTGGGATGGCCTGACGAGGACAAGGGGGTGATAAATGTCATGGAGATGATTGCTGACAAGAAGTTTGATTTGGTCATCAACATTCCGAAAGATTCTACTCAGAGGGAATTGGAGAATGGATATGCGATTCGTCGTAGCTCTATCGACTTCAACATTCCGTTGATTACTAATGCCCGTTTGGCTAGTGCCTTCATCCGTTCTTGCTGTGAACTCAAGTTCGAGGACATTAAGATAAAGAGTTGGGATGAATATTGATTGGGGTGAGATTTATTATCAATAAATAGAGAAGGAGAGGACGTTCTTTTAGAGAATGTCCTCTTTTCTTATTATGTTCCTGCTAGTAAATATTTTTTAAGGTCAATACGTCTTGTATGGTTGATATTGTCAAACTGTCGTCAGCAAAACATCCCGTAATGACAATATATTTGTAGAAATACGGTGGAGGGTGGAGAAAGCATCCTGTAGGGATGCGACATTTCCTTCATAACCTTATTTATGGACGGGTGCATTCCTACGGAATGCGGATAATTCCCTTCGGAATTCGCTACAAAGAGAAAATGCCTACGGCATTTGAAAAGCCAGAAAAGCCATACAAGATTGATTGGATGGACGGATTGATTGGATTGACAATTTGGACAGGATATACAGAATGAACCGGATTTTTTCAAAACACCTCACCATCGGCAGTCGGACACTCACCTTTGGCCGATGGGGAGGGGACGAGCCGTGTACGGGGCATAAAATGAATTGTACAAGTACACACATCGGTTTTGATTGATTGATAAATACTTACGAAAACGGGTCGAAAAATGAAATGTACATTTGCTTTAATTTTGCTTGTGTTTTTTGACCGATAAAACGGTGATTACTTTAATTTACCTTTGATTTGTCTTTGCACCAGCTTTGATATTGGTATTTGAACAGCAAAAAAGCCCCGTTTAAAGGGCTTTGTTTTCGCGTTGTAGCTTCTCTCTGATGGCTTCGTTGATGAAGCGGCTACGGTTGGGTTGTGCGTTCAGTAAATCCGCCAGATCGGCGTCTATACGGAAGTTTACATTGACGGTTGCACCATACTTTGATTTGCGCCCCGCACCTTCTCTTTTACCGCCTCTTTTATGCGTTTCTTCTTGATTTTCCATGATTTAATAGTATATTTGCAACGAACAAGTCCAAAAGTGGGAGGGCTGCAACCCCTCCCTGAAAGTTACCATTTTGTGTTTACCATTTTATGGTTATCGTAATGGTTGCCTTCCCAATTTTGAA